>CAJWIT010000031.1 GCA_913041945.1 uncultured Fidelibacterota bacterium
GTACCCCGGACAGGATTCGAACCTGTGGCCTACAGCTTAGAAGGCTGTTGCTCTATCCAGCTGAGCTACCGGGGCATACTTTTTTAATCCATTTAAATAGACAGGCTAAAATTACCCTAATTATATAAAAATACCTCAAAATATTATCGTCGGTGCTTCGACGAGAAAAATCTTGACATTTATAAGCATCCAGTAGTACACTTTCCGTCGACAAGATAAAAATTTAATTGTTTTTCATTAACCAATAGCTAAAAGGAGTAACAGTTATGGCTGAAGTTGTAAGAAATACAGGAGTTTCAAAAGAAAAAGGATATCTTTATTACCTTGGAAAAGATGGTAATGTGTGGCGTTCAAAAATGGCGCGAGCCGGTAAAGGCGGCGGAAATGCTGAAAAAGTAGCCAATGCAGGAGTAAGTCGTGAATCTGGTTGGCTTTATTTTATAGATAAAGGCGGTAATGTTGCTCGGGCAAAAATGGCGCGGGGTCGTAAATAATACTGAACTTTGTTGATAGAGAAAAGGCCTTCATTTTGAAGGCCTTTTTTTTTAAAGTATTTCGGTTATCAAAACCTGTTTTATCTTTAATAAGAGTTAAATTAACTTACTGTGTACTGGGAATGAAGTTTCCACTAATCCAACTCACGCTATCATTATTTTTTCTGGTTACAATTATTTTCGGACAGGATCCCTTGGTCTCGGAAATTCAGATTATAGGGAATGAAGTAACAAAAAAATATGTCATTCTTCGGGAGATCCAACATCCCACAGGTGTTCTCCTGGACAGTACAATTGCAGTTGCAGATCGAAATCGGATCGAAAATCTTGGTATTTACAGTCTTGTTGGTTGGCAGGCGGTCCCACTTGAAAATGGAACGGTAAGGCTTAAATATAATGTGATAGAATCGAGCCGTTTTTTCCCCGTTTTGGCACCATCATATGAAGAAGACACTGGTTGGTCTATAGTCTTTGGTGGAGTAGTAAAAAATGTAAGAGGACGCAATGAATCATTAACAATTGGTGGGCTGATTGGCGGTGTGGATGCCTACGGTTTTGATTTTAATAATCCCTGGATTTTTGGTGACCATGTATCCTTAAGCCTCGGGGTAGGCAAACATTTTTCCAACCATGTTTTTTTACCCTATGAACGACAGGTATCTAGTTTTGAGATCAATATTGGTCGCTACTTTGGTTATCAAAAACGAATCAGTGTCGGTTTTGAATATGAAAAAAAGGATTTTATAGGCGACAGTACCACTAGTAAATATTATTATTTTGCGCCCCAAGGCAGTTTTGCTTTTGACACACGTGATATTTATAATGACCCTTCAAAAGGGATATATATATATCACTTTGCCCAGTATTTCAAATACTTCAATATTAAGGGCAATTCACTGTTTTGGACCCAGTCTTACAGTGCATATGCTTCACCCATTAAGGGTGAACGCAAAACGACTCTTGGTGCAAATCTGACATTGAATTCCACCCATGGCGACCTTTACGAAGAGATGTTTTTGTATGGCTTGGGCGGTGGTTATTCCGTGCGCGGCTGGAAAATAGAAACTCGAAAGCTTTACGAACAGGGAAGACAACCGTATAGATTTGGGTTTTATAGTGCCGTTTCCTCATTGGAATTTCGGCAAACTGTTATACCCCGCTTTTCCATTGAACAGCCAACACTCTTTGGTCCTGTAAAATCTGAATTGGGCCTTCAGGCAGTATTATTTATTGATGGCGGTGTTGCCGGTGATAATTGGAATGACTTATCAAAAGCAAGCCCTATGTACGGTACTGGACTAGGAATCCGCATGCCAGTGGCATTGGCAGGAAATATTCGATTGGATTATGGTTGGTCTTTCTATAAAGGGAAAGCAGTAGAATCTTCATTCCACTTTTCAGTGGGTCAAAAATTCTAGCTTAATTTTTTTTCTTGAATATCATCGCTTTCTCAAAGCGATTTTCTTCTCCAGAGCGCAGCCTTGTGATATTGCTCCTATGAGTAAATATGATAAACCAGGGGACTAACAGAGAAAAAACCAGTAACGAAAGAGAGGGCGGTGATATTGATGAAACAACAGGAAGTATTAACAGAAAGACTGGCAGTGATGCAGACGCCAGTATGGACCCGACTGAAACGTATCCTGTTATAATCAGTGTAAGTGCAAATACAAAGAGGCAGAGGGGCAGTGCAATGGGGAATAGTGCTATAAGCATTCCCCCTAAGGTGCCCACGCCTTTACCTCCTTTAAATCCAGCAAAAATGGTGTAGGTATGTCCCAGGACAGATGCAAAGCCGCAAAGGATTTGGATCAATCCTAAGTCAGGAACAGGCATGTAATCAATGAAATGAACTGCAAAAATTGCAGGTGGCAGCCATCCTTTGAACACATCCACAATAATAACCACCAATGCAGGTTTCCATCCCAGCACGCGGAAGACATTTGTACCTCCGGCATTTCCGCTGCCGTGTTCACGGATGTCGATCCTCTTGAACACTTTCCCTACAATGATGCTGGTTGGAGTAGATCCGGTCACATAGCTTAGAAATAAAATAAGGGTGAAAATGATCCAGGAATTAATCATTGAGGGAATCTCTAAGAATTTGGATTGCTATAATCATTGCCCCGGGACCTGCATGAGCACCCAGACCTGGACCAACTTCTGACACAAAAACATTTTCCTTCCCGACTTTTTGTACGAAATCATCCCGGAACTCAAATGCTTTTTCTTCGAAATTAGCATGAGAAATTCCAATTCTTAACGGTTGGTTCCAGTTAATTGTTTTTTCAACATATTTTTTAAATTTTCCCAAAATATTTTTCCGTCCGAACGTTTTTCCCACGGGTTTAATTCCTTTTGAAGTGAACGACAGGATAGGGTTTATCCTCAGCAAGTCAGCAATTTTCTTTACCGATGCGGGAAGCCGTCCTCCTCTGACTACAAAATCAAGTGTTTTCAGCCCGACATAAAGAGTGGTATTTTTAATAGCCTCTTCAGTAATTGTATGAATTTCGTTCATCGTTTTTCCCGCTATTATGGCTTCTGCAATTCGAATAGCGATCAATCCCAGTCCTATGGATCCGCTGCGAGAGTCAATCACAGAGATGGGCATGGAATCCAGTTTTTCAGAAGCGAGCAGGGCTGACTGGTAGGTTCCGCTTACATTTGCCGGAATGTGTATTGAAACAGCCTGTTTATAATGGCTGGACAATAATTGATACTGACGTAAAAAATCTCCTGGTGTGGGTTGCGAGGTTTGAGGATGATGAGGGTTCGTTTCTAATTTTTCCCAAAATTCACCGGAAGTGATGGTCATTTTATCTACGAAATGTTCTGGACCGAAATTTAATCTTACCGGAATCATATGAATGTTATATTTTCGGAGAATATCTTCTGGAAGATCACAACCTGAATCTACCAGAACAGCAATCTCCTGATGAATTCCGTGGGCATCATGCTGTTGTCTAATCATATCATCCGCCTTTTCATCAGAAACCGTACCAAAGGTCTGACACATATGAATCACTTTTTTTGGTTGATCGGTATGAATATGTATTTTCATCCTGGAATTACTGCCTGCAACCACGATTGAATCACCCCATTCGGTTAATTTTGATTTCAATTTAGACCTGTCCAGATCATTTCCACTGATGAGACATTCAGTACAAAACCTGTATTTTTCATTAAAAGAAATGGATTCTATCACAGAAGGTGTCTCAACGATTGCCTCCGTAGTCCTTTCTTCAACGATTCCGCTGTGAATGAAGTTGTTTATGCCTTCAAGAATATCTACAAATCCCTGGGCACCTGCGTCAACGACTCCGGCTTTTGAAAGGACATCCAGTTTTTTAGGTGTTTCAGAAAGTGATATTAATGCTTCATTAAGTCCATGGGTTAATATTTTTTTAAAATCCGTTGTATTGGAACTAACCTTATGTATGGCATTTATCCAATCACTGATGACGGTCAAAATCGTCCCTTCCTTTGGTTTCATCAAAGCGTCATAGGAGTACTGTTTTGCTATCTGCAAAGCATGGGAGAATTCTAAAGGTGTAAGTTTATATTTATCCTTTACACCCTCGGAAAAACCGGTAAAAAATTGTGCGAGAATCGCACCGGAATTGCCTCTGGCATTATTGATGGTTAATTCTGAAATTCCTTCAGCAGCCTGAGAGATAGATACATTATCTTCTATATTAAAACTGCTTTCGACAGCAGACATGGTAAATCCCATGTTGGTTCCTGTATCACCGTCAGGAACAGGAAAGACATTGATTTTATTCAGATAATCCTGCCGGGTTAAAAGACGTCTGATTCCAGCAGACAAAGATTGATAAAACCGTTTGCCATCTATGTAATAAATTCCCAAGTGGGTTGTTTTAGCTTATTTTATGATTTCCCGGAGCAAGCATTCCCCCTGAAATAACTGTCTTTAATGCTTCTTCTACAGTCATCTCTGCAGGGAGGGTATCTTCTTTTGGTATCATGATAAAAATACCTGACGTGGGGTTTGGTGTGGTAGGAACAAAGAGATGGTAAAATTCCAACTTTTGTTCATTTACGGAAGTCCCGGTGACAAATGCGAGGGTCCAGAGTTTTTTTCGGGGATATTCTACGTATACAACACTTTGAAAATTCTGGTTGGCAGTTCCAGAAAACGTCCGTGTAATCTGTCTAATAGTTGAGTAGATAGATTTTACAATAGGAATGTTCGTGAGTATTCGTTCACCCCATGAAAACAATTTTTTACCAAGTACATTCGTCACAAATAATCCTAGAGTATAAATGAGAAGCAGAGTCAGGAGGAGGCCTAATCCTGGAATGTCAATATTTACCTTTCTCAGGAATGGGGATGTGAAATTATCCAGGGATTCAAAAGTAATTTTCAGAATCCAGTACGTCAGCGCGATGGGAGCGATTGCAAAGAGACCCGCAAGAATAACCTTTTTAAAGTGTTGCCACATGATTTCCTTTCATTCGTAGGGTAAAGTGTTCAAAACATTTGTATGAAACTAATTAAAGATGTTTGAAAATCATATGAAAAGGTGAAGAGGAAAAACATTTGGTTTTTATTCAAATTGCTTCCTCCAGCCTTAACAAAAAATATTTTTTATCCAGATTTCCTCCATATCCGCCCAGAGAACCATCATGAGCGATTACCCGGTGGCAGGGAATGATGATGGGGACCGGGTTTTGTGCATTGGCACTTCCAACTGCCCGAACCGCACCTGGATTTCTGACCCGCTCGGCAATGTCCTTGTATGATGCCGTTTCCCCGTAAGGGATTTTGTGTACTTCCGTGAGTACCTCAGAATAAAAAGGAGGCATTGTGAGGTCAAAGGTCACTTCAAACTGTACCTTCTTTCCGGAAAAGTATTGTTTTAATTGGGAGAGTTCTTTGGTGAATGGATCTGGATTTTGAACTACAGTTTGATTTGGATAAAGGGTGGAAAGAGTTTTGTGAAACGGTTTTTCTTCCGGAAATAAAACCCGGCAAATTCCTTTTTGTGTTCTGGCGATTGCCATAGTACCAAAGGGAGAATCAAATTGGGTGTATATTATTGAACGCATTTTGAAGGAAATCTATTTTTTCTGAGATTCATTGTGTCGGGGTTTAAGATTATATGAAGGGGATAGACGCTAGTGTAAAGTTGGTTAATCATCACAAAAAGTACGATAAAGTTAAAAATAAATTGGTAAACTCTAAAGAGTGCAAATTTGGGAATTAGCAAGAGGAAGGAGCAGACTACATGATACAGGTTCAGAATCTTGTCAAAGATTTTAAACTTACTAGAAAAATTAGAAAGGAGATGGGGGAAGGATTTAAGAACAGGAAAACACTTCGGGCTGTTAACAATATCAGTTTCACATGCCAGCCGGGAAGAATTTTTGCATTGTTAGGTCCAAATGGTGCAGGAAAAACAACAACACTCCGTATGATTGCTACTATGCTGAAACCGACTTCAGGAACGATTGAGGTGGGTGGATACGATTGTCAAAAAAATCCACAGAAAATACGCGAAAAGATTGGTTTTATGACAGGACAGACCGCTTTGTATGACCGCCTAACACCATATGAAATGGTGAAATACATTGCAGATCTTCACGGGATAGATTCCTCTGTATTTGAAAGTAGAAAAGATAAAATTTTTGAAATGCTCAAAATACATGAATTTGCCAACAGACGAATTGCCCGTCTCAGTTCCGGGATGAAACAGAAAACATCTATTGCCAGGACTATTATCCATGATCCTGATGTGATGGTTTTTGATGAACCGACTACTGGTTTGGATGTAATGACATCCCGTGCAATTATAAAGTTGATCCGTTCCTGCAAAGATGAAGGAAAAACTGTGATCTTTTCAAGTCACAGAATGGGAGAGGTCAACCAGGTATGTGACGATATGGCTATCATCTATAAGGGGTCGCTTTTTTTTAATGGAGGGCTAGATAAGTTCAAATCTGAAATGACCCATGAGACCTTTGAGGATGAATTCATCCACATGGTAGGAGAGGCGTAATGAGAAAGACAATCACGATCTACAAAAAGGAATTAAAGGATAGCTTACGAGATCGTCGCACTCTGTTTATGATGATTGTTCTTCCCATGATCCTTATACCTGGGATAATATTGTTGATGACAAAAGTACAGATGGCGCAGGCAAAAAAGGCAATGGAAAAGGAAATCAAAGTCGCTTTTATAGGGGGGGATTTTACTCCGGAACTGATTCAGATGTTTGCAGAAAAAGGAAGGATTCAATTCATAAAGGATTGCCCGGTTGACAGTGTAGAAATTCTGGTTAAACGTGGAGAATTGGATGGAGGTGTGGTTATTACTTCAGGTTTCAATCAACTTGTTTCCAATGATGAACAGGGTACGGTACGGGTGATTTTCAAAAAATCTGATGATGCGTTTGGAGTTTTAGAAAAAAGGTTGATATCAACAATTGAGCAATACGACCAACAAATTGTTGATAAACGAATATCACGATTGGGGTTAGATAAAAACTTATTTAATCCAATTGATATCGTCAAAACAGATGTTTCTACCACGCGGGAAAAGTTAGCAGAAACCGCTGGAGGATTTTTACCCTATCTGTTTATCCTGTTTACATTTATGGGTGCCATGTACCCGGGCCTGGATTTAGGGGCCGGAGAAAAAGAACGAGGGACCATGGAAACAATTTTATCTTCCCCTGCAAGCCGTCTAGAGATTGTATTGGGTAAGTTTGGTGTGATTATGACAGCGGGTATCGCTACAGCCCTGATTTCTTTTGCAAGTTTGAATGTTGCCGTTCAATTGTTTCCGGAAATACCCGTTGATATACTTGATATAATTAGTAGTATGCTGGGAGTGAAAATGGTCGCCCTCATCCTGACACTGATTATTCCGATTGCGGTTTTCTTTAGTGCCGCAATTCTCAGCTTGTCTATTTATGCACGGTCATTTAAAGAAGCGCAAAGTATTGTTACACCACTGAATATTGCGATTATTGTTCCGGCGGCAATCGGACTTACGCCTGGGATGGAATTAAATAAAATTACAGCACTGATTCCAATTCTAAATGTATCACTGGCAACTAAGGAAATGCTTTCCGGCTCAATAAACTGGATTCTTCTCAGCGAAGTTTATGCATCACTTATTGTCCTTGCCGGATTCAGTTTGTGGTTTTGTGTGAAGTGGTTCAACCGGGAAGAGACAATATTTCGTAATTAGAATTTTCGTTTAGCCTGGGAATTTACAGGGGATACAACAAAGCTAACGTAATAATAAGGAAAGGTTTATTTTGTTGGTGTACTAGCGTGGAGTTGCACCACAATTGGACTGGCAATATAAATACTAGAATATGTCCCAACTACAACACCAATTATCATAGCAAATGCAAATCCATGAATTACTTCCCCTCCAAACAGCCAGAGAATCAACACAACTAAAAACGATGTCAATGATGTGATTACAGTCCGACTCAGAGACCGGTTGATGCTGTAATCAACAGTTTCTGCATAAGATTCTCTTTGCCTTTTTTTCACATTTTCGCGGATACGGTCGAAAATAACTATGGTATCATTCAGTGAATACCCAACGATGGTTAGAAAAGCAGCAATTATAGAAAGAGAAATCTCATATCCTAAGATGGAAAATATTCCTACTGTCACAACAATATCATGAACAAGAGCAGCGATGGCTCCAAGGGCGAATCTGAATTCAAACCGGATTGATATGTAAAGGAGGATTAACGCAAGTGCGGATATGATAGCCATAATGGCTTTTCCCCGTAATTCAGAGCCGATTTTTGGTCCTACTTTTTCCATGGATAAAATAAAATCCTTAGCCTCTGGAGGCACATGTTCCGGAAATGATTCATAAATGTGATTGATAACAGACTGGGCAAAATTTTCAGGTTCATTTTCATGGTGGGAAATCCGAATTGAAATATTTGACGGATCTCCAAAACTTTTGATTTCTCCCTTGCTGAGATCAAAGGTTTGACCTTCAATAGCCACCAGGGAAAGTGAAGAACGGACTTGTGTGATGTCAGCGTCTTCATTAAATGTAACTGCTATCATGGTCCCCCCTTTGAAGTCGATGCTCAGCTTTGGTCCTCCTTGAAAGACCAGGGATCCTAGTCCTGCAAGAATTACAACCGCAGAGAGAACAAAAGCAAACCTTCTCTGGTCCATGAACTTTATATGGGTTTCTTTGATTAATCTCATATACTCAACTTCTGAATTCCCTTGCGCTGGGAAAATGTATTGAAAATTGTACGTGTCACAAAAATTGCTGTAAACATGCTGATAACTATTCCCCAGAACAGTACTGTTGCAAAACCCCGGATTGGCCCAGTGCCGAATTGATAGAGAACCAGGGCAGCGATAACTGTTGTGATATTCGCGTCAATAATTGTTGTCAGGGCACGGTCATATCCCCCATCAATAGCAGCTTTTGGTGATTTTCCTTTCTGGAGTTCTTCTCTGATTCGTTCAAAAATGATGACGTTGGCATCAATTGACATACCAACTGTCAGGATCAAAGCTGCAATTCCAGGCAAGGTCAACGTAGCTTGAAGGGATGCTAAAACTGCAAGAACAAGGAGTATGTTCCAGATGAGGGCGAAATCAGCAATTAATCCCGCTATCTTGTAATAAAAAAGCATAAAAAGCAGAACCAGAGCCAACCCCACCAGAACAGACCAGGTACCTTTTTTTACAGAATCAGCGCCCAGTGATGGTCCTACGATTCGTTCCTCAAGTATGTTGACCGGAGCAGGTAATGCACCTGCCCGGAGAACGATAGCAATATCTTTGGCTTCATTTATATCCGCAAACCCTTCAATCTGGGTTCCGCCCTGTGATATCTTTTCCCGAATGGATGGTGCCATATGAACTTTTTTATCAAGAACGATAGCAATCCTTCGGCCGATATTTGCACCTGTAATTCTTGACCATTGTTTTGTTCCGTCGTTATTCATATCTAGGAGTACCACGGGTTGCCCGCCTACCTGAGAACCCAGGCGTTCATTTGCTTCTTCAATAACACCACCGGTAAGTTCGGGATCCTTTTCCAGGTAATAAAGCCGGAAGATATTTTCTTGCTGTCCATCAATATTAGTAATTTGTTCAGAATCATTGCTTTGGAGGAACTGTCCGTTCCCTGCATTGAGTCTTTCCTGTACTTCTGGCATATTAATAATTTTTTTCACAGCATAAACGTTTTTTTCCGGAATACCGATGTCTGTTCCAAAATTACGCAGGAGAGCAGAGAAAGGACGATCTTCGAAGAGGCGCTGATCTACAACAGCACTATCGGTTATATCTGACTCTGTCTCACCAAACAGTTCACTTACTGAAATGGTCTTATCATCGCTGACTGGTGTCTCTTTATCGGTTTCTTCATTTACTGTAATGGAATCTGCCGGTTCTGTTTCTTCAACCAGATCTTCAAGTGATTCGCTGCCTTTCAGGACTTTGTCAATACGTGTCAGAAGATCATTGGTTACCTCTGCATCCTTCACCAAAAAGAATTCAAGGAGGGCGGTACTTTGGAGCAGGGCACGGGCTCGTTCAGGGTCCTGAATTCCTGCTAATTCAACAATAATTCGGTGTGCACCCTGTTTTTGGATAGTGGGTTCGGACACACCGAATTGATCCACCCGGTTCCGAAGAATTTCAAGAACTCGGTTTATCGCATCATCTGCTTGTGCTTTCAGGTTGGTAATAATTTCATCGATGCTGGAACCATACTCATGATAATATCGGGGAAGACGGAGTTTGTGATCAGTAACAGCCTGTGTAAGCAGGACGAAAAAGTCTGCTTCAGGCTGATCCATTTTTTCAGTTACATCCTCCAATACCCGGTTTAGTTTTTCATCCCGGTTTAGGGCTAGGTTTGATATGAGAGCAGGCAGATCCACTTCCAGCACAATGTACATCCCGCCCTTTAGGTCCAAGCCCTGTTTGATGGTCTTAGATTCAAGGGCCCCATAGTTACCCTCCTCCCGCATTGTTTCTACTTCTGCTTCAGATAGTGTCTGAAGTTGAACGGTTGGCCAAAGACTATATACTGCCCAGAGGAGAACAAGGCTGATAATTACATAGCGTGGTGTCAGTTTTTTATTCATTTATTTATTTGATTATCAATGTATAAAAAGCCGGGAAATATACTGCACCTCCGGAGCGTTAGTCAAATTCTATTTCGAACATTTTCTTTGGCAGACCGGTCGTGGATGATAAGGAAATAATTGTGTAAACTCAGTTCATAAAAAGAGTGATACTCAGCTGCGCTGCAATAATTTCGTATCACTTTTATTGGAATCCCTGACAGATTTTTTTAGGTTCGATGGTTAATTTAAATAGAAAAATTTATGATACATCTATCATTAATACGGGAACAACCCGACAAAATTAGAAAAGGTGCAAAAAATAAAGGAGAAGTAATTGATCTTGATTCTCTTCTGAACTTGGATAATGAGCATCGGTCTCTGTTACATTCTCTAAACGAACTCCGTTCGGAACGGAATAGGGTTTCTGAGGAAATTGGAAAGGCCAAGGGAACGGGCAAAGATGCATTAGATTCTATCCAGGCTATGAAAAAAGTATCCCAGCAGATTAAAGAATTAGAGGAAAAGGTTGGGATTTTAGCCGAACAATTAAATTCCAAGCTTTTGAGAATTCCGAACCTCCCTCATGATTCTGTTCCAATCGGAAAGAATGTAGAGGACAATGTGATAATTAGGGAATGGGGTGATGAGCATCAATTCGATTTTGCACCAAAATCCCATTTGGAATTGGGAGCCAGTCTCAACTTGTTTGATTTTGAACGGGGGGCAAAAATATCAGGCTCCGGTTTTCCCCTTTATATGGGGAAAGGAGCGAAACTTGAAAGATCGCTGATTAATTTTATGGTGGATATGCATGTGGATACATACGGATTCACGGAGGTATTCCCTCCGTTTGTTGTGCGCAGGGAAGCCATGGTTACAACGGGTCAATTGCCAAAATTTGAAGAGGATATGTACCATACTGAAGTCGATGACCTGTTCCTGATCCCTACAGCGGAAGTCCCGGTTACTGGAATCCATGGGAATGAAATCCTCGAGGAAGAAGATCTGCCAATTAAGTATGTAGCATATTCTGCTTGTTTCCGCCGCGAGGCAGGATCGTACGGGAAGGACACACATGGATTTCTGCGCCTGCATCAATTTAATAAGGTAGAATTGGTCAAATATGTGACACCGGGATCCTCCTATGATGAGCTGGAATCTCTTACTGCTCAAGCCGAGTCAGTTCTCCAGGCTTTAGGTTTGCGGTACCGGGTGGTGGAATTATGCACCGCGGATTTGAGTTTTGCTTCTGCAAAATGCTTTGATCTGGAAGTATGGGCTCCCGGAGAAAAAAAATGGCTGGAAGTATCTTCCTGCAGTAATTTTGAGGGTTTTCAAGCACGTCGGGGAAATATTCGGTATCGAAGAGAGGATAACCGGAAAGTGGAATGTGTACATACTTTGAATGGATCCGGCGTGGCAACACCCCGATTGCTGGTGGCTTTGCTGGAGACATACCAAAGGGAAGATGGGACAGTGGAGATTCCTGAGGCGTTACAACCGCATTTAGGAATCAAAGAGCTGGCTTGAAATATTTAGGTAAATTTTTCTGTAAACCCCGTGTATACAGGGTGTGTCCATTATAAAAAACCTGGATGGCTGTCTGGACTAAATTACAGGCGAAGGAGCAGGTACTGGAATGGCAGTCTGTTGGTGATGTGGTTGTCTTTACCAATGGTTGCTTCGATGTACTTCACCGTGGACATATTGATTATTTGATGGAAGCGAAGACCCTTGGGAGTAAACTAATCATCGGTTTGAATAGTGATGCATCGGTATTACTCCTGAAAGGGGAGGGGCGACCTGTTCAACCCGAAGAGGACCGTGCGGTAATTATTGATGCTTTGCACGTTGTAGATGGTGTGACTATTTTTGCTGAAGAAACTCCTCTTGAACTTATCAAGGAACTGAAACCGGACATCCTCGTTAAGGGAGGAGATTATACTGGAGATTCTGTAGTTGGTGCTGATGAAGTTCGAAATAATGGAGGATCTGTAAAGATTCTTCCTTTCAGAAAAGGATGTGGGACAACGCTTTTGTTGAAAAAAATTCAGGGAGAAAGGAAATAGCAAATTTCTGAAAAACTATTGATAAAATTCCCTGACAATAAAACATCTAAAGAAAAAGTATTATTCTTTGAGGATTGCTTTCTAACTTCACCATCTTTAAGAGCCATAAATATCATTTGAATAGATCACTTACAGGAATTATCATTTTTTTTGTTGCAATTCTTATTGCCCAAGGGAATGTCCAGTCTGAAGAAAATATCCAGGATAGTTTGAAGGTTGGCGCTTCACGGACTATCCCTGGAATTCCTCCAGTTAACGGGTATCCAAATGGCAATGGAAATAAATTTGTAGAAACGGGCAATCGTCTTCCACAATTACTGAGAGATGTAAAGGTCTATCTTTCTGATGCTGTTATTGCTGATGTTCATAAGGATACTTTGGAAGTTATTTACAATTTGGACCGGATTTTTAACCTGTTAACAGAAGCGGACCAATTGGGTGAAATGACAGCGGAGGATCAGGAGGAATTTAATCGCTATGAAGTATCTCTGATTGATGTGTATACACATCGTCTTACGACCCTTCAAGCTTCAGATATTGCTATTACGGCTGAACAACTGAGGAGTGAGATCTCTGAAATTACCGAACCTCTAGAAGTGGAAATGGGACTGTCAAAGTTCACTATAATTGATGATAGAGACGGACATATTCCCTTGATTCGGAATAAAAAAGTGGACCAATTCATTAAATTTTTTCAGACCAAGGGAAAAAAGCAGTTTAAGATATGGTTGTCACGCTATGGTGAATATGAGGTTCTGATAAAAACAATTTTAAAAGAACATGAACTTCCGGAAGAGCTCATGTTTCTTGCCATGATTGAATCTGGATTTAATTCAAAAGCATACTCAAGAGCCAATGCATCCGGAATGTGGCAATTTATTTATTCCACCGGTAAAATATATGGACTAGAACGAACATGGTATGTAGATGAGCGGAGGGACCCTGTAAAAGCAACCCATGCTGCCTGCACCTATTTGAAAGACTTGTATAAAGAATTTGATAACTGGTATTTGGCTTTGTCTGCATATAATGCCGGATCGGGAAGAATTCATCGGGCAATCCGTTTGCATCAGACAAGCGATTTCTGGCAATTACATTCCCTTCCAAAAGAAACCCGGAACTATCTTCCCTATTTCCTTGCGGCTGCTATCATTGGGAGTTCCCCTAAAGAATATGGATTTACAATTCCTAAAGTTTCCTCGTTTTCCTATGATGAAGTAAAATTGGAAAAAAGTGCAGATCTTGCAGTATTGGCCAGATCTGCCGGTATTAAAATGCGATCACTTCAGAGATATAATCCGGAATTAAGACAATCAGCTACTCCAAATAAAAACGGGTATGTATTAAAATTACCTAAGGGAACAAAATCCAAATTTACTGCAAAATTTAACGCTTTGCCTGAAAGCCAGCGATTTGCTCCTCAGTACACTGTCCATCGAGTGAGGAGGAATGAAAGCCTGTGGACTATTTCAAGAAAATACGGTGTCTCCATTCATGATTTGGCCTCGGTGAATAAAATCCGGAACCGCCATAAAATAAAAATTGGCCAAAAATTGACCATACCCGTCCCAGGTTCAAAAGCCGCTCTTGCCTCTGCCCGGTCAACTGGACCTAGTGGGCATTTGAAAAAAGTATATACAGTTAAAAGAGGAGATACACTTGGTCATATTGCTCAAAATTACAATACCCGGGCTCGGAATATCAGACGGTGGAATGGATTGAGATATGGTGGAGTTATTTATCCTGGTCAAAAACTGGTTCTATGGGTGAAGCAGGGATGAAGTTAAAAAACCAATCATCAGTAAATCGTTGGGTGTGGATCAGCCTCGGGGCTATTTTTTTACTTTTTATTATCGTACAAATCGGTTCTTTTTCTATAGATCGTACTAAGCTTCATTTGGGTGAAAAAGTTGGAATAGTTTCAATTGAAGGAGCAATTTTTTCATCAGAAAAAGCCGTGAAAGAATTGGATGATTTTGCGGAACGTAAGGATATTAAAGCAATTGTGTTGAGGATTGACAGTCCTGGTGGATCTGTAGCTCCGACTCAGGAAATTTATGAAAAAGTGAAAACCCTTCGTGGTGTGAAGCCTGTCATTGCTTCTGTGGGAGCTGTTGCAGCTTCCGGGGGCTATTATGCAGCGTTGGAATGTGAAAAGATCGTAGCAAACCGAGGGTCGATCATTGGAAGCATCGGTGTTATTTTGGAATATCCTGTGGCGGTAGATCTTCTGGAAAAAATTGGCCTCCGTTTTGAAACAGTTAAAAGCGGTGAGGTAAAAGATATGGGAAATCCAACACGGGAGGTTACCGAAAGAGACAGAGAAATATTCCAGTCTGTGATTTATGATTTGCACCGGCAATTTTTGGATGCAGTCGTCGAGGGGAGATCACTGGAAAAGAGTATGGTTGAACCTCTGGCAGACGGGAGTGTTTTTACAGGTGAACAAGCTCTAAATCTGGGATTGGTTGACACGTTGGGTACCTTGGAAAATGCCATTGAGATCGCCGCGAATTTCGCGGAGATATCCGGAAAACCAAAAGTCATTTCCCCTAAAAAAGAACGATCCGGTTTACTGGATTATTTATTAGGCGACGCAAAACAAACAGCCAGCTCCTGGTTCCAGCCGAAACCGGCCTATCGCTGGCAGTGGGAGAAATAAACTATGACAAAACAAGATATAGTGAATGTCGTATCAGAAGCAACGGGTTTGACAAAGGTAGAGACTGAAGCTGTTATGAATGGCGTCATGACAACAATCATCAATTCGTTGACAGAAAATCAACGGGTAGAACTCAGGGGATTTGGCACATTTGGTGTAAAACATCGGATGCCGAAAAAAGCTAGAAATCCTGGGACAGGTGAAGCCATCTACCTGCCGGAACGGTTTGTTCCAACCTTCAAACCAGCTAAGCAGATGCGAACACGTGTGAATGAATCTTTGAAAAAGTAATGAACCATAGAAATATCATTTGCAGGTTAGTTGCTGTTATACGGACATTCTCAATAAGATTAATTAACTGAAATAGAGGTATTATGCCCTGCGGTAAAAAACGAAAGAGGAGGAAAATAAGTACGCACAAGCGTAAAAAACGTCTTCGTTCTAATCGTCATAAAAAGAAAAAGGTATAATCAGGAACCACATTTTCAATGTGGTAACCAATTGAATGCTGTTGCGTGATATTTTTTGGTTCTGAATTTTCCTTCAGTTCTGGCACAACAGACAACATTATCGAATATTTCAGATTAATCCGATTTCAGGTGCGAATTTACCAGGCGGCAGGATTCATGTAAACAAGAGTTCCCCGTGAATAGCGATTACCATATTCTATCAGTCAGTGAACTGACATTCCAAATCAAAGAGTTGATGGAAGGATCTTTTCCCTCCGTTTGGATAGAGGGAGAGATGTCAAACTTTCTTCACCATCGATCAGGTCATATGTATTTTACTTT
>CAJWIT010000032.1 GCA_913041945.1 uncultured Fidelibacterota bacterium
ACTCAACATTAAAATCACCTGATGCAAGTGTTTCCCCATCCGCAGGGCTTGTGATTGAAACCGAAGGATCCGCTGGAGGCGAATAATCAGTAGGAGTCACTTTTAGTTTTAATAAATTAAATGCCGGGTTTGTCAATTCCAAACTGGTAGCAGTTAACATATCGACATTGAACATCACGCCGCCAAAGGAATCCTGGAGCCAGCAGGAGGACATTAAGTCTGACCATCCGGTATTATCCCAGGAGATTGTAATTAAATTATCAGACGCGTATGCTAATGAAATATCATATACGTGTTCACTTAAATCGCCGTCTCCAGCCAAAATTTGGGTATAATACCGATCACCTCCCCAGCCTAAGGCCGCGTCAAACGCTGGCGGAGGCGGTGCAGGTGGCGCATAACTGTCTATTCCGTCATCATACCCATCGGTTGCATTTGGAGAAAATCCAGCGGTCATTGTATACGTTGATCCATCCCCAGTTGCATCAACGCCGAAACTAAAATCCTGGGCAGTGATCCAGCTCGTTGCCATAAGAAAAGCCAAGGTAACAAGTGTTGGTTTTAAAGTATTTTTTATCATGGTAAATCCTCCATGTTTGTGGTTTTCAAAAACAGTTCTGGCAATCTATGTTTCATACGTCTGCAAACTTGTATTTACTTATAATATTAAAAACACCTGGATCTTCGTAGATAATGAACACAAAGATATCCATCCTATTTATTTTCGGACTGTGAGTTTAAACATTGCCACCAAAATATTCAAAAAATAATCTATGTTGAAGAAAATTTTGTGATTCAAGTCACATTACGAATAACATGTTGAGCCTGAATGTTTTTTTTTCAGGATTTCCAATAATGATACAGTTTATTTTTCTAGAGGGATTATTTTGTAGTTTTAAGTTGAAGGGGATTGTGGATAAGTTACTCTTGAAAATACGATCTAAATCAGAGGAATTTATATGGATAAGAAAAAACGGCTTGTAATGAAAAAGCATAGAAAGAACAAAGCAAGATTGAAGAGGAAAAGACAGGAACTTGCAGTTAAGTTTATGAAAACAACAGACAGCCCGCAGGTGGTAGAAGAAGAATTGGTTCCAGAAAAAGAAACGAAGAAAGCAAAACCAAAAGCCAAGCCAAAACCAAAAGCCAAGCCAAAAGCGACGAAATCGACAACGACAGCTGCAAAGAAAAAGGCAAAACCAAAGACAAAAGCTGCATCAAAAACGAAATCCAGCGCGAAAAAGAAAGAATAGTGATAAGGAGTTCAAATGGGTAAAAAAATCACCATTACAAAAAAAACTGATACTGAACTTGAGAATCTTGGGGTCCGAAATTGGCCTACATGGTCCTGTGAAGTATCAGATTTTCCCTGGGAATATTCTGACCAGGAGACGTGTTTCCTTCTGGATGGAGATGTGGAGGTTACTACTGATGAAGAGACAGTCAGGTTCGGTTCAGGAGATTTTGTTGTATTTCCCAAAGGATTGAAATGCCGGTGGAAAGTAATGAAACCTGTTCGAAAACATTATAATTTCGGATAGTATATGCCGGAGCAAAAAGAGATACCCATGCCAAAACTGGATTGGAGATTGCTCATTCTGATTGGGGTGATATTTTTTGGAATTGGAATTGGAGTCTTCATATATGGTGTGCAGTTAAGAGCTGGAGAAGAAAATTTTAGCCAGTATTGGGTATTGGCGGCTATCCTGATCTGGGGAGGTGCCAGGCAGGTTCAAAAAGCAATCCAAAGAAAAGAAGTTGTTGAGAAAAAACCTTCTTAAGGCTGATTCGCACCTAATAATTCAAAATAGTTTTATTTATTCAATTTACTGATCTTTCAGATGAGAGAATCAGTATATAATTATCTCAATACGTTTGAACCATTCGATATGTTCGGGTTGGAACATATCGTGGCACTGATTGCGGCTCTTGCTTTTATCATAGTGCTTCCCCTGTATGCTAAACGTAATCTGAATGAACAGGTGCAGCATAGATTGGGAATGGTCATCGGCTGGCTGGTATTTGGAAATTACATCGTTTGGGTAGGATTGGAAGCTATCGCCGGCACATTTGATATAAAGCAACATTTGCCCGTACATCTATGCCGTTTTACTAATTTAGCCATACCCTTGGTCATGGTCTGGCGCAGTTATTTGGTCTATGAGGTCTTATTTTTCTGGGGATTGTCAGCAATGCTGCAAGCTTCATTTTCTCCGGATATAGCTGCGGGCTTTCCCCATTTTCATTATTTCCGTTTTTGGATAGGTCATCAAGGCGTAATTCTTTCTTTAATCTATGCTACTGTTGTTTATAAAATTCGTCCAACGTTTAAAAGCCTCATCAAATCTTTTTTTGCGTTAAATATTTTTTTAGTTTTTGCTGCTATTGTGAATGTGTTAATAGACGCAAATTATTTCTGGATTTGCGGCAAACCGGTGAATCATATCGGAGAACGCATCCCAACTCTTCTGGATTATCTGGGGCCCTGGCCGTGGTATATTCTCACTGCTGAATTTGTAGCATTAGCTCATTTTTTATTAGCTTACAGCCCTTTTTATTTTATGAATAAACGAAATCGGCTCTAAAAATAATCGATACTGCTAAAAAAATCCTGAAAATAGATATTGATACACTTCCCAAAGGTGTAGATTTACTTCGCAATCCCATCTTAAACAAAGGAACTGCCTTTACATCTAAGGAAAGACAAACATTAGGCTTAGAAGGTCTCCTTCCGCCTCATATCCTTACTCAGGATGAACAGAAGATGAAAGCATTGTCTACTGTAAGGGGGAAAGAGTCTGATTTGGAGAAATACATTTATCTTTTATCACTTCAGGACCGGAATGAAACTCTTTTCTACCGGCTGATTATTGATGAAATTGAAGAATTGATGCCAATAATCTATACTCCCACTGTGGGCCAGGCTTGTCAGGAATATGGGCATATTTACAGACGCTCAAGGGGAATATATATTTCCAATAATGATAAAGGATCTATAAAAAATCTTCTCTCCAATTGGCCGTATAGGAAGGTGGATGTTATTGTCGTCACAGATGGTGAACGCATTCTGGGGCTGGGAGACCTTGGTGCAGATGGCATGGGAATCCCCGTTGGAAAATTGTCACTTTATTCCGCTTGTGCAGGTATCGATCCGGCAAAAACATTACCCATTACACTGGACGTTGGAACAAATAATGAAGAACTTTTAGCTGATCCATTATATATCGGTTTGAGGAATAAAAGATTGAGAGGAAATGAATACGACGAACTGATAGATGAATTCTTGATCGCTGCCACAGAGATATTTCCTAAAGTTCTGATCCAGTTCGAAGACTTTGCAAATCAAAATGCATCTCGTTTACTTGAAAAATACCGTAATGATTACTGCACCTTCAACGACGATATCCAGGGCACCGGTGGTGTTACATTGGCCGGATTATTATCAGCAATGCGTGTATTGCAAAAACCTTTGGAAATACAAAAATTCCTGTTTTACGGTGCCGGATCAGCAGCCTATGGTGTAGCCGAACTCATCCTTCAGAAAATAATGCAATCTGGAATGCGCATGGAAGATGCCCGTCGAAGAATATGTTTTTTTGATTCCAGGGGTTTGGTGGTCAAAGGAAGGGATCATCTCAATGATCAGAAAAAACTCTATGCTCATGACATGGTAGAAGAAACTCTTTTTCTGGGAGCCATAGAAAAACAAAAGCCAACTATTTTGATTGGAGTGTCAGGGCAGACAGGCGCTTTTAATGAATCAATAGTAAGAAAAATGGGCGAAATAAACGAACAACCGATCATTTTTGCATTATCCAATCCCACCTCTAAATCTGAATGCACTGCTGAACAGGTATATTCATGGACGGATGGCAGAGCCATTTTCGCAAGCGGTAGCCCTTTTGATCCTGTGACGTTGGGTAAAAAAACGTTTTACCCCGGGCAGAGTAATAATGCATATATTTTCCCGGGTGTAGGTTTGGGCGTGGTCGTTTCCAAAGCAACCCATGTAGTGGACGAAATGTTTATTACTGCTGCGGAAACTCTTGCAAATATGGTTACTGAAGAAGACTTAGATACAGGAAGATTGTTTCCATCTTTATCGAAAATTAGGAGTATATCTTTAGAAATAGCTGTGAATGTAGCTAAAGTTGCATTTGACAAAGGACTTGCGCAAGTGCCTCATCCAGAAGATTTGGAAGAGTGCGTTACTGAATCTATGTTTAAGCCAGAATATAAAACCTACGTTTAATTTTTCAGATTTCCATTCTGAATCTTATTCCTATTTCATCACTCCAATACAGTGTTTGCCAATATTATTAGAAAAATTAAACTAAGGTTCTCGGAAGAATGGAAAAAATCACCATGATATATTCTCACTTCAGGATTTGTGGCATCAGCTCATTTTCTTTTAGCTTACGACCCTTATTATTTCATGATTAAACGGGAGTTCGATAGATGAATCGCAATTTCTTATTCGCCGTCATCATTGGAATTGTAGTCACAATGATAGAAACTAATAGACAGACAGAAGAGATAGCAATGACAACTCCGGTTGCTGAAAAAATCCCACACAAAACAACGGTTCACGGTTATGATCGAGTTGATAATTACCATTGGATGCGTTTAACAGATAAACAAAAAGTGGCAAAGAACCCTGATGTTCAGACTCAAAAAGTGCTGGATAATTTGAAAGCAGAGAATACTTACAAAGAAGCCAGGCTGAAACACACTGAACAATTTCAGGAAAAATTGTTTGATGAAATAGTGGGACGGATTAAAAAAGATGACGAATCCGTTCCTTATTTACACAACGGGCATTGGTATTATACTCGTTTTGAAAAGGATAAAGAATATCCCATATACTGCCGCAAAAAAGAATCGCTGGATAATACAGAAGAAATAATGATTAATGTTAATGAATGGGCGGAAGGCTACGACTATTTTTCATTAATAGGGCTGTCTGTTAGTCCAAATAATCGTTTATTGGCATTTAGTATAGATACTCTGAGCCGACGTATCTATACGATTAAAGTAAAAAATTTAGAAACGGGTGAAATTCTTTCTGATGAAATTATAAGTACTGAAGGTGGAACAACTTGGGCAAATGACAATCAAACTTTCTTCTATACAACAAAAAATGAAGTTACGCTTTTATCAGAGCATATTGATAGACATAAGCTTGGAACATCTCAATCCAAAGATGTTAGGGTCTACACTGAAAAAGATAATTCCTTTTACATTGGTGTCTATCGTTCTAAATCTGATAAATATATCATCATTTATAGTTCCAGTACTCTGTCCAGTGATTATCATGTATTAAATGCTGATAACCCTGAAGGTAAATTTCATTCATTTTCTCCCAGGGAGAAAATGAATGAATATTCCATTGAGCATTACAAAGATAAGTTTTATATCATCACCAATTGGAACGCTATCAACTTCCGGCTGATGGAAACACCGGATGATGCGACATCCAAGGAAAACTGGACAGAAGTGATAGCGCATCGTGATGATGTCTTATTGAGTGAAATTGATGTTTTTGATAGTCATTTAGTGATCAGCGAACGGAAAGATGGACTACGTCAACTGCGTATAATTGATCAACAATCAGGGAGCGAACATTATATGGATTTTGGGGAAGATGTTTATGCTGCGTACACACTCACAAACTTGAACTTTGATACCAACATTTTACGGTATGGTTTTACATCACTGAAAACACCGTTTTCGACGATTGATTACAACATGGATACACGTGAATCAACATTATTGAAACAAACCGTTGTAGTTGGGGGTCACAATCCCGATGATTATAAAACAGAACGTCTTTATGCCACAGCACATGATGGCAAAAAAGTTCCGATCTCGATTATTTATAAAAAAGGATTTAAGAAAAACGGTAAAGGAAATGTATTGCAATACGCCTATGGCTCATACGGATCAACTATCGATCCTTCGTTCAGTTCAACCCGATTGAGTTTATTGGACAGGGGCTTTGCTTTTGCAATTGCCCACATTCGAGGAAGCCAGACGTATGGACGCCCCTGGTATGAAGACGGTAAGATGTTTAACAAGATGAACACATTTACAGATTTTATCGATTGCAGTAAATTATTGATACAGGAAAAATATACGAGTGCAAATCATTTATTTGCTATGGGCGGGAGTGCCGGCGGGTTACTCATGGGTGCAGTATTGAACTTGGCCCCCGAATTATACAGGGGCGTATTAGCTTCTGTTCCATTTGTGGATGTGATTAATACGATGTTGGATGAAACTATTCCGCTTACATCAAATGAGTGGGATGAATGGGGTGATCCACGGAAAAAGAAAGAGTTTGATTATATGATGACATATTCACCTTACGATAACGTGGAGGCTAAGGATTATCCCAATATGCTTGTGACCACCGGTTATTTTGATTCCCAGGTACAATATTGGGAACCGCAGAAATGGGTGGCTAAACTCCGTGATATGAAAACTGATGATAATGTGTTGATTTTTCATATTAATATGGAAGCGGGTCATGGCGGGAAATCAGGTCGGTTTCGTTACTATCGTGAAGTAGCACTGGAATATGTTTTTATGTTTGATCTTGCAAGGATTGAAAGATAATGTATAAATACCTTATTATTTTGGGAGCTGTTGTTGTTCTTTTTGGACAGAATCAAAACCGTCTATTCTGGGACGGAAGGGACTGGAAACGGATAGAACAGCTTGTGGATTACAATCCGGAACTTTCATATAGAGCAAAAGCTGCCTACGTGAACGGTGTGCTGGATGGACGTTTGTTTTATTATTTCAAGATCTGGGCAGAGCAATCAGAGTTTGCAGACAGCATATTCGCAGAAACCCCCGATTATTTATCGACAAAAGAACTGGTTAAGTCTCTCAATGGTTTCTATGAGGAGCCCCTTAACGTATATGTTCCATTGCCTTCGGCCATCATTATCGCAAACATGTACGGAGAGCAGGTACCTGTCATGCTTATCGATGATTATATTCAACAGTCAAAATTCTGGATTAATCAATTGATGTTAGATATGGAGGAAGATGGATACGATAAATTATTAGAAGAAAAGGCAAAAAAACATCAGGATAAACTCCTTAAGGAGAATTGATTCAAGATTAGGAACCCCCTGGAGTTTTAATTATTTTCATAAAACCAGTGTTGCATGTTTAGGTTGCAAATCCTGTTTATTTTTTATTAGTGCACTGAATTCATATAGAATTGATAATATTTATTACAAATTAATTAATATTTTATGTAATAAATATTTACATAATTACTTATATTTTCTCAAATGAAAATAAATAATTGTTGGGTATTTTGTATCGTTCTTTCCTGTTTTTCGTTGTCTTTTCTATTGGGAATGGACACAACAACGGGTAGTTGGGTAAATTCAATGTTCAAACCCAACATCGAGAGTGTCTCACTTCTTCCAGAGTTTTCCGATGCTTACGGCGTGGCTTTCCGGGATTTGAATGGTGATGGAGATGCTGATTTGTACGTTGTGCGGTTTCGAAACCTGAACCGGATGTTTCTCTACCAAAGCGCCAAGGGAAGGTTCAAGGATATCACGATTCAGACCGGGCTTGGGGGTAATCTTTATCCCCGGCATTTGGAGAACCTTGAGTTAGGTGCTTCGGTTGTAGACTATGATAATGACGGTTTGCAGGATGTGGTCATTTCAGGTTGGGGAGTAACCACAAAACTATTTCGTCAATCACAAAAATTGAAATTCCAGGATGTTTCAGGACAGGTTGGCTTCCAGACACCTTTCAGCGGAAACGGGGGCGTCTGGGCTGATGTGGATGTGGATGGGGATTTGGATCTTTATTTGACAAATGAGCATGGTGAAAACAGGTTGTATATCCAATCCTCCAAGGGGGAATTTGCTGATAAAGCAGCGGAGTATGGTGTAAATAATGAAGGGATAAGCCAGAGTGCTTCCTTTGCTGATGTGGACATGGACGGTTATCCGGATCTCTATGTCTGCAATTGGTATGCTCCGGATGTTTTTTATCGAAATGATAAGGGATCCAAGTTTGAGAAAAGCTCACTTCCCTTGGTTCACTTGACACAATCTCTGAACAGCAATGGCGTACAATTCGGAGACTTGGATAATGATGGAGATTTAGATCTTCTGGTTACAGATAGACAGAGACAGAGTCGGCTGTATATCAATAAAAGTGGAAACCTGAGACAGTGGGATTTTCGAGATATGACAGACGAGACAGGAATACAAAACCCCTTTCCTTCTTATTCGGGGCTTATCGCTGACTTGGATAACGATGGATGGCAGGATATTTTCTTCGCCAATATTGGCCCCAATCTTTTTTTTAGAAATCAACAGAATGGATCATTTACTCTGGTGTACAAGGAGCAGATTAATACTCAATCAAGGCTTCAATACTATAGCACCGGGGCAGCTGTAGCAGACTTGGAAGGTGATGGAGATTTGGATCTATTTGTAGCAAGCAAGGATACTACCAGTACCTTATTTTTAAACCCAGGGAGTGAAGGTCAGTCCATTCGACTTTATCTGGAAGGAATTCAGAGTAATCGCGATGCAATTGGAGCAAAAGTTTGGTTGTATTCCAAACAGAAAGGAGATAGCCAACAATCGTTGGCAGGCTATAGGGAAGTTTCAGGTGGCGGTGGATATTTATCAATCGGAGAAACAGTAGTGCATTTCGGCGCAGAGGACGGTTTTCGATATAGTGCTCTGGTTCAATTTCCGTCTGGGAAAAAAGTGGAAGTGGACGGATTGAATCCGGGAGAATTTCGCAAAGTCCGAGAAATGTCAGGAATGTTCCGAAACATGGTTCTTGCAAAGAGAGAGATCCTGCGAAAGATTCAATCCCCATATTTCTGGATCAATTTTTGTATAATCTTTGTCATGGCTGCCACTTTAATGATTTTTTTAAACCTTGCATTCAAACGATACAAGTGGTCCAATCGACAAGTTATGGGTTTTTTGTTTGGCGGATTAGCAATTTTCTACCTCGTTTATGGACTTGTGGAAGGGCGTTCAATACAGAAAGTCCTTTCTGTATTGACTGTAACTGAGTTTATGGTAATGAGCATATTTTTGGGATTTATGGAAAACATTTACCGTGGAAAACTTCATCGGTTTGAGTATCGAGAAGTACTGAAGGATATTTCTGAACAGGTGATCCTGATCAGGGACAAACACGAGTTATTTCAAAAGCTTGTATATACCATCAACGACACACTGGATGTGTCATTTGCAGGTATTTGTGTCATAGAGGATAAAAAGTTGGTACGAAAGGATTTTGCAGGCAGCACTGATGCAATCCCGAAAACAGTGAATCTTACGGATATTCAGTGCGATTCACTTCGCAAAAAGGGCATCACTTTTGAAAAAGAGGTGAGATCAGTTTTTCTGGGACTATCGGAGAGGACGGTTTTTTTTCCGATTTTACATCAGGGAGCATCAACCGCAATCTTATTGATTGGTGAAAAGCGGGATGGAAATCCAGTTCCAAAAGAAGATTATGATTTGTTATCGATTGTAGCAAATCAAACTGCACTTTCGCTTGAAAATATTGACTTTATTGAGGAAACAAAAAGTTTGACCCGGAAGGTTGCAGAATCGGAAACCCGGAATCAATATGTGGAAGAGCTGGAGGAAAGAAATCAAATACAGAAGGATCTTCTTGAGGAATTGAAGTCAACCCAGGCTCAATTAGTTCAGAGTGAAAAGTTGTCCAGTTTAGGGCAGTTGGTCGCAGGGATTGCACATGAGTTAAATAATCCAATTAGTTTTATTTATGCGAATATGAAAGAAATGCAAAACTATATTGATATTTTAACCAGGAAAGAAAAAGTTGATAAGGATGAATTTCAATATGTCCGTGAAGATGTTCAAAAACTGATAATAGAAAGTATGGAGGGCAGCAACAGGGTGAAAGCCATTGTGGAAAACTTGAGAAATTTTTCACGGATTGATGAAGGAGAATTCACCCAGACAGATATTCATAAAGGAATTGATTCAGCCCTGCTTTTGTTGACCAAGGAAGCAGGTGAAAGGATCCGGTTTCATAAAGAATATGGAGATATCCCTGAGGTTCTTTGCATTCCCGGACATTTGAATCAGGTATTTATGAACCTTCTCTTGAATGGGGTTCAAGCTATTCAGGGAGAAGGGAATATTTGGATCAAGACGAATTTGGACAAATTTTGGGTGATTATTAAAATCCAAGACGATGGAAAAGGGATAGAAGAAAAAGAATTGAACAAAATTTTTGATCCGTTTTATTCAACAAAACCGGTTGGGGAAGGAACCGGACTTGGATTAAGTATTAGCTATGGAATTGTTGAAAAGCATAATGGATCAATTTTGGTGGAAAGCGAAGCAGGAAAAGGAACAACTTTCACTATCAAAATACCTGCAGAAAAAGGAAAATCTGATGAGTAAAAACATACGAAGGAAAATTTTAATCGTAGATGATGAACCCTCTGTTTTGAATTCTTTAAAACGTACATTACGAAAAGAACACGATGTTATACTGTCTCAGGATGGTTTTTCTGCAATCCAGGTTTTGAATAAACAGGAAATTGCTGTCATCATTGCAGATCAGCGGATGCCTAAAATGAATGGCGTTACTCTCTTGGAAAAAGCGATGGAGATCCAGCCTGATACAGCCCGGATTCTTGTCACGGGATATTCCGATATCCAGGCTGTCATTGATGCAATAAACGAAGGCAATGTGTATTACTATATTCACAAACCATGGGAACCAGAGGACGTACGTTTGATCATTCGGCAGGCGATTGACCGGTACAACCTTATCCAGACAAACCGTTCTCTTGTTGCTGAAATTGAGGAAACAAATCGGCGGTTGTCCGATGAAAACCTGCTTTTAACACAGGATGCTGAAAAACGGTATTCTTTTGACCAAATCATCGGTGAGAGTCCGATAATGAATGATGTATTTATATTAATGAGAAAAGTTATTCCTACGGATACAACTGTGTTAATTCTTGGAGAGACTGGAACTGGGAAAGAACTTGTTGCGCGGGCAATTCACACCAATGGATCCAGGAAAACCGGGATGTTTGTCCCTCAGAATTGTGCTGCGCTACCAGATACGCTCCTTGAAAGCGCTCTTTTTGGTCACAAAAAAGGGGCGTTCACTGATGCGGTGTCAGATAAAAAAGGATTATTTCAAATGGCAGATGGGGGAACGATATTCCTGGATGAGATAACAGACACATCAAAAGCGTTTCAACAAAGGCTATTGCGCGTACTACAGGAAGGAGAGATACATCCTTTGGGTTCTGATAAGGCAGTCAAGGTCGATGTTCGTGTCATTTCAGCAAGCCAAAAAGATTTAGGAGAGGAAGTAAAACAAGGAAGGTTTAGAGCTGATCTTTTTTACCGATTAAATGTATTTCCAGTCACGCTTCCCACCCTCCGTGAGCGGCACAGTGATATTCCAATTTTAATTGAACATTTTTTAAGAGTGTATTCTCAGCGGTTAGGAAAGGAAATCAATGGGATATCTCAGGAGGTTCTCTCTTCGCTTATGGTGTATCCATTCCCAGGGAATGTACGTGAGTTGGAGAATATTATTGAAAGAGCTGTTGTGTTAGCGAAGGATGGTTCAACCCTGACAGAAGACCACATATCTTTGCATTTGGATCAGCCCTTGAATTTCAATTTGGTATTCCCCGGTGAAGAAGATAAAAAACTGAAAAGTATGGTTGAAGCCCTAGAGAAAAAGGCAATTCTTCAGGCACTCCAGCGGTGGAAAGGAAATATCAGTAAGGCAGCAAAATCTTTGGGTTTGAGCCGTCCAGGTTTATACCAAAAAATAGAACGCTATGAAATAAAAATGTAAAATAATTTTACAATAATAATGTAAATAAATATTACAATTTATCATAAATACCTTTTGAATAATTTAAGTTATATTTTTCTATAAATGCTGATATTATGGTACTTAAAAGATATACAAACTATTTTTATTCCTTTTGGCACGTTCATTGTATCTAATCAACTGAAAAATAAAACTTATTTGAGGATAATCATGCAGCTACCTAAACACATAATTTGTTATGCCATTATCATGCTCTCCTTCTTTTTTGAAGGATGCTATACCCAACTTTCCGTTCAAAAAAGAGTAGTTGTTGCAGAACAACCATTTCGCAGCAACCAAACTGATTCTGATGATCAGGAATATGTCTTGGATTCGGATACAATTGTTGTAGAAGATGGAGAGTCAGTAACAATAATAAATAATTATTCTTCTCTGTCACTTAATCCCTATTATGATGATCATTGGGGGTTTGATCCGTTCTATAATGCCAACTTTTATTATAGACCTTATGGAGGTGTTCATTATTCGTACTTGCATCGGCCATTTCGGACGAATTACGGATACACATATTGGTACGATCCTTATTTTTATGATCCTGGGTATTTCTGTTATTCCGGATATTATGGGAGCTATTATGGACATTGGTATGGTTATCCATATTCAAACTGGCATGGGTCATCTTCCTATTACAGTCATTATGAAAAAAAGAAGCGTAACTGGGACCGGCGGCGAGGAGATCTTGAAAGGCAACCTGTTGTCCGGCCCACTTCTCAATCTTCCGGTAAACTTGATAACGTGGTTGTTACATCGAGACGTAATAACATAGCCCATGTGGTTCGTCAACCTGCTCCTTCAAAGAATACTGTCGTTCAAAGTGATCGAACGATGAATAGAGATAATAGACAATCCAAAAACAATAGTAGAAATCGCACAATCATTGTTAGAAGGGGAGACAGGAAAGAAAAGAAATACCAAAAAAAAGAAGCAAAAAAAGATGTAGTGAAAAGGGTGGGGTCTAGTGCGAAAAAAAAGAAGTACCGGAAAAAGAAATCAAGATCCTATGCTAATGAGATAATAAGATCTGTCCTGGGTGAAGTTGTCAGTGCAGCCTCCCATTCTTCTGACTCTAGATCTCAACCAAACAGGAAGAAAACTTCAAAAAAAGCCAGATCGACAACCCGATCTTCAGAAAAATCAAACCGGCGATCAAGATAATCATTTCAATCTATTTAAACACATAATGAAGAACAAAAAAATAACATACTTATTTTTTGTGCTGGGAATTATTTCTTCCGCCCTTTCCCAAAGTGCTTATGATGCCATTCATCTAATGGACCGGGAAATAGGTTTTGGGACTCGTCCTCTTTCTATGGGAGGTGCATTTACAGGTTTAGCGGATGATTACACCGCCATCTATTGGAATCCGGCAGGGCTTGGTTCTATTTCAACACCGGAAATTTATACGGAATTATCCCACTTGAATTTTAACAATCAAGCTACTTTCTTTGGGAATATGAATTCAGATAATCAATCGTTTACCCGATTTCGATCATTTGGCTTGGCAATGCCGGTCTCAACCACTCGAGGCAGTCTCGTATGGGCTATTGGATATAATCGTATTCTTGATTTTGATGATAATCTCATGTTCAATGGATCCAGCGGGATCTCTAATGATATTGGCTTCTACCTAAATGAAGACACAACATTCTATTTATTTGATGGCGTACAAAACGGTGAAGTTTATCGCCATGAACAGGTACAGAGTGAAGGAGGCCTCAGGCAAATCAGTTTTGGCGGTGCACTGGCTCTCTCTCAGAAATTTACCATTGGATTAATGTTTGGGCTTTTGGGAGGAACTGAAGAATACAGACTTCATTTTTCCCAGGTGGATTCAGATAATAATTATCTGGACTACCCTGCTGATTTTGATGAATATCAGGTGATTCAAATTCTTCGATCGGATATCCGAGCTTTCAGTTTGAAACTGGGTGGAATGTTACATCTGGCACGTGGTCTGAAAATGGGTGGGGTTATCACCTTTCCTTCTGTTTACCAGATCGATGAGATTCATTCTATGAGTGATAAGCTAATTTTTGATGATGGTTTTACTGATCAAACAGAAGAGACTGGAGAATGGTTCTACAAGGTTCAATCACCTTTCGTATTTGATTATGGTTTATCGTACGGGAATACATTTATTACCTTAGCTGCTTCAGGGAGGTACCGTGATTGGTCGCAGACCAGATTTGAGGTAGGTAGAAATGATTACGATGATGAGGACTACAGGGGATTTTTGGAAGAAAATACACAAATCAGAAGTGTCTACCATCCTACTCTGGAATATCATTTTGGGGGTGAAGTGAACCTTGGCATTTTGAATACCAAACTCCGGGCAGGCTATGCTTTATTTCCTTCTCCTAAAAAGGTTGTTATTGATCGAAATCAGGATAGGGAAACTATATCAGGAGGACTTAGTGTCGGGTTAGATGAGAATGTAAACCTGGATGTCACCTTTCTGAGAAACAGCTGGTCGCGATATTCTGCTGATATATACACGCCAGGGGGAGTGAGTGAAAATATTTATACCAATCACCTTTTGATTGGTTTTTCTTACTCTTTCTGATTTTTTTGGATTATCCTTCTTGGGTAATTCGTACGTGGTTAGCATTCCTATTTAACATCACTAGGAAAATAATTCTGATGATGGGTTAAATCTGTCCTCCTGATTGTTGAAACCTTTGGAAGAGAGTGTTGTTCAAGAGTAGATTATCTTGGTATGACAGAAACTGAATTTACAAACCTGTTATCAAAGATTGATTCCCTTTTTATTCCCAAAAGCAG
>CAJWIT010000033.1 GCA_913041945.1 uncultured Fidelibacterota bacterium
TTTTAAATGGTTGATGATAGTCTTGGCAATTATTACATTAGTATTAGTGGGCATACGGGAAATGTGATTATGAGTTGTTCGTTTAATTAATCTGATTATGCCTGATATCATTGACGATTCCCCCCAAATTAATTCCTCTGGGTAAATTGAAGAGATAGAAAACCCACCCAACCTTTTGGGTACCCCCTATTTATGTGTTTTATTTTACTCTCACCCAAAACAGGTAAAAAGGTTCGTTGATTTGAGAAAAGAGGAACTTGGAGGTAAATTGATAATTAAAGTGTGTCCACCAAAAACGTGTCCACTTTTAGGGTTTATTTGAATAACTATGATTAAATTTGATCAATTAGTAATCTTGGTTATAGACCTTCTGACCCTGAGGCTATTTACTCTAAAATACAGCAATTTGATAAATCTTTCGTAGGAAACTATGTTCACTTACAATACTAACTCGAATATTGGTCCAGTTCATGGGGGCAGGTCATCTAAATAACCTGAATTAAAAAATTCTTGGAACATTTACTATTTCAAGCGTAGGATGTACGTGTAAGATGAAAAAGTCATTATCCATACTATTTGTGCTCCTTTTTGCGGGCAGCACTGTTGCGCCTTTGTTTTCGTTTGATGCGTGCGGCATGCCTTGTTGCTCGGTTGAAACAGAATCCTGTTGCCAAGTCGAGAAGCAGATGGATTGCAAAATGGAAATGGCTGACTGTGATTCACGTGTCCTTGTGATGCTACCAAGTGCACCATTGAATACAGTTACCCAGGAAATCATTCCAATGATTCAATCCTTGGCGCCGAATACGATTCTAATCTTACATGAAAATGTTACTCATTCGGTTTTGAATCAAGCCTTGATTCCTGAACCGCCCCCCGCATTTAATTTTCCCCTCCTGATTTAGAACATCCTGTATTCGGCTTTTTTCCCTTACCTGTGTGAGGGGCGCGCAGGCCACCCAGTCGGGCCTGCAACAATTATTTTATTTAAATTACAGGAGTTCAACCATGAAACAAATTTCATATATGTTTTTTTTACTCTTAATAGCAGGATGCAGTATTCCTGGAGCATTTTTAGGGAGTGGAAATCCGAACATTTCTGCCGTAAAAATAGACCTGCCTACGATTCAGTGCGGCGCATGTCAGCAGACCATTACAGAAGGGCTGAAGGAGTTGGAGGGTGTCCAGACTGCGTACGTAAACCTGAATGAAGAAAAAGTACTGATCAAGTATGATAAAACCAGAATTACGCTGGATGACCTAAAGCAAACCATCGCAAAATTGGGATACCAGGCCAGTGATGTTCCTGCTGATGGGGAAGCATATAATAACCTGCCCGGGTGCTGCAAGCTTCCTGAAGATAGATGAGAAATTTTACAAAATACGGCAGTTATGTAAGATCAAAGTACTGGTTCTTTCTGGCGGTGCTTATGATTACCCGCCTACCTGCCCAGGTGGTGCTTGAAGGCATTGTAAAGGACAGCCGTTCAGGTGACCCGATCCAGTATGCATCGGTGGCTGTGCTGGATGCCGATGCCGACACGATCTCTACAGGAGGCATTACAAATCAAAATGGAGATTTTCGCATTCCGGATGTAGCTCCAGGAAAGTATGTACTTGAAATTGAATTTATCGGGTTTCAGCAGATTCAAAGTGAGATATTCACAGTGTATGAAGGAGAGCAACCAGAGAAGGGTATGGGTGAATTTCTCCTTGAACCGGAGATCCTGGAGCTGGATGCAGTTGATGTGTCAGTTGCGGCACCGGCGATTATGACTGCTGTGGCTAAAACGGTGTACGATGCAGATCAGTTATACTCCGCTTCTGGGGGCACCTGCTGTGACGTAATGAAAAGCATTCCTTCAGTAGATGTGGCGGCTGACGGCGAGGTGTCCCTGCGTGGATCGCCGGAAGTAACCATTTTGCTCAACGGCAGGCGGGCCGGTATTCTGGGAGGGGATCGCAGGACCAATATCATGGATGTCCCGGTGCCGGCGGACATGGTGGACAAAATAGAGGTGATCACCAATCCTTCTGCAAAACAGGACCCTGACGGTATGGTGGGAGTGATCAATATTGTATTGAAAGACAATCAGGATTCCGGATTCAACGGTCATGTGAATGCAAATGTGGGCAACACCGACAAATATAATGGTGGAGCCTATTTCAATTTTCGGAAGGACCGCATCAATCATTTCTGGAATATCAGCACAGAAGACATAAGTCAGTCAGGGACTGGTTACCGCCGCAGTGAACTGGTGTTGTTGCCGAGTGGAGAGATCACTGGTCAAAATCTACGAAAGGTCAACACTGCCACCCGTAATCAGACATCTTATTTTAGTGGCGGCAGTCGCTATAATTATTCCGACAATACGTTTGTGAAGGGTGAATTAAGACTGGTACCGTTTAAACGTACACAGGATGAAACCATAGAGCTAGAAAACCAGTATCTGGATCTGCATAAACAGGAGGATGGCTTGCTGCAATTGCTGGATCTGGACTTTCTGTCGGCAGTAGAACGACGATATCGATTGTCTGGTGATTTAGCCCTGGAATTGCAAAACCGGGATGTGAACCAATCCGGCCGGGAAAATGGAAGTGCCATGGCTGTGTCTCTGCAGGGAAGCACCGAACTGGAACGCCGAATTCTGAATTTGGACTACGAGCGGTATATCACACCCAGTTTCAAATTTGAAGCCGGTGTGAAAGACAGGTATCTGACCCAGAAACGGCCCCGTTCCGTGCTTATCGGTGATACAGAATATGCTACTGACTTTACTTATCGCGAACGCATCCGGGCCGCGTACCTGAATTTGGAATACACAACATTTATGGAAGATATGGTATTCTCCGGTGGGATCAGGCTGGAGGACGCCGAAACAGAAGGCAATTCGGACATGGATTCATTACTGTTTAACCTAGACGGATTCTCATCGGACCACATTTCCAATCGGACAGATTACCTGACACCTTACACGAAATGGTACCCGTCATTTTTAGTTCGATACAAGCCCAACCTATTCACCACCGTCCAAACTGGGTATTCCGCCAGGGTGAACCGGCCTACAGCCGACTTTGCGGATCCCTTTCCCCGCAACCTGTTTGAACCATCGGTCATCCGGACCGGCAATCCGAAACTGGAGCCTGAATTCATTCATGCGTTTGAACTGAAACTCAGCCAGATCAAACCCACCTGGAACTGGGAAGCTGCATTATTTGGTCAACAGATCGAAAATGTGGTCCGGGAAGATGAAGATATGCTGCCCGACACCACCAGTATTATTACATGGAAAAACGTCGGAATTGGGACCAATGTGGGCATGGAAGGGAGAGTAAAATTCAACCCTTTTTCATTTTGGGATATCACACTGACCGGGCTTTATTTTCGCACCAAAACGGATCATACCGAAGAGGATGACCTTGCTGGTACATTGTCTGGGTTTCAAGGTAGGCTTTCCCAGGTATTCACTTTCAGCGGGGGTGGAAAACTTGAACTGGATAGCCGATTTTATTCACCGGAGCAGATTCCAACGGGCACCGTTTACCCGAACGGTCTTGCCAACCTGAACGTGTCCTACCGACGCAGCCTTTGGGATGACCGATTGGAACTTTCATTGAAGCTTCTGGATGCCTTCGACAATGAGGAAAGACAAAGTGAAACATCGGAGATGGAATTGAATGGAGGTCTCTGGAATTTGGTGGACTATACCAAGCCGAGCAGAAGGACATTCTTCCTGAATATCAAGTATAAATTCGGGACAGCGGGTAAAAAGTCGAAATCAGAAAAAACCCAGGAGTCAGAGAGATACCGGTATTAACGAATCTATTGAGTCAAATTCTGGGGGTCAATTGAAAGTTCATATGTAGCTCAATACCTCTGCCAGATTCGTGCTGGGGATCCTTCAACAAGCTCAAGACATGGCTTTGTGCAGACAAGGAAGATGGTGCTGTTGAAGTAAGGAAGAATTATTCTCATTGTCATTGCGAGCGAAATGAAATGGAGCAAAGCAATCTCATATAAGAAGAGTACGGGATTGCTTCGTCTCCGCCAGTCGGCGAATCCTCGCAATGACAACAATCAGGCCACTGGAGTTTATCCTGAACTTGATGAGGGCTGGGAATGACAAAAAAACTGACCCGGATCACATTTTTTAAAAAATTGCGCAAATTTTCGGATTTGAACCCTCCCCTCCAAATTGATCCCTCTGGGTAAATTGAAGAGATAGAAAACCCACCCACCCTTTTGGGTGGCACTCTATTCAAAGACTATATGCCACGTTCACACAAAACAGGTAGTTTGGAAGAGTTTGGTTTCCTCCAACTATTTTTGTCCATACCAATAAAGACCCTTTTTATTGTCAATATATACAGTATCGAGAGTAAACTTAGCGCTCTTATTATCAGGTTAAATTAACATATTATTTATTGGAGAAAAAAAATGACAAAAAATCTAAGCATCTGTATTACATGTATATTATTTCTTTTGCTTTCTGTCAACTGCGGTGGAGGTGAGAAAAAACAAACTGAAACCATTTCAAATGTTAAAACATCTCAAGGTGCTGATCCATCCGTGTCTGCTGAACTGGGCGGTGCCGGATTCGAAAAAATAGCTGAATCGCTAGGCTATGAAACCTATGTCATCTCGGAAGATGAACTTATTTATTTCGGTGATCCACGTGCCAAAAAGGGCGGAAAGCTCAAACATATCACGTCGAGATTTCCCGCAACCCTTAGAATGGAAGGACAAAATTCAAACTATGTCGAAAACAGTGAAATCCAATACCTCTGCTACGAAACACTGTTAGAAACCCACCCGCTGACAGCTGAACCAGTAATCCCCCGTCTTGCAACCCACTGGAAAGTATCCGATGATAATATGCAGTTTTGGTATCGAATCAATCCGGCTGCCCGCTGGTCAGACGGAAGACGGGTCACAGCTGAAGATGTGGTTGCTACATGGGATCTTCTGATGGACGAGACAATACTCTTTCCTTCCCTTCAGATAACATATGGTAAATTTGAGCGGCCGGTCGCAGAAAGCAAATACATTGTCAGCGTAAAGGCAAAAAACAAGAATTTCAGAAATTTCCTCTATTTCTCCGCATCTATGTACATTATGCCGTCTCATTATATCAAAGATATAGACGGATCGGAATATCTTGAGAAATACCAATTCAAGATGCTCCCTTTTTCCGGTGCATATGCCTTGTATGAAGATGACATCGCTGTGCAGGAGAGTTATACGCTCACACGACGGAAAGACTGGTGGGCAAAGGATACACCTCAAAACCGCTATCGTTTTAATTTTGATAAGATTTACTGCAGTGTAGTAAAAAACAACATCCCGCTTACTTTCGAAAAATTTAAAAAGCAGGAAGCAGATTTCTTCGAGGTATCCCAAGCACGGGTTTGGACAGAAGATTGTGATTTCGAATCCGTACAGAAAGGCTGGGTAAAGAAACACCGGATATTCTCAGAACGTCCCGCCGGTACATCCGGGTATGATTTGAACATGCGTAAATGGCCGTTCGATGATAAGCGGGTACGGTATGCTTTCGGTTATCTGTATGACAGAGAAAAAATGAACCGTGAAATGTATTATAATGAATATGACATGATGCATTCCTTTTACCATGGGTCTGTATATGAAAACCCGGATAATCCAAAGCTGTTGTATAACCCCGATAAAGCGGTTCAACTCTTGAAGGATGCTGGCTATACAGAGAAAAATGAAGAGGGGATATTGTTGAGTAAAGACGGCAAACCTCTAATCTTTGAAATTGCAATTCAGAAAGGGCATGATTATATGGTCACTCCAGTGCAACAGATGCTGAGAGATTATGGTATTGATATGCAGATCAAATTCATGGATGGAAATACCATCTGGAAAAATGTAATGGATCGGAATTTTACGATTCACATGCATGCAATGACAGGCGGTGTAATCCCAAATCCGGAATCATGGTTTAAATCTGAACTTGCAGACCAGAACGATAATATCAACTTTTGGGGGTTCAAAAACGACCGGGTAGATGAGATCCTGAAAGAATACGACGTCACTTTCAATAGAGAACGACGCATTGAAATAGTCCGAGAAATTGACGGTATTGTTAATGATGTGCATCCTCTCTGTTTTGGCATAGCGAGAAATTACCGCAGACTGCTTTTCTGGGATAAATTTGGATATCCCGAGTATATGGTATCCAGATATGGGGGGAATTATGCTTCTATTTATGATTTGTGGTGGTACGATCCAGCAAAGGAGGAAAAACTGAACGAAGGCATGACAAACAACACATCCCTCCCCGTTGGTGAATTAGATCAGCGCTATTGGCCCGACTATTTAAAAGAGCACGATAAATAAGACTCCTTTGGGCACCTATTTTCTCCGCAGACTGCTCCTGACAATACCCACATTCATTGGGTCCACACTTCTGGTGTTCATTATTTTGCAGATGGCACCGGGTGGCCCACTGGAAAAAACAATTCAAGAAATCCAGATGGGGATGATGACTCAGGGAGAAGGAGGCGCCTCCGGTAGCGGAGATCTGGTGGGTGGTGTATCCCTGCCAAAATCTGCCCTTTTAGAGCTAAAACGATTTTACGGATTTGATAAACCAATTTGGCAGCGTTACCTAATTTGGCTGGGTGGCTGGCCGCGTGCAATAAAACATCGGAATATCGTGTTTGAGACAGACCAGGCCGAGATTGAAAAATATGTGGGGAAGGGTACTTATGTCACAGTCAGAAAAGACGGTGATAATTTATCCGTTTACAATACAGATGGAACGGAAAACAACATCTACAGTGCATCCTTAGATAATCCTGAAGATGTCGAAGATGACGGAAGATACCACGGCGCTATTTTTGAAACTGAATTTTCGGGTATTTTCACTGGAAATCTGGGAAAATCCTATACGTATCAGCAACCCGTAACAGAGGTTATGAAACCCCGTTTCAAAGTTTCCATTTTGTTGGGGCTATCCGGATGGATTCTCTCTTATCTTATTTGTATTCCACTGGGAATCCGCAAAGCATTAAACCATGGTTCACCATTTGATTTTGTATCCAGCGTCATTATTTTTGTTGCCTATTCCATACCCGGATGGGCACTTGGCGGTGTGCTTCTCGTTCTATTTGGCGGAGGCTCCTTTTGGGATGTATTTCCTTTAGGTGGCTTTCATTCCCCCAAGGATGTCTGGGATGGTTTATCCCTGTGGGGAAAATTCTGGGATCAACTTCACCACATGATCCTACCAATTATTGCTTGGACAATCGCAAGTTTTGCCCAACTCACGGTACTTATGAAAAACAGCCTTCTTGAAAACCTGTCACAGGATTATATACGAACAGCTTTTGCCAAAGGTATAACCGAAAAAAGAGTGATTTGGATGCATGCCATGCGAAATTCTATTATCCCAATTGCGTCAGGAATTGGCTGGATAATTGCCATAGTTATATCTGGTTCCTATTTTATTGAGCTGGTGTTCAATATTGACGGCTTTGGAAAAATGGGATTTATGGCAATTTTAGATAGAGACTATCCCATCACTATGGGTTTTCTTGTTATCGTTGTTGTGATAAGACTTTTGGCTAATATTATTTCAGATATTGCCCTGGCACTTGTTGACCCAAGGATTCGATTTAAGTAATGGCAGATAATAATAACCAAATTTCTCTTTCGATTTTCAAGAAAAGATGGCTGAAATTCAAGACCATGAAACGAGGATATTATTCTTTTGTCATTCTATTGTGGATGTACGGACTCTCCTTTTTACTTCCCCTCTTCATCAACAATCGCGCACTCATTGTGAACTTTGAAGACACATATTATTTCCCAGCTGTTGCAGATTTAATTCCAGGAGTAAATGCATATTATGCTGGCGAAGAATTTAACCAAGATGTTCCCGGAGAAGCAAAATATCGTCTCTTGAAAGAAGATTGGGAAACTTCCGATTCAGAAAATTGGCTCATTATGCCATTTTATCCATTCAGCCCATATGAAGATATCACCACAAAAGGCAATAAAATGTACGACCCGCCGTCATCTACACATTGGCTCGGAACCGATGATACAGGGCGTGATGTCTTTGCCCGCTTGTGCTATGCATTTAATATCTCTATTTCCTTTGCCTTAGTATTGACTGTTCTCAATTACGTCATCGGGGTTAGTATTGGTGGAGCAATGGGATATTTCGGAGGAATATTTGATTTATTCTTCCAGAGAATTCTTGAGATATGGTCAAGTCTACCCATGTTGTTTGTCGTGATTATTATGAGCTCCATCCTGAAGCCGTCTTTTCTACTTTTGATTTTTATTTACACCTTAGTCAATTGGATTATGCTCACCTACCTCATGCGTGCAGAATTTTATCGGGAAAAAACGAAGGATTACGTCAGTGCCGCACTTTCTATGGGGCAAACCAATTCTAAAATCATTTTTAAGCATATTCTGCCAAATTCCTTAGTGCCGGTGATTACCTACTTCCCATTTTCTGTGGTAGGGGGTATCATGGCTTTGGTGGGTCTGGACTATTTAGGCTTTGGTTTGCCCCCTCCAACCCCGTCATGGGGACAAATGTTAGGTGTTGGATTACAGAATATCACAAAATGGTGGATGGTATTTTCACCTGTTACAGCAGAGTTTCTGACCCTGCTCTCCATCGTATTTATTGGTGAAGCTGTCAGAGAGGCGTTTGATCCAAAAGTATATTCGAGGCTGCGATGAACCGAGAAAAATTAGTTGAAATTAAAGGGCTGAAAACCCGGTTTAAAGTGGGTGAAGACTGGGCACAGGCTGTTAATGGTATTGATCTGGATATCTACAAGGGTGAAACATTGGGGATTGTTGGAGAATCCGGATCTGGAAAATCTGTTTCGGTATTATCATTGATCCAGCTAATTCCCAATCCCCCTGGAGAAGTTTCTGAAGGTGAAATTTATTTCAAGGGCGAAAAGATATTTGATGGGCATGAATTAGAGAGCGTGAAAAAAACACCCAAATATCGGTATTTTAACCACATCAGTGAAAATCTCAGAAAATCATTCGCACTGATATTCTTTACTGGGTGGATCATGCTTCATAATGCGCTACCCTTGACTGGTATCTTACTCTTTTTCATATCCTTCATCCTTGACGGTATTGTCACCAAGCATTTGTTCTTCTCTTCCCAACAGAAAAAAGTGATGCGAAAATTCAGAGAGAATATGTTCAAGCGGATGCGGACTCTGCGTGGTGATGAAATTGCTATGATCTTTCAGGAACCCATGACATCGCTGAACCCAGTTTTTACTGTCGGAATACAGATCGTGGAATCACTCTATCCCAAAACCTTCAAAGAATACCTAAAAGATTGGTGTATCAATACAAACCGAAAGGTAATAAACCTTGACTTAAAACATAGAATCCGTACATCTATAATTATTGGATGTATTGTATTGTTCTTCTCCCAGTTAGCTCAGAGTTGGTCTTTTAATATTATTAATATGCTGACCTATTTCATACTTGGAAGTCTGTTTCCAAATTTGATTGCTCTGATTATTTTTATTATTGACAAGCTTATATCCAAAGAATACCATCAGGAGTATGACCGCTTGTTTAATGAAGGTGTAAAATTATTAGAGGTGGTGGGCATCCCTGACCCAAGGGGACGGATGAACGATTATCCGCATCAGTTCTCAGGCGGGATGCGGCAGAGGGCAATGATAGCAATGGCTTTGGCAAAAAATCCATCGCTTCTGATCGCAGATGAACCAACAACAGCATTAGATGTAACTATTCAGGCACAGATTCTCGACCTGATGACAAATTTAAAGTTGAAACAGATGGATGCATCTGTTGTACTCATCACCCACGATATGGCAGTAATTGCAGAAACCTGTGAGCGTGTTGTTGTAATGTATGGCGGAATCATTCAGGAATCGGCTCCGGTTGAAAAATTATTTAATAATCCGCTACATCCCTATACTCACGGACTTTTGGCTTCCATCCCCAGACCGGACAAAGATGCTTCGAAAACACGGTTAGAAACTATTAAGGGAATGGTGCCCAATATCCTTGAAATGCCGTCCGGGTGTAAATTTTGCACCCGCTGCGACCTGCGGACGGAACACTGCGACACCGATGAACCCCCATTGGTTGAAATTTCGCCGGATCATTTTGTCAGATGTCATGAAGTAAAGCAGGGAGCTTCTGCATGAGCCAGCATAATACCTTAGTAGATGTCAAAAACCTGCATGTGCATTTCCCTGTATTTGGAGGAGTATTCTCTAAAAAGGTAGCTTCTGTAAAAGCGGTTGATGGTGTCTCATTTTCCATCGGGAAGAATGAGACTGTCGGTATGGTGGGTGAATCTGGATGTGGCAAAACAACCGTTGGCAGAGCGATGATTAACATCCTCTACCATGTCGCACCGGATGTTGAAATAAGCGGGAATATCAACTACCGCTTTGAAAATAGCATTGTAGATTTTGCCAGCCTACATCCCAAAAAGATGCAGCAATACCGCTCCAAGGTGCAGATGATTTTTCAGGATCCATACGCATCTTTAAATCCGCGGATGACGGTCGCACAAATCATCAGCGAACCCCTGCAAATTCATAAAAATATGAGCAGTAAAGATATGGAAGACCGTGTTGCCTGGCTTTTAGACAAAGTCGGACTGCGACTAGAACAGGCAAAACGTTTCCCACATGAGTTTTCAGGCGGTCAGCGCCAACGGATTGGGATCGCACGAACACTGGCGACCAATCCTGAACTCATTATATGCGATGAACCTGTCTCTGCTTTGGATGTATCCATTCAGGCACAGGTGATCAATTTGATGATGGACCTGCAGGATGAATTTAATCTGTCATATTTGTTTATCGCTCATGACCTATCCGTTGTCGAACATATTTCTGATAAAATCATTGTAATGTACCTGGGGAATATCGTTGAAATGGGCGACTCCTCAGAGGTTTATCATCATCCACGGCACCCATACAGCCGATCACTCTTATCTGCTGTACCGCTACCAGACCCGACCCGAAAAAACAAAACACGGGTTGTGTTGCAAGGTGATATTCCGACACCCATGAATAAGCCCTCTGGATGTGCCTTCCGTACACGATGCCCCATTGCCAAACCCGAATGCGCCGGTGATATTCCGTCACTAGTTGACACCGGTTCCGAACACTGGGTCGCCTGCCCGGTTGTAAGGGAAGCAAACTGACCGCAGATTGAGTGTACAGGATAGTTGGTTGATATGAACATTGCAAAAAAAACATACGGATTCGCGTTAGTAGAAAAAAAGAAAGTCGCTGAGATCAATTCGGTGGTTCGGTTATTCCGGCATGATTCCGGTGCGGAATTACTTCACATTGAGAATGATGATGATAATAAAGTCTTTGCAATTACGTTTCGCACCCCGCCGGCAAACAGTAAAGGCATACCGCATATTTTGGAGCATTCCGTTTTGTGCGGTTCGCGTAAGTATCCTATTAAAGAGCCATTCGTAGAACTCTTAAAGGGATCCTTTAAGACATTTCTTAATGCTATGACCTTCCCAGATAAGACAATGTACCCGGTTGCCAGCACCAATGAGAAAGATTTTATTAATCTGATGGATGTGTATCTGGATGCGGTTTTTTATCCCAATATTTATGAACAACCGGAGATCCTCATGCAGGAAGGCTGGCATCATGAATTGAATAAGAAAGAGGATGAGATTTCCATAAAAGGTGTGGTGTACAACGAAATGCAGGGGGCATTTTCATCCCCGGAGCAAATTTTGTTCAGAAGTATCCAGCACTCTCTGTTTCCTGACCATGTTTATGGATTTGAGTCCGGCGGTAACCCTGATGATATCCCAAACCTTTCTTATGAAGAATTTATCGATTTTCATAAGCGTTACTATCATCCTTCTAACAGCAGGATTTTTGTCTATGGTGATGGTTCAGTCGAAGATCGGCTCAAGTTCATCCATGAAGAATATTTGGAGGAATTTGCTGAATCTGAGATTGATTCTGATATTCCATTGGTTAAGCCCTGGGATAAACCAGATGAGATTGAAAAATATTATCCTATATCAGCAGACGAAGATGAGAAGGAGAAAACGTATCTGAGCATGAATTTTGTGACTGGTGAATCCAACAATCTGGAATTAAGTATGGCAATAGAGATACTTGAGTATATCCTTATGGATTCTCCAGCTGCACCGTTAAAAAAAGCACTGCTGGAATCCAGGTTGGGAAAGGATGTGTTCGGGAGCTATAATAACCATTTACGACAGCCGTTTTTCAGCGTCATTGTGAAGAATTCTGAGAGGGAAGAAAAAACAAAATTCCGTGAACTTGTGTCTCGTACTTTAGAGAATATCGTAAAAAATGGAATAGACAAAAAATTGATTGAAGCAGCAATCAATATCACTGAATTTCATTTGCGGGAAGCTGATTTTGGCTCCTATCCTAAAGGAGTAGTGTATTGCATGCAGGTAATGAATACATGGAATCATAGTGGGAATCCAATCCATCCTCTTGAATATGAAACTCCATTAAAGAAAATGAAATCAGCTTTAACAACGAATTACTTTGAGGAGTTGATCGATACATATTTAGTAAACAATACTCACCGTAATCTGCTGGTTCTTTCTCCTGAAAAGAATCTGGCGGAGAAAAATGCTGAAGTAGTTCGCCGTGAAATGGCTGCCCTGAAACAAGGGTTGTCTGAGAGCGATGTTGAAAAAATAATTTCTGACACAGAAAGTCTGAAACGAAAACAGTCTACCCCGGACTCTCCGGAAGATCTGGCGAAAATTCCTTCACTATCCATGGATGATATCAAAAGAGAAGCCGAAATACTCCCTTTGGAAGAAAAGACAGAATCCGGTGTAACTGTACTTAGTCATGACATTTTTACCAGTGGAATTTCGTATGTGAACCTGTATTTTGATACGACGGTAATACCGCAGGACAAAATCCAGTATCTTCCGGTTCTGGCAAAATTGCTTGGGGAGGTCAGCACGGAAAAATATCACTATTCCGATTTATCAAATGAGATGAACATTCACACGGGCGGAATTGGTTTTGCCAACAGCAATTATGTAGAAGATAGGGACGATTCAACATACTACCCTAAAATGGTAGTCACAGGCAAAGCGCTGAGTAAAAAGCTTCCTAAGCTTTTTGAGCTGATGGAAGAAATAATCAACCGAACACAATTTGAAGATAAAAACAGAATTCGTGAAGTTGTCCAGGAATTAAAATCCAGAAAGGAAATGTTCATAACCCAGTCAGGACATTCGGTTGCGTCATCACGGCTGTTTTCGTACTTTTCTCAGGCTGGTACATACAATGAAATCACGACGGGATTATCATACTATAAATTCATTTCTGATTTAGAGGGAAATTTCGATGAGAAATACGATGATTTGGTAAAAACGCTTAAACAAATCACGCAAGACGTATTTTATCAGAACAACTTATTGGTAAGTGTTACTCAGCCAGGGGATGATTATCCTGCATTTGCCGGTTCATTCTCCACATTTCTTGATGGATTGAGATCCGGAGACATGCTAACGCATGATTACCAATTTGCACTTTCATCCAAAAATGAAGGATTAATGACACCTGGGAATGTTCAGTATGTGGCCAAGGGATATAATTTCAAGCACTTAGGGCATAAGTACACCGGCTCAATGGCTGTATTTTCAAGGATTGCCAGGTTAGATTATATGTGGAATCGAATTCGTGTTCAGGGTGGTGCGTACGGTGCTTTTGCGGTTTTTGGCAGGAGTGGAAATGTGTTTATGGGGACCTACCGTGACCCAAACCTCAGAGCATCGCTTGATGCATTTGATCAGATGGCGGATTATTACCGGCAGTTTGACTTGGAAGAGAAAGAGATGAGCAAATATATCATAGGGACAATTTCGCAATTAGATGCACCGCTGACACCCTCTATGAAAGGCAGTATTGCTGCATCACGCTATATCAGCCATATTTCTCAGGAAGATATCCAGCAGAACAGGGACGAGGTGCTGAGCACTTCATGTGGGCAGGTTCGGGACATGGCTGAAATTCTTGATGCGATGATGAATGAGAACCGTTACTGCGTGTTGGGAAATGAGAGCCGGATAAAAGAAGAGAGTGAGCTTTTTGGTGAACTGATGAATGTGTTTGAATAGGTCAAGATTTGGATTAAGGAATGAGTATAAAAACATATAATGATTATCACTACGAACGGATTGATGTAAACAAACTGAAACCGCGGTTTGACGGGATCATCTCTAAGTTTGAGTACGCAAAAAACGTTGATGAGCAAAACGATTTAATCCGTGAAGTGAATAAAATATTTTCGGAGTGTTCCACGTATGGGTCAATGGCTCATTTAGACTTTGCCCGGGATACAGAAAGTAAAGAAACAAAAACTGAGAATGAGTATTACGATATGATTGCTCCGTCAATGTCCGAATTCAGCACACGCTTTGCTAAGGTGGTTGTTTCATCCAAGTACAGGGATGAACTGGTACATGAGTGGGGACGCCAGTACT
>CAJWIT010000034.1 GCA_913041945.1 uncultured Fidelibacterota bacterium
CAACGGATGATTTTATTTCCATCGAAGTAGAAAATATTCCCGGCTGGAATCTTGTTGGTCTTCCTCTTGAAGTTGAAAATGCTTCATACTCTAATCTATTCCCTGAATCAATAGAGGGCACATTATATTCTTTCGATAATACATACATACCTGACAGTATCTTAATCCTGGGATATGGCTATTGGCTCAAATTCAATAATGCAGGCAGTACTGCTCTTATTGGTATTCCGATAAATGAACTTACCATTAGCTTGAGTGAAGGATGGAATCTTATCTCTGGTATTTCCATATCTGTGGATATCAACATTATCATTGACGTAAACGATCTCATTGTTTCTGGTACGATCTACGGTTTTGACGGTACTTATGTTAATGCAGAAATGATTGATCCGGGTATTGGTTACTGGTTACGGAGTTACGAAGATGGAGAAATCACCATTTCATCAAACTCAACCCTTTCTGCAAAAACCACCCGCGAAACAATTACACTGCTTGAACATGCAAACACGTTAACACTCGCCAACCAGACTCTCTATTTTGGTGTGGAAATCCCTGAAGATGAAAAACTCAGTTACAGCTTACCACCTAAACCGCCTGCCGGGGCCTTTGATGTGCGTTTTTCCGGTAACTGGAAATTTTGCGGAGATTCTGGTGTGCTTGAAATCATGAACCCGACAGAAACACTTGAAATTCAGTACGATATCCAAAATAAGGAACAATGGGAAATCATTCCTGTCATTGTGAATGGAACAAAGTGGAGTGCGGCAATCCCATTATCTGATCAAGGGCAGTTAACTTTGGATTCAGAAGTCAATCAGTGGATTTTAAGAAAGTCCACATCAACCGTTCCAACTACCTTCACCTTGCATCCTGCCTATCCCAATCCCTTCAATCCAATCACAACCCTACGCTACAACCTCCCAGAGGATACACAGGTTACGCTCACAGTATACGACCTTATGGGCAGGGAAGTAACCCAGCTTGTGAACACCACCCAGGAACCAGGATTCAAGTCAGTACAATGGGATGCTACTGATTCTTTCGGCAAGCCTGTAAGTGCAGGTGTATATCTTTACCAGGTTCGTGCCGGTAGCTTTGTACAGACTAAAAAGATTGTGCTATTGAAGTAAGGCCCACGCCAAAGGAGGTACTGGTTTTTCTTTCTGGCCGGGTATTTTCTTTTCGACGTTCATTATATTGATTTACACAGTGACTTTCATTTTACTGAAGTTTATAAGCTCCAGATTTTTATTAATTTTTTCTTCAAGGAGATACAATTCCTTTATAATCGGTGTACAGAAACCCACTCGGTTGCAACCTTTGGCATGTTCAGAAAGGCAATCGACTGTTTGTAGTTTTCCGTCGATCGCCTCAACCACATCTTTTAGGGTAATATTTTTTGGCGATGTTCTTAATTTGTATCCTCCGCTGCGGCCGCGTACAGCATGTATCAACCCAGCATTATGTAATCGCTGTAGAAGTTGTGAAACAAATTCACGCGGTAAATTTAATTTCTCTGAAATTTGAGATTTACTCTTTAATTCATTACTAGTTAATGATGACAAATAACCCATAATTAAAATGGAGTAATCAGTTCCTTTGCTGAAGAGCATTTTGTTATCCTTTAATAATCATCGATAGTTATCGCTATTGATAAGGTTGAATTTATAATAAACTATCGAGATTATCTAAATAATAATAGTGTACTATGCTGCTCCACTAATAAATTCTTGCATGATACTGAATAAATTGTTGTAAAAGACAAGTTGTGTACATTGTGCAGTTAAAAGCCGGTAATAAAATATTCAACCAGAAACTAACTTTTTTGAAGTAGAAACAAGATATGCTTACAAAACTCGTTCACAGAGCTATAGTTGTATCACTCTTAATTACTATTGTAATGGCCCAGGGCGGTGGCTATGCATTGGATTTTGATGGGTCGAATGATTATTCAAAACACGGAACAAACTCATCACTACGCCCAACATCAGCAATTACCCTTGAGGCTTGGATATACGTCCATACAAACGAAAACTGGGAAAGTGCTGTAAGTTATGCGACGGATAATGGTGCTACTGAATCTGGTTATGATTTGTTTTGCAAGGGTGCAAGTTCTACTAAATGGAGTATCAGAGTAGCTCGTGTAGGTATGTCAGAAGGGGATTGGGCTACTGACCCGTATGCATTTCTCACAAAATGGCAATGGACTCATGTGGCGGGCACGTACGATGGTACTACAATTTGTTTTTATAAAAATGGTGTTTTATCAACGTCAGAGACACATTCAGGAAACATTGATTGGAATCCTTCACCAGACAAATTCTACCTTGGAAGATTTCATGACAGTGATGAAAGTAATTATTTCGATGGCTACCTTGACGAAGTACGGATTTGGAGCGTTGCCCGAACCGAAGCGCAGATTGCGGATAATATTCATGTGTTACTGGACGGAGATGAAACAGGCCTTGAAGCGTATTATAAGATGTCCGATGGTTCTGGTACAACAATTACGGACAATAGTGAGAATGATAATACTGGAACAATGGTAAATATGGCAAATAGCGACTGGATAACCTCCGATGCACCCATAGGCGTCCTGACCAGCGGTTATACTACAGATGCGGAAGCACTTTGGAAAGGGAGTGGAACATCAGCTTCTGATGCGTCGGATGGTTTAACTATGGTAGTGGGCACTGCGCTTACCGATGCAAACTTTGCTGTTTTTGGCAATAATAATACTGCGGGTACATCCACGTCTGACCTGCCTTCCGGTGTTGAGGTCCGTTCGGAACGGATCTGGTATGTAGATGAATCAAATACCGTAGCTGCGGATGTTACAATTGATATTAGTGATGCTACTGGTTATACGGTTACAGCGGGTACAGCATCAGATTATAAACTGCTGAATCGTGCCGGGACCAGCGGTGACTTTAGTATCCTGGCATCAGGATCTAGTAAATCTGGTGATGCGGTCACCTTTAGCAGTGTATCATTATCAGATGAATATCTGGCTATTGGCCAGGCCACAGATAGTGATGCTTATTTGTCACCACATGTAACAATCAGCGGTGATGACGGTTTCCGCATGATGTCGAGCCCTATAGCGGGTACAGTTTATGATGACATTTTGGGTGATCTTTGGATTCAGGGGATGACGAATGGGGATACAGAATCCGGCACTGCTAATGTCTGGACCTATGATGCTTCCACACCAGAATGGTCGGCGCTTACCAACCTGAATACAGCATCCCTCACTGCCGGGCAGGGATTTCTGGTCTATGTTTTTTCAGACACTGATAATGATGGCGATGATGACCTGTCAGTAACGTTGAGTGTTGCCGGCACAGAGAACAGTGCCACAGTAACCAGAAGCACCACTGCCAGTGAGTGGAACCTGCTGGGGAACCCTTTCGCATCCACCATTTCTGCTGACCAGCTTTTCACAGACAACAGCAACTACACCGCTGTTGTTTACGTTTACGATGATGCCAACTCGCAGTATAACACCTGGAATGGTTCTTCAGGAGATCTATCCAGCGGCCTTATTGCTCCCTACCAGGGCTTCTGGATACAGTCCGGCTCTAGCGGCACCAGCTTTGCCTTCACTTCAGACTGCAAGTCCGGTTCTGCCGGCACATTTTACAAAACAATGGCTGACAACACCGGGAGCATGAGCTTTTCCATTACTTCCGGGGAGTATAGCAATAAAACTTTCGTCTCCTTTATGAACAGTGGGGAAGCAGGCATGGACAATGCCGATGCCTATAAACTCTTGCCCATGACTCCCAGTGAACGGGTGGTGGGGATTTCTTATGCGGAAGGCAATGGCCTGGATATCAGCAATCTGCCCTACAATCATGATGGTTCCATCTCCATACCGCTGGACGTCATGTATTTGACGCTGGATGACGATTATAACTTTGTTACAAATGAAAATGATGTAACCATGACCTGGGATATAAGCAGCCTCCCGGGTCATGTATCATTAACCTTAACAGATAATGTTACAGGGAGTGCTGTAAACCTTACTGAAGAAAGTGAGATAACCTTTTCAACAGAAGCGAAGGGCAGTTTTCCTGCCTATGGCTCTGGGGGTGTAAATATTTATCCGCAGGTTGGGGAGAGCCGGTTCACATTAACCGTGGCCTACAGCGCATTAACTTCCAATGATGAGCCAGCCAATCTTCCCGGGACATTTGCCCTGCATCCGGCCTATCCAAATCCGTTTAATCCCAGCACAACCATTTCATTTGATATTCCGCCAGAGTCACGATATGTTGTATCTTTACAATTGTATGATATCAAGGGACAATTGGTAGAAACATTGATCAATGAAGTGCTTCCTGCCGGCAATCATAGTATACAATGGAATCCGCAAAACCTGGCATCAGGCCTGTATATTGTACAACTAAAGACAGGACAGAAAATATTCAAACAGAAAATAACCTTTATTAAGTGAAGAGAAATCATGAGAAATAAAATAGTCCAAATCATCCTATTGTCAGTACCGGGGATCACGATTATCACTGCCCAGACCGATTATGACTGTTTTATCGGTGAAGAGACGGGCAATGTTAATTATTACGAGCGACAGAATTCCGGTGCCGCGTCCACCAGTTTTTCTGCGGTCACCGGTGGTAGTAATCCTTTAAATGGTGAGGATGTAGGTATGCACTCTAGCCTTGAATTTGTTGATATAGATGGCGATGGGGATCAGGACTGCTTCATTGGGGGACATGATGGTTTAACTTACTACTACAAGAATACGGGGAGTAGCAGTTCGCCTACCTTTGTTGAATGGGATGGTAATGCTGGTTCGGCGGATCCTAATCCTTTTTATGGTGTGGATGTAGGTATCAAAGCTGCACCTGCATTTGTGGATATAGATGGCGATGGCGACTATGACTGCTTCATTGGCGAAAATGATGGCAACATAAACTACTATAAAAACACGGGCAACAGCACTTCACCCACCTTTACTTTGACAACAGGGAGCGACGATGATCCTTTTGATGACGTGGATGTAGGAACCAAATCTACACCTGTTTTTGTTGATATAGATGGTGATGGTGACTATGACTGTTTTATTGGGGAATATAATGGCTCCATAAAATACTACAGGAATACGGGAAATAGCAGTTCGGCTACCTTCACTGTACAAACCGGTGGTGATAATCCTTTTAATGGCGTGGATGATGGTAGTTGGTCTAAACCAGCATTTGTAAACATTGACGGCGATGCCGTTTTAAATACAGTCTCCATTTCCGGCACGTCTGGTTTTCGAATGATGTCCAGTCCTGTTTCAGGTACTATTTATAGCGATCTTTTAGCTGAACTCTGGATTCAAGGTATGACCGGGGGAGACGTGACCAGCGGTGATGCCAATGTCTGGACATACAGTGTGGCCGGCCAGAGTTGGTCGGCCTTATCCAATCTATCTACAGCATCCTTGACAGCTGGGGCAGGTTTCCTGGTTTATGTCTACGCTGATACAGATAACGACGGCGATGACGATCTTGCGGTCACATTGAGTGTAAACGGTACCGCCAACAACAGCAGTGCTACGGTGGGCAGTATTGCAGATGGTGGATGGGCCTTGATAGGCAACCTCTATGTCGCCACTATTGACTGGGATGATGTGAGCAAAACCAACCTGGCAACATCAGCCTATGTCTACGATAATGCTAAATCCGGGGGAGCAGGTTACATTTCTTGGAACGGTTCCGCAGGATCACTGTCCAATGGACTGATCGCACCTTTTCAGGGCTTCTGGGTGCAAGCCAGCGGCGGTACAGGATCCATTACTATTGATGTAGCAGATAAATCCACCACCGCTGGCACATTCTACAAAACAATGAATGACAGCACCGGCAGCATGAGCTTTGCCATTTCTTCCGGAGAAGACTATGAGGACAATACCTTTGTCTCTTTCATGACCAACGGGGAAGCAGGCATGGACAATGCTGATGCCTATAAACTGCTGCCCATGACAGCCAGTGAACGGGTGGTGGGTATCAGCTATGCGGAAGGCAATGGACTAGATATCAGCAACCTGCCGTATGTCCATGAAGGTTCCATAGCCATACCGCTGGACGTCATGTATTTGACAGTGGATGCTGACTATAACTTTGTTACAAACGAAAATGATGTAACCATGACGTGGGATATAAGCAGTCTCCCGGGGCATGTATCATTAACCTTAACAGATAATGCTACAGGGACTGCTGTAAACCTCACTGAAGAAAGTGAGATAATATTTTCAACAGAAGCGAAGGGCAGTTTTCCTGCCTATGGCTCTGGGGGTGTAAATATTTATCCGCAGGTAGGAGAGAGCCGGTTTACCTTAACAGTTGCCTACAGCACATTAACTTCCAATGATGAGCCAGCCAATGTCCCCGGGACATTTGCCCTGCGCCCTGCCTATCCCAATCCGTTTAACCCCAGCACAACCATTTCATTTGATATTCCGGACGCGACGGATCGTAATACATCTTTATATATATATGATATAACCGGGAAACTGGTGGAAACCTTAATTAATAAAGTACTGCCCTCCGGCAGTCACGCGGTCACATGGGATCCAAAGAACTTATCTGCAGGGCTGTACATTGTGCAGTTAAAAGCTAGTAATAAAACATTCAACCAGAAATTAACTTTTTTGAAGTAGGAGCAGGACATGTTCACGACACTCACTCGAATCGCTTTATTTGTTTTACCCTTAATCACAGTTGTAATAGCCCAGCCAAGCTTCCCCGGCGAACCCGACCAGGCACCCATCGGTGGGCTTGGACTGCTGGCAGCGGCAGGCGGAGCACTGGCCATCAAGAAGCTTCTTGATAAGCATAAGAAGTAAGATCTGGCTTTTACCCTAGATATATTTTCCACTAAACCCCATTCCAGATATAAGCAGGAGGTCCTTCGAAATACTCAGGACATAATTTCCTGCAGGTGAAGACGATGGTGCTCTTGAAGTAAATTGGAGAAACTTTTGTTTATAGTATTGTTAGTGGATTTAATTAACTAAAAGGAGATTAAAATGAGTGGTGAAGAAAATTTAACCGGGGAAATCAATGATAATACTGATAGTAACAGGAGAAGGAGAGACAGAAGACAAGGAGAGAGAAGAAGTAGAGAGAGAAGAAAAGAACAAATCCCTGTTGAGTATGATAGAAGAAAGGGAGGAGACAGAAGACTTATCGCTTAGTTGATGGAAAATATTAACAAGAAGCACTTGGAATAAAGGGTTTCAAAAATAATAGTTTAATGAATTTTACCCATGCCATTGTCTGCCCGCCTTATAAAAATTTTATATATGGAATCACAACTGCATCTTTAGGAAAACCAGACTATCCAAAAGCTCTCCGTCAGCACCAAAACTATGTGAAGATTCTGAAAGAATTTGGGTTAAAGATAACTGTACTTCCGCCAGATGAAAATTACCCTGATTCAACGTTTGTTGAAGACACCGCTGTTTTGATCCCGTCCTGCGCTGTCATTACCAATCCCGGCGCAGAATCAAGAAGAGGAGAGACCAAAGTGGTTGAAAAACTGCTGCAAGGGGAATTCAACACAATAGAAAAAATCAAATATCCCGGTACACTGGAGGGTGGTGATATTTTGGAAGTGGAAAATCACTTTTACATAGGAATTTCTGAAAGGACAAACCAATTAGGAGCAGAACAGTTTATTGAAATTGTACGCAATAATGGTATGACAGGATCTATCATTTCTGTGAACCAGGGACTTCATTTAAAGTCAGCGGTTTCTTACATAGGGAATAATTGCATATTGATTGATCCGGAATCAATAACGAGTAATTACTTCAACGGGTTTACCATAATTACAACAGAGCCGGGAGAAAGCTATTCAGCTAATTCCATTTCTGTAAATGAAACGGTCATTCTATCGGAAGGATTTCCAAAAACAAGGGATAAAGTGGAAAAATCAGGATTTTCAGTCAGGACTGTTAATGTGTCGGAATTCAGGAAACTGGATGGAGGATTGAGTTGTTTGTCCCTCAGGTACTACTAAATCAATCCTTTTTATGAATCTATAGAATTTATTATTGACTTGCCAAGCGCGTAGTAATACCGTAATATAAATATTGATGATATAATTGTATTTTTGGATCAGGAAATGGAGTATTGTTTGTATGAATCATTATTTACTTTTTTTGTATTTACTGTATTATTAAAATGATTGAGTTCCTGTTTGAGTATCGCTACAAATTGATTCCCCTGGATAAATTGAGATAAGGAGATAAAATGAAGAAAACAGCTCTAACAATGCTACCGTTACTGCTGATTGTTTGGAGTTCTAAAACAGCAGCACAACAGAACATTTTTTCGGTCACAACCTACGATAATGGTGCGATAAAGGAGATTAAATATCATAACAAGACAAAAGATAGAATTGAATTAGTTAAAGGTGAAACCTATTACTCTAGTGGAAATAAGGAATCAGAAGGAGATTATCTGGATGGAAAAAAAGATGACTTATGGACTTTTTGGTGGGAGAATGGACGGAAGAAGTCAGAAGGAGTTTTCAATGATGGGATATTAGATGGGATTTTGACTTCTTGGTCACCAGATGGAAAAGAGAGTTTTGAGTTGACTTGGAAATATGGATATCCCTGGGATGGAAAACGGACTGAATGGTATGAGAGTGGACAGAAGATGTCAGAAGGAACTTGGAAGAATGGAAAACCAGATGGATTGTGGGCTTATTGGGAAAAAGATGGACAGAAATATATAGGGAAGACGACAAAAGAGGATAGTGAGGATGGAAGTTTTTTATTTTTTTATGACGGGAAAAATACAACAGTAAAATCTCATCAAACCTACAAGGATGGGAAACAAGATGGGAAATGGACTTCTTGGGATGAGAATGGACAGAAGTCAGAAGGGACTTTAAAGGATGGAAAACCAGACGGATTATGGACATTGTGGTATGATAATGGAGAGAAGGAGGAAGAAGGAACATACAAGGAAGGAGAAAAAGATGGATTATGGACTTCATATTGGATAAGGGGACAGATTATGGAAAAAGGAACATACACAAATGGGGAACAAGATGGGAAATGGACTTCTTGGTATCAGAATGAACAGAAGTGGAGAGAAGGCACTTTCAAGGATGGGGCAGAAGACGGAAAATGGACCTGGTGGAATGAGGATGGAAAGAAGAAAATTGAAAGAACTTTTAAGGTTGGAGAATTAATTACGGAAAAAGAGTGGGATAAAGGCGGGAATTTGGTGAAACACAGAGTCCGGGGAAAAGAAGGAAATTTGCGTCAGGATTAGAGTGCATAATACGATATATAACATGGTATAAAAACCCCGTCCTCTGTATGCTGAAAAATACATAGATATTCAAATCAATATAACTCACTGATCCACCTTACTTTTGGAGCATTGGGGGTAAGAAACCCCTTCGACATTAATATTGATTTTTGGCACTCCAAATTGATTCCTCCGGGTAAGAGACTTTTATTTATGGCTTTAATTAAAAGGAGAAACTAATGAAGTTAAAATATATGACTTTATTATGCGTGTGCATATTTTCATCAGGAATTACACAACAATTATTACCATCAAGACCTGTAGCAACATATTCTATTATAGCGATGGATGAAACTACAGGGCAATTGGGTGTTGCAGTTCAGAGCCACTGGTTTTCGGTGGGCTTTTTAGTGCCTTGGGCTAAGGCAGGTGTTGGAGCAGTAGCCACCCAATCATTTGTAAAAGTGGATTATGGTCCAGAGGGTTTGAAACTGATGGAATCTGGAATGACAGCTACAGAAGTTTTGAGGATCTTAACCTCTCAGGATGATGGGGAGGATCTTCGTCAAGTGGGTATGATCGATTTCAACGGAAATGTCGCAGTGCATACAGGTAAGCGCTGTATAAAGCATGCTGGACATGTTACTGGGGATAATTATTCTGTTCAGGCAAATATGATGGCTAATGGCACAGTTCCCAAAGCTATGGCAAATGCATTTGAGAATTCTAAAGGTGACCTTGCTGACAGAATGATGGCTGCTCTGGAAGCCGCAGAAACAGAAGGTGGGGATATCCGCGGTAAGCAGTCTGCTGCAATGCTTATTGTATCAGGTGATCCAACTGGTGTAGACTGGAAAGATACACTATTAAGTTTACGAATTGAAGATCACCCTACTCCCTTAGTTGAATTAAAGAGATTGATAAGGATACATCGTGCCTACCAGCATGCCAATATGGGTGATCAGTATATGGAAACGAAAGAAATTGAAAAAGCCCTATCAGAATATTCTAAAGCAACAGAATTTTATCCTGAAAATGCAGAACTACCCTACTGGTCCGCTATTGCTTTGGTGAATGGTGGTCGATTAGAAGATGCACTGCCTGTGTTCAAAAGTGTATTTAAACGCAACCCTAATTTGAAAACAATGACTCCCAGGTTGACTAATTCAGGTCTATTAATAGATGATAAGGAAATACTTAGAAGAATAATGAATCAATAACTTAGTTCAAGAGAGTTTGTGCGGACGAAGAAGATGGCGCTGTTGAAGTAAATTGATTCCTCTGGATAAATTGAAAAGATGAAAAAACTGATTAAATCATTTATTATCTGTGTTATTCTTTCACTTAGTTGGGTGTGGGGTCAGTGTAATGAAGGGCATACAGAAATAGATGGAGATTGTTACTATCAATCTGATTTGGATGTTCTGCAGATTTTTATAGATAATAGTGATTCAACTATTAATATGGATATGGATATTGACAGTAGTGGGATGATTGAACCGTTGGAGTTAGGTGATCAGAAGTGGGTAGATGGCCGGATAACTGAATTTTGGTGTTATTGGGATGATAACGGTTGGAATCGTTGTGAAATATCAGGAGAAATCCCATCTGAGATTGGTGAACTGACAAATCTGACTTTTTTGGGTTTAGGACTTAATAAACTCACAGGTTCAATCCCATCTGAGATTAGTAATCTAACAAATTTGACTCATTTGTATTTAGGCTCTAATCAACTGACGGGGGAGATACCAGAGGGCATATGTGATTTAACTCTTAATTTTGCTGATGATTATGATTTTAATTTATCCGAAAACCAGCTCTGTTCCCCATATCCCCCATGTGTAGAAGACTATGTAGGAGAACAAGACACCACCAATTGTTCACCTTGTGACGAAGGGTATACAAAGATAGATGGAGATTGTTATTACCAATCTGAATTGGATGTTCTTCAGATCTTCATTGATAACAGTTCAGAAACCATTAACTGGGATTTGGATACTGATAGTAGTGGTGTAATTGAACCGTTGGAGTTAGGTGATCAAAAGTGGGAGGATGGAAAGATGACGGAATTTTGGTGTTATTGGAATGATAACGGTTGGAACCGTTGTGAGATATCAGGAGAAATCCCCCCAGAGCTTGGTAATCTTACAAATCTGACTTATTTGATTTTAGGCTATAATCAACTTACAGGTTCAATCCCCCCAGAGATTGGTAATCTTTTAAGTTTGACTGTGTTGTGGTTAGATCATAACCAACTCACAGGTTCAATCCCATCTGAGATTGGTGAACTGACAAATCTGAGTTCTTTGTACTTAAATTCTAATCAACTTTCGGGGGAGATACCAGAAAGTATATGTGAATTGAATTTGGACTGGGATAGTTCTTATAAATTAAAAATCACAAACAACCAGCTCTGTCCCTCATACCCTTCCTGTATAAAAGCCTATGTAGGAGAACAAGACCCCACCAATTGTTCGTTTTGTGACAATGGATATACAGAAATAGATGGAGAATGTTACTATCAATCTGATTTGGATGTTCTTCAAATTTTTATTGATAACAGTTCTAAAACCATTGACTGGTATTTAGATACTGATAGCAGTGGTGTAATTGAACCTTTGGAATTGGGTTATCAACGATGGGAAGAGGGAAGATTAACTTATTTACAATGTGAAGATAATGAATTATCGGATGTGATACCTTCTGAGATTAGTAATCTTACAAACCTGACTTTTTTGGGTTTAGGTTGGAATCAATTCACAGGTACAATACCACCAGAGATTGGTTATCTAACAAATTTGACTCATTTGGATTTATTAGCTAATGAGCTTACAGGTACAATACCACCGGAGATTGGTAATCTAACAAATTTGACTCATTTGTATTTATGGTCTAATCAATTTACAGGTACAATACCACCGGAGATTGGTAATCTAACAAATTTGACTCATTTGGATTTATTGTCTAATCAACTCGCAGGTACAATACCACCGGAGATTGGTAATCTAACAAATCTGATTTATTTGACATTAGGATATAATGAACTCACGGGAGATATCCCTGAAAGTATCTGCCAGTTAGTTGATAATGGTTGTTGGATACATCTTACCGACAATCAACTCTGTCCTCCATATCCATCCTGTGTTGAAGATTATGTGGGAGAACAAGACACCCCCAATTGTGATTGACACTACAAATTACTTCCTCTGTGTAAATTGAAATGAGTATTGCTTATAGTGAACTGATTGATATAAATTGATTTTGGAGTAATTTTATACACTATTTAGAAGGACAAGATGAAACAATACATAATAGGATTTATTACTGGTGCTTGTCTTAAAGCAAGTGCGGCCATGTTTATGGGTAACACTGCAAACTGATTCCTCTGGGTAAGTTATATAGGCCATCTTTAAAAGACTAAAATGAAAAGAACCTTATTTTTTATCACTTCACTTGTTTTTATCACCCCTCTGTTTTCACAGGTTCTATGGAAAGATTTAGATACCCGTGGCGGTTTAGTATATGTGCTTGGAAGAGAAAAGCCTTACACAGGTGTAGTTGGAGACTTTTATGATAATGGAAATCCAAAGATAAAAGGTAGATATAAAGATGGATTTATGAGTGGGATATGGACGTATTACTACCTTGATGGCATTACAAAAGCAAAAGGTCGGTTCCTCAGGGGTGATGGAGGCAATATCAGTCCAATATTAGGAATCCCTCAAAACGGGAGAAATGGGAAATGGATTATTTACTACCCCAGCAGGAAGGTGAATGCTAAATATCAATATGTGAACGGTGAATTTGACCAGGAAAGAGTGGAATGGTATGAAAATGGCCAGAAGAAACGTCATTATTTCTACAACGAAGGTAAAAGAGACCAAACCTGGTCAGCGTGGTGGTCCAATGGCAACAGAAAAACTGAAGGAAATTATGAGCAGGGGCTAAAGCATGGTCAGTTTACTATCTGGTATGAGAATGGACGGGAGAAACTTGATTGTTTTTATAAAAATGGACGAAAACACGGAGCATGGATTGTCTGGTATAAAAATGGCCAGAAGAAACGTCATTATTTCTACAACGAAGGTAAAAGAGACCAAACCTGGTCAGCGTGGTGGTCCAATGGCAACAGAAAAA
>CAJWIT010000035.1 GCA_913041945.1 uncultured Fidelibacterota bacterium
AAAATCATATGAAGAAACCAATTCATCGGAACGGTAAAGCTCATAACGTAGCCTACGGCCAGGATCATAGTTCATCCACACCCCCTCCTTCTTATTGCCTGCATACTGCCCCTTTACCTTTTTCGCACCGTTGTCCCACCACTCTTCGAATCCATCCTCAAGAATCCCGTCAACATATGTCCTCTCACTTACCTTTTTAAATGTTGATTCATGCCAGGTAGTCCAAAGTCCATTCGGCTTTGCATTCGCGTATATTTCCTCATTTTTCTTTTTCCCACTCTCAAAATACTGAATCCATTTTCCATCCCGTACTCCATCCTCATTAAATGACGGCTCCTCCTTTATCTGGCCGTTGGCATAATACTCAAAATCATATGAAAAAACCAATTCATCGAAACGGTAAAGCTCATAACGTGACCTGCGACCAGCAGGATCATAGTTCATCCACACCCCTACCTTCTTATTAACTAGATACTGCCCTTCTGTCTTTTTATCCCCGTTTTCCCACCACTCTTGGAATTCATCCTCAAGAATCCCGTCAACATATGTACTCTCACTTATCTTTTTAGATGTTGATTCATGCCAGGTAGTCCAAAGTCCATTCGGGGTTGCATTCGTGTACACTTCCTCACTTTTCTTTTTCCCACTCTCAAAATACTGAATCCATTCACCATCCCGTACTCCATCCTTATTAAATGAAGGCTCCTCCTTTATCTGGCCGTTGGCATAATACTCAAAATCATATGAAACCAATAACCCATCTGAACGATAAAAATCATAACGTGACCTGCGGCCAGGATCATAGTTCATCCATACCCCCTTCTTCTTATTACCTGCATACTGCCCCTCTACTTTTTTCGCACCGTTGTCCCACCATTCATTATAAACACCATTAATCATACCAAGTTCGTATACAACAACCTTTAACAATTCCCCATTAGGATACCACTCCTTTTGCTTTCCGTGTAACGTACCATTCTTATATTTTTTTTTGACGATTGTTAAACCTGTGGAATCAAAATGTTCAGAAGTACCATGTATTACCCCATTTTTATATCTTATTCTATATTTTTTCGATCTATTGCTATACCACCCCTTCCAAGCTCCATTAAGTTCACCATTTTTAAACTTTTTTTCTTCAATTTTCGTACCATTTGAATCAAATCGCCGTACCCAGACTGTGTCGACTTTATCATCGTATATATCAATTTCCCCTTCTAAAATAATTGTGCCATTTTTATCCTGATTGGTTATTCTTTTTCTCTCTTGAGAAATTCCCTGGGATAAACAAAAAATTGCCAACAGGACAATTGGAAAAGGTTTTTTCAGTAAAAAACTACATGTAACCATGGATTTCATAAATGTCTGGTTAAGAAGAAAAAACAGAAAATTAATTACTTCAATCTGCACTCATTTAATTCTACAACCATAATTTGCGATCCAGGCTCCGGTACTGGATAGCTTCACTGATATGATTTGATTGAATCTGTTTCTGCTCATCCAGATCTGCAATTGTTCGGGAAACTTTCAAAATGCGATCATACGCTCTGGCAGATAATCCTAATTTTTCCATAGCTGTTTTAAGAAGATTTGCAGATTTAGATTCCAATTTACAATATTTTCGAAGATCATTAGACTCCATCTGGGAGTTGGCGAATATTCCATCTTTCAAGTTGTATCGATCCAACTGAATTTTTCTTGCGAATTGAACCCGCTGTCTCACAATTTCAGAAGCTTCTCCTTTTCCTTTATCAGCTAATTCAGTAAAAAGAACTGCAGGAACTTCAATTTGGATGTCAATCCTGTCCATAAGCGGTCCGGAAATTCGACCCATATATTTTTGAATCATTTGAGGTGTACACATACATTCATTATTTGGATCTGTAGCATAACCACATGGGCAAGGGTTCATTGCTGCAATAAGCATGAACCGGGCTGGATAACTTAAGGAGATCGCAGCCCGTGAAATCGTTACCATGCAATCCTCAAGTGGCTGGCGCATGACCTCCAGAACATTTTTCTTAAACTCAGTAAATTCATCAAGGAATAATATCCCGTTATGTGCTAAGCTGACCTCTCCCGGTTTTGGGACTGATCCTCCTCCAATAAGTCCCGCATCACTAATGGTATGATGAGGAGACCGGAAAGGGCGCGTAGCAATCAGCCCCTTTCCCTCTGATAAGATTCCCGCTACAGAATGAATCTTTGTTGTTTCAAGAGCTTCATCAAACACAAGGTCAGGCAAGATAGTTGGCAAACGCTTGGCCAACATCGTCTTGCCACTTCCGGGAGGACCAATCATAATCACATTGTGCCCTCCGGCTGCAGCAACTTCCAAAGCCCGTTTCACCTGCTCTTGTCCCTTTACATCAGCGAAATCAACACTATATTTCATTTGACTTTTGAACAGATTTTCCCGGTCTACCACTATAGGTTCAATTCTCTTTGTCCCATTTAGGCTCGCTACCACCTCTTTCAAAGAGGAAACACCTGCTACCTTAACACCATTCACCACTCCGGCTTCCTTAGCATTTTTTTTTGGCAGGATAATGCCCCGGATTCCTTTATCTCTGGCACAAAGTGCGATGGGCAAAGCACCCCTGACTGGACGAAGGGATCCGTCTAAGGCAAGTTCACCCAATAAAAGCAGTTTATCAAGATAAGTAGGCTCCACAAATCCTGTTGCAGCAAGGATTCCCACTGCGATGGGTAGGTCAAAGGCTGAACCTTCTTTCCGTATATCTGCAGGAGCAAGGTTGATTGTGATATGCTTCCGTGGAAAATCAAATCCGCTGTTTCTAATTGCAGCGGTGACCCGCTCCTTGCTTTCCTTCACTGCTCCTTCCGGAAGTCCGACTGTAACAAATTTTGGAAGTTTTGCCCCAGAAAGATGAGCCTCTACTTCCACAACATAAGCATCAATCCCAAGGATCGCACTACTGAATACCCGGGAAAGCATTAAAAACAGGAACTAATTTCTTTCAGAGCAAAGTACGGTATGACTAAATATAATAAACTGTCTCGAATTAGATAAAAAATAAAAAACCACAGGATAATCACCCAACCTTTTTTCTTGATGAGTAGCCGGTACCCCCCCTTCTGTCTGATTGCATTCCATTCCTGGATGATTGTTGGGCGGTAAAAAGACATTATTTCGGTTTTATTTTATCAAATTTCATATTTTCAAATTTCTCCCAGATGGACTTACCTGCAGCTTTCTGAAATCGGAAGGCGAACTCTAATGCTTCATAAAAAGGTTTATCGACGAAATTCTCCTGGCGATAGAATTCATCAATCCAGCCAACAAACTCTGTCAATTCCGTTTTTTCCAGTTGGTCAAATATTCCGAAGACTAATTCAGCGCGATTGTCATAATACCAGGATGTTAATTCACCATAACCGGTTTCCATTTTTAGTTCTTCATACGTATCATACACCTGGGTCAAATAAGAAAACAGATAAATTTCCTTTTCCTCCTGGGTCAGAGTTTTCCAATACGCGACAATTGGGGACATTGGACTCTTATCCGGGGATTGAAATGCCCAAATATGAGTAAACAATAAAATTGAAAGTACACACTTCATTTTAACCTCCATTGGCTAATTCCTGTTCAAATTCATGAATCATTTCCATAAGGTGATCCATAGCTTTTTCTTCTCTCACTTTTCCGCGGTTTTCTCCCTTGTAATAGAGATGGCCACTTCCTTTACCGAAAGCAATCCCAATATCAGTATGTGTTGCTTCTCCTGGTCCATTTACCGCACACCCCATAAGAGCTATGGACATGGGGGTTTTATTATTCTTTAACTTTTTTTCCATTTCTCCGGAAATCTTAAAGAGATCCACCTCTAACCGCCCGCATGTTGGGCAAGCTATGATTGTGGCACCTCTGGTAGCTAAACCCAATGATTTCAGGATTTCAAATCCTACGTGCACCTCCTCAACGGGATCATCGGTGAGACTTACCCGGATTGTATCACCAATACCTTCCGCCAATAAAGATCCAACACCAACAGCAGATTTGATACTTCCTGACTTGGATGGACCTGCTTCCGTAACGCCGAGATGAAGAGGATAGTTAAACTCAGAGGAAAATAACCGGTAGGCACCCATCATCAGGTTTACATCAGAAGCCTTCAGTGAAACAATAATATCATCAAAATCATTTTCTTTGCAGATGCGAATGTGCCTCTTGGCACTTTCCACCATAGCTTCCGGTGTGGGATATCCGTATTTTTCGATTAAATCTTTTTCAAGGCTCCCGGCATTCACTCCAATACGAATTGGGAGATGTGCAGATTTGACCTTACCAAGCACCGCTTTTACACGATCCTTTTTGCCAATATTTCCTGGATTGATCCTGATCTTATCTGCACCCGCATCAACAGCTTCCAAAGCCATTCTAAAATTGAAATGAATATCTGCAACCAATGGAACAGACATCCGCTTTTTAATTTCTTTTAGAGTAGTTGCAGATTTTTGATCAGGAACCGTGATGCGGATGATCTGACAGCCTGCTTCCTCCAATCGTTCCACTTCTTTTATAGTTGCGTCTAAATCGTGGGTTTTTGTGGTGGTCATAGATTGAACAGGGATAGGTGCACCACCACCAATTGGTATATCGCCAACCAATACCTGGCGTGTTTGTTTTCGTTCAATCATAATAGATACGTTTCTTTTTCAAATCTACGGTGAATTTACGGATCAATTATAAAATATTATAACCTGGAATAAAATGTATTTAGAACTATTCCATTTGACCTGATCCCAAATGGAAATCAATCTATAAACGGGGAGTTAAGATACTTCTTTGCCTTTGTTATTGCTGTGGAATTATTATCCAAACTTAAGCACGCTTGGTAGGCCTGTTTTGCTTCCTCACGATTTCCCTTCCTATCATGGATCATCCCCTTTAAGAGCCAAGCATTTCCTAAAATAACATCCAGCTCTGCATGATAATTGTTTAGAGCTTCTTCCACATTTTTTAAAGACGTATCATCCTTTCCATGCAGAAATTGAAGGAGAGCCAACTCATATTTGAGGTAACTCCAATACCAATCCTGCTGAATGGACGTCAAAAAGGGTAATTCTTCTTCCAATTCACTCAATAAGGCCTGTGCTTCTTCATCTTTCTCCATTCGAATGAGGCATTCCAGGAAGAGAATACCATAAAAATAATTTTTAGGGAATTTCTCTCTCAAATCCCGACTATGTACTAAAGCTGACTGGGGATCATCCTCCATCCACAAGGTAATAAACGCACCTATTTTTTTTGCTTCTATCCAGGAAAATTCCCCCTGTGCTGCAGCTTTTTCAATTTTTGCCAATCCTCCCTTGCGATTTGCATCTATTCCCATAAGCTTTGCGCCCAGCTGAATTAACCCTGGCTTTAAGCTGGCGTAATACTCCACGATCCCAATTGGTAGCTGTGCATCAATTAATTCAGGATTATTCCTTGCAACACCTTGGATCAATCGGAAGCCTTTATACGCGTTTACCAGTGTAGACAGCCATTGTTTACGGCCTAGGCTCACCCGGGCACGAAGACCAATCGCACATCCCAGATATAAACCGTATTCAGGATCCTGAGGGTATTTATTTTTCAGCACTTTCAATATCGGAATTACTGTATCCAGGCTATTGGACAAAATGGAATAGGTATTTTCCGTGGAGTTATTCGCTTCGCTATGAAGCATCCGGGCTGCAACCCATGTAAAGTGTGCTATAGGGTTTTCAGGATACTCTATCCGCGCCGAATCCAATATGGTAATGGCTTCAGCTGTCTCGTAATTGTAAAAAGCATTTACAGCTTTCCATACCAGTGTATCCCCTGGCTGAGTTGCAGAAAGAATGGAAAGGTATAATCCGAGGGAAACTGCGGTCCTATTCAAGATGAAATTCATTAGGGTTGAACTAAATCTTTTTCAATGCAGTAATGCGTTCCAGAACTGGGGGATGGCTGTGATCTAACAGTACGGAAAGAGAATGGGGAGTCAAGTTTCCCAGATTTGAAACAGAAAGATTTTTCAACCCTGAAATTAGATGCTCTGATTTTTCTGTTGTTTTCGCTGAATAGGCATCAGCCTGGAATTCATTTTTTCTTGAAACCGCATTCATAATAACTGAAAGGACAAGTTCAACCGGGGAATAAAGTATCATGAAAAAAGTCAGTCCTCCATAGACCGAAATTTCTTTCATTTGAAACGCTTCAAATAATCCCGGATTATCAATAAAAATGGAAAGGAGCCAAAACAAAAGACCAGTATGAAGTATGGAAATCAGTATGCCCACTTTTATATGATGTTTCTTGTAATGTCCAACTTCATGGGCAAGAATCGCGACCATTTCATCGTTGGAATGTTTTTCCAGTAAAGTATCAAAGAGGGCAATGCGCTTCTGCTTACCAAACCCCGAAAAATAGGCATTCGATTTCGCCGACCGCTTGGAGCCATCCATTACATCAATTCGGCTGAGCGGAAATCCCACTTTTTGAGCGTAGTTTTCAATGGCTGTCCGGAGTTCTCCTTTTTCAAGCGGTGTAAATTTATTAAACATGGGAGCAATGACTAAAGTAAATAGAGGCTGTATCAGAATCATAAAAAGACCAATAATCCCCCATGCATACAGCCACCCGTATTCCCCTGTCTCTTCAAAAAAGAATAAAATGGCAGTCAGGAATACACCTCCAAGGACCAATGTGAGAAGATATCCTTTCAGTTTATCCAGGATAAACGTTTTTAGCGTCATTTTATTAAACCCAAAATCTTCTTCAATTACAAAATTCTGATACAAAGAAAACGGTGTGGATATCAAGTCGCTTGCAAAAAATAATATCCCGAAAAATGCCAAACCACTGGGGAGAGTAGACAAGCCGAATCCCCGAACAATTTGGTCTACAAAATTAAATCCACCAAAAAGAATGAACACCAAAATTATAATAAAGTCAAAAGAAGTTGTAAAAAATGCAAACCTGGCATTTACCCGGGTATATTCCTGGGATCGAGCATATTTCTCCTCATCATAATATCCCTGAAATTCATTTGGGAGTCCAGGGTCAAGTGCTTTCAGGTTCAATACCCGGACCAGGGTTCGAAGGAGAAATTCCCCAATAAGGGCGGATAGAATAATAAGTAAGTATATGTTCATTGTTTCCCTAAAGGGATTTATAAGTGAAAAATGAAGCCAGACAGCTTGAATTAAATTGGAATACCGAAATTATCCTATGAGCATTTGAGCAGGTCCATGGCGCGTGACCCGCCTTTTCCCATTGTAGTTGTAAAACCGACAATATCAGTAACAACACAATGTCATAAAGCTGCCATTGTTAATGGTGTTGGCCAAGAATGATCAATTGAAGGGATGTTCAAATTAAATGGAACAACAGGCTCAGGTTTGTGTTAATCAAGAGCCTTGCTGTGCAACAATAAGCCAACCCTTTGCTTCATTATTTTCGGGGTTCAACTCCAAACTTTTTTCCCAGGCTCCTCTTGCCATCATGTTCTCACCTATTGCCCAATAGGTGATTCCTAATCCCAGGTAGGCACCAGAATCTTTGGGACGAAGCTCAATGACTTCCTGGTAAGCGGTAAACGATTCCCGGAACATCGCTTGCTCCCGGTAATGTTTTCCTAAAATCCGCAAGGCCTCTGGGAGCCAAATGTCTGTATTTGGATTGATCTTCATTGCGTTATCAAAGGCGTATCTGCTCCTGCTGTATTCGCTTGTTCGATTATATTCTATCGCCAAAATATAATAAGCCTCAGGTAGTAGGTTCTTCACAAACCGGTGATCCTTTTGATAGTGAAGAAGGCTTTCCCAAGCTGATACTGCCCTGCTCCACTCCCCCGCATTAAAATAACTCAATCCCTGCATATAACGGCTGTTAATATCTCCCGGATTCAAAGTGACCGCATCATTAAAAGAAAGAGCAGCATACAGAAACTGGCCTCTGTTATAGTACAAATTTGCAAGAGCAAGATGAATATCCTGGTTTTTCGGATCAAATTGAATGGCACCTTGGTAAGAATATCTCGCTTGTTCTATTTCATCATTTTGCTCTAACCCAATTCCCTTAAGATACAAAAATCCACTATGATTGGGATACTGCTCCAGCCCTGCCTCAGCCAGGCCAATGGCTTCATCATAAAGTTCATTTTCTAATTTCTCCCGAATGATTGCCATTTTTTGGATTGGTCCACTCTGGTTCTGACGAATCGATTTTTTGAGGAAATTCTTGCCCATTTTTTTTGTATCACCAGTATCATCTAAATAAGAATACATTGCTTCTAGAGTTGGCTGGTGATCCGGTTTAAGGTTGAGTGCTTCCTCAAAAAGATAACGGGCTTTATCCAAATCCCCCAAGGATGCATAAAGTGAACCAAGGAAAAAATGATTATCAGGATTGTAGCTCTCCTGTTGAATCAAATCCAGGTAGATTACCTTCGCTTTATCCCAGTCCTGTTTTCTTTCATACAGTAGACCTAATTTCCTTTTTAGTAGAATATTCCCTGGTTCAACCTGTAATTGCTTCTCCAATGTTCGAATATCATTTTCAAACCTGGATTTAGATCGAATGTCTTTCCTGTAGATATGTTCATCTGAATTTCGAGCCATATACTCTGATTGTCTCCTGCTGGAGTTTAGAGATTCAGTTATATCAAAAATCTCCCCGGCTAATTTCATTGCGTTGGGTCTTTTCTCCTCAGGCCTAACTGATCTATCTGATTCCTCCGGTAAAGTTTCCCCTTCCTGTGCAAACAGAATGGGTTTTGTACCTAAAAAAGAAGTTAATTTATCAATTTGTATCTTTATTTTCTTATCGGGAAAAAGTTTGTAAGCGCTAATCAAGTCTTCTAGAGCCCCTTCATAATCCTTCTCTTTCGCTTTTTTTAATCCCTCCCTGTAATAAGTTTCTGCTTCTTTTTCTCCTGTTGCAAGAAGAATGGGTTTTATACCTAAAAAAGAAGCTACTTTGTCAATAAAAGGTGCCTTTTTAGCAGATGAAGACTCTCCATCCTCTGCTATATCAGGAGTTGTTTTTCTACCGAAAAAAGAAGCTACTTTGTCAATAAAAGGTGCCTTTTTAGCAGATGAAGACTCTCCATCCTCTGCTATATCAGGAGTTGTTTGTTTATCGAGAAAAGAAGATAATTTGTCAATTTGTGTCTTTATTTTTTTATCGGGAAAAAGTTTGTAAGCGCTAATCAAGTCTTCTAGAGCCCCTTCATAATCCTTCTCTTTCGCTTTTTTTACCCCCTGCATATAAAAGAATTTTGCTGCCTCTTTAACTTCCCTGGTGGGATTTATTGGTTCGGAAACCTTTTCCTGCTGTCCCCCTGCTTCCTTGGGCATCACTTCATCATCCATTCTCTGCTGTGCATACAGACTGGATCCTGGCATCAGGATTAACACGGACAGGAATATCCCTGTAATGAACAGAAGCAAACCTTTCCGTGAGGAATAGTGATTATTTTTTAACATGTTGAACTCCGCATTTGGCGTTTCACCCTCGTGAAAGCACATTATTGAAATATAGTTACTTCTCAGCAAGAATATTTAAATGGAATATAGGATGCAGAACTTTCATTGTCAAACATTAAATAAAATGCACTATTTTGAAAAAAAAGCCTTTTTCAGACCCATTTTTAGGCGCAACGCATACGGAATGTTAGAAGTATGGAAACAGAAGGGAAAATCCTCCGCCAGGGAGGACTCAAATTGTACATGTTCTATTTCTAATCCGATTGTTCCAAAAATAATATGCAGTAAAAAACGAAGAATATGACAAAATCTCTTTTCATCGTCTATCTTCGTCTTCCTTCATAATCATCTCAGCTTTCTTTACATCTTCCGGGGTATTGATATTAAAAAAATCATAGGAGGAAGCAAATTGTCCCTTCGGCACGCGCTTTATTTTTACAGTGACACGATCAAAAAGATCAGACACCTTGTAATTCTTTGATTCAATCTGGTTTTCTATCATTTTTATGCAATCCTGATGATATACAGCACAAAGCGGCTCAATACCCCTTCCTAAATCGATTGATAAAATGTCATAACCCCCAGCATCGTCGCATAGGGAACGAATCAGTTTTTCCGGGATAAAAGGCAGATCGCAGGCAATGACAAGACATTGAGGAAATGAAGAATGCTTCAAGGCAGTATAGATTCCCCCAAGGGGGCCCAAGTTGGCAATAAGATCGGGAAAAACAGGAATATCCAAAAATGTTAAAGCATCAGGTTTATTTGCAATAACGATTGTTTCAGCAAACAGGTTTTTCACCTTTTCATGCACTCTTTGCACCAGTTTCTTCCCATTGACCTCCAATAGAGCTTTATCCTTCCCCATCCTGGATGAACGACCCCCTGCTAATATTGCACAGCTTATTCTATATCGCATATAACACAGTACTTTTTAACCAATAAATCTAAAAAAAGAAGCATATTAGAAGGAGGATCGTTATGTTTTTTATGGTTTGGGCACTACAAGTACGGGGCAGTTTACTGTATTAATGATTCCTTCATCTTCAGAATCAAAAAATTGATCTTTAAACCGATTTATTTTCCTGTGCCCTAAAATCAGAAGATCGATGCTTTGGGCTGCTTTTGAAATTTCCTTATGTACAAGTTTACCTGTGAGAATTTGAACTTCCATCCGTTTTGCAATCTCTTCATGCCCCGCATTCCGAAACAAGTCCCGAATTTCCTCTTCAGTAAAGTCATGGCCGACACTATCCATCATCATCGACATTTTCCCAGCGTGCGGATCATTCACATGAACTGCAATTAATTTTGCATTAAACGAATTTTTTAACCGGGCTACCTCATCAATAACCGGGGTTTCATCTCCCCTACCTGACAGGGCCACCATAATATTTTTATATCCCATCAATCACTCCTGAAATAATTCTTCTATAACTTCCAAGAAATTTATGATCAATCGATGAACGAACAAAGTGTTACTGCCACCCGGCAATATTCTAATCACACATGAGGATAAAATGCTGTGTAAGTTTCAAGTTTTACTAAGCTATAATGAGTGTTAATATTAAAAGATATTATTTTTTATCATTATTCACAAGGGGGTGGTTATAAAAAGTGTGATCTGAATCAATTTTTGAGGGTGCCTTCACTTTTTTTCTTGTATGTGAAACTTCGAACCATTTATATTGGATTTACGTTTTTCGAATTGTTCTCTAATTGAATGAACTGCACAAAAAAAAATCAAATCTTGCTTTACATTCTAGAAAACCTTATTATACACTGAATTTTGGGCGGTAAAACTGTTTCGTTTTCGACCCATTACCGAGAGTCATTAACATAATTAACGAATAAGCGAGGCCTGTTATGAAAAAAATATCATTCTCAATTATTGCATTTTGCCTTATGCTCTGCGTAGGTACTAATCCTCTGTTTTCACAGGATGAAGAGGCGGTTTCACAGGATGAAGAGGCGGTTTCACAGGATGAAGAGGCGGCAGCCAGCGATACAACTGCTGTTGAAGACCTTGAAGATGAAATTGATGAGGCATTCCTTGAAGAAGAAGAAGCCGAGGAAGAATATGATGCTGCCAGTCCTTTTGAAGGATTTACTGTTGGCCTGAATGTGGGCATGCCGGTAGTGGGTGGTGAATATTACGCTGAATCTGGCATGGACCCTTGCTTTGGTGTGGTCATTGGCACTCCTTATGGATTGCCCCTCGGCCCTTTTAGTCTGGGTGTAAATGCTGGTATTGAGAGCGCCAATGGCTTGACAGGTGCATTTGCTATTCTTAACCTCGGTATTGATGCCATTTCAGAAAAGGTCGGTTTCCCCGTAACAGTCTTCGGCGGTGTCGGTATGCTGGAAGGTATGGGTATCATTGGCGGCGCATCCTTGGATTACCCCATGGATCCTGTCGTGATAAAACCCTATTTGAGAGCTACTATTTCAACTGCTGCAGCTAATGATAATCCTACTGGCTGGATTCAAATTGGCGCCATGGTGAGTTACTCTCTCTAAGAAGAAAAACACTTTTTCTAAAAAAGGCGGCTAATAGTCGCCTTTTTTATTATCTTATTATATATCAATTCGGAATTTAATTATTCCATGTTATGAAACTGTCTGTAATTATACCCATCTACAACGAAGCGGCAACCTGCTCCCTGCTGATCGAAAAGGTGAAGTTGATCCCCATCCAAAAACAGATAATCGTGGTAGACGATTGCTCCACCGATGGTTCAGGGGGTATACTAAAGGGAATTGGCGATATTGAACTTATCCGGCATCAGGTTAACCGAGGAAAGGGTTCCGCTGTTCAGACTGCTCTCACACACCTTAAAGGGGATTTTGTTGTCTTGCAGGATGGAGATTTAGAATACAATCCTGCTGATTATGAAAAAATGTTAAACCAGCTGGAAAATGATTCCGCCGATGTTGTGTATGGAAGCAGATGGCTTGGAAAAACATCATCTCTGAGTTACCATACTGTTGGAAACCGGTTCATTACCTGGTTTTCCAACCGGGTAACAGGGGCTGCACTCACTGATATGACATCCTGTTATAAAATGATGCCCACTGAGATATTTCGTTCCCTGGATATCTGTTCAGCAGGATTCGGACTGGAAGCAGAAATTACAGCTAAAGTTTTCAAAAAAAAGTTGAGAGTGATTGAAGTCCCCATCAGCTATGAGCGCAGGACAAAATCCGAGGGGAAAAAACTGCGTTTAACGGACGGGCTTATAGCTTGTTGGACATTATTAAAATATACACTACTTGATTTTGAATAAATAAACAGGTATAAAAACAAAAAGCCGGCGGGTAGGAAGACATCGCTTAATCATTTATTTTATATTTGACGGTAAAATATATGTACGATGACCATCCTGGTTGTCGGAATGATACTTTTTTAATTAATTACTGCTCATTTCAGCCAAGTCCGTCTACCA
>CAJWIT010000036.1 GCA_913041945.1 uncultured Fidelibacterota bacterium
CTTCACAGTTAATCGATCATTTAAACAGTAACCATACAGAAAATATCAATGGACTCACCCCCCACGACTATGAAGTGGCCTGTTATATTGGTGCAGATTGTGTTTTAGTTGCCAATGGACATGTGAGTCGAGAGCGATTGAAAAATACAGGAGCACCGGTTTTTTCTAACCTGAACGAAATGTTGTTTTGGTTAAAAGGTAGTTTCTAAAAGGAAAGACAAAGATATTATAAAAAAAAAGAGGCTCGGTTTTCCGAGCCTCTTTTTCGTCGCTAGTGTATCGTTCCTTCTTATTTGAGTAAGGTCATTTTCTTAACCTTGTGGAAGTGATTTTCGGCTTTTAATTCGTAGAAGTAAATACCGCTAGGTGCTTTCTCCCCGAAGTTGTCCCGCCCATTCCAAACTGCTTTATAAGCGCCCGGTTGTGCGAAGCCGTTATGGACTTTCGCCACCTCTTGACCCATGACATTATAGATAGTCAGAGATATTTCAGAGGCAAGCGGAATGTTAAATTCAATACTCGTTGTTGGATTGAAAGGGTTTGGATAGTTATTTGAAAGTTCAAACACTTCTGGAATTCCAGCCAATTCTTCAACAGCTAAATTGCCCGGTTGTCCTCTGTCAAAATTCCATGCATTGTAGCGATTTGGATTAATTGAACCAAATTGAGATACAACTGTTGGACTATTTACATCAATATTCTCAATGTGATTTAATCCAAATCCAGACTCATTATCTTCAGCGTTTACACCAAATTTGAATTCCATACCAATGTCAGTAGAATTCTTTTGGTAATTAAACTGAACCGTATAGACAGAGTCGCCAGCTGTTGCATCACCATGGGTACCGTCATCATGCATTTTAGCAAGGCTGTCTGCACGGAGGCCTGAGCCCCATGCACCACGGGCATTCCATCCACCAATGGCTGGACCGTTCATCCAAACACCCCAACTGAATATACTGTCCCGATCGCTGTAATAGAGTGTTTTAGCACCTTGAATACCAGCTAAAGAATCAGCCGTATCACTGCCATAAGACAGTAACTGGTAATAGATAGGTCGTAGATCTGCTGTCCATGTAACCAAAAGGCTATCAGAATCGGCAGCATTGGCATCAACCTTGGTCGCATTCCGGAAGATCGGGAAACGACGACCATGTGTTTTGGAATCCACATAATCAACCAAAGAAACATCAGTGCCACCTTTTCCTTTAAGGGGAGCCCAACGACGTTCCTGTAAAGATACATCTTTCCACGTAGTGTCAAAGTTGAAGAAAATTTCCCTGTATTCAGTACCACCGGTTACACGGTAGTATTGGTAATACATTCCAAGGGAATCATCAATTGCAACACTATCTGTTGGAGAAATTGTAACTTTGTAATCGCCACCTACACCGGCAACTAAAGTATCCACATGGACTTTATCTGATGTTTTTCCATAACCCCATTTTACCAAAAGAAGATCACCATCGGCCCAACCATTGTTAGCGATAGCTTTACCGATATTGGTATGAAAAGTTAGTGAAGGTACTTTGGAGGATGCTGTGAAAGGAGTTGGTGCTTTATCGTTCCACCATACCCAATGTATCGTGGTGTCTTTCATGGCCGTGTTCAGAATTAAAATCCTATTTTCATTACCATCATGATAGGCGCCATTCAGATTTTCTGAGTTATTCCAGTCTGCTCCGATTGCGAAACGGTACATATGTAATCCACCGGTCGCCCAACTTGCGTTCACTTTATCCACTGTATCAATATAAGTTTGAGGTAATTTCATATGGAATTGCCAATAGTCACTACTACCTACCCGAGATAATTGAAAAGTACCCGGACTCCACATATTGTCTGAGCCTCCTTGGGGGAAATGCCCTACTAAAGAGAGCACATCTGAATCAGGATTAAAATCAGTATTTAACCCCATGTTAACTCTAAATGAAATATCAACTGTGTCAGCTGTGGCGGTATAGGGCGGTGTATCGTTGCTTGGTCCACGGCCCAAGTAATGAGTTATCGATGTAGCCGCTTCGGTGTTAGATGACAAATCCATCTTAAAATTATCACCGCTATATGACGCTCCTGGAAGATCATTCTCCCAATAACTTGATACGGTCCCATCCAAATTGGCAATATGGCCGCCAAATTTGAAATCGTAAACCAGGCTGTTATCAAGAGCAATATCAAGAGTCCAATTATCGCCGCCAGAAGAACGGAGATTCGTTCCAGGTCCCCATGCAGGATTTGCAATAACGCCTGTTCCGTCTCCAACGCTTCCACCCCGTAGGTCAACCATCATACCTGGACCGCGGGGGGTAAGCCCCTCAATATGAGAGGTGTTTACATTCATTGTAACCTTGGTATCACCTATATATGAGACGAGATCATCAAAGTATAACCCACCATGGTCATCATTACTTTTTTGATAATAACCAATTCCGATTTGGACATATTTAGTACCAGCAGGGATAGTATGAGAGACAGACAGTGGAGTCCAAACGTCAGCCGGAGAATTCACATCCATTGAATCGGAAAATGAACCAGCATAACTACCCCAGTTTGCATCAAATGTTTTAACAAATAGATATGCCTTGTTCTCTCCTCTAATACGATCTTCGTTGTAGGTCATTGAGACACCGGACAAAACCACCTGTTTTCCTGCGGGAACATCTGTAAAAGTTTGGTAGACGCTAGATTCATTTTCGCTGCCATTGTATTGACCCCAAAGCTTAAAGCCCCAACTACCCCAATAAGATGGATATTGTCTTGAGGATCCGTACATTGTAACACCTACCTCTTCGTATGCAAAGCTTGCATAAGTTGTTGGATGGACTCCCCAATTTGCCTTGCCTGTGGCACTGGTATCCTCGAATCCAGCATTGACAAGAACATTGCCAACATAAGACTGTGCTGATACAGTCAAACAACAAAATAGACTAATTAATCCTAACGTTTTCTTCATAAGAATTTCTCCAATCTTATATATTTGAACGAATACATTTAGTAACGCAAGTAAGAGTCACTAAATAAGGTTATCCGAATATATGGTCATCCTTTATAGAAAAAAAAGGAAATAATTAAAAAAGAAAAGCAATACTTAAATGAGGAACTGTGCCAAATTTCCCGAAGGATTGAATGGCATAGTCCATGCGAATATCAAACCCGCTCGCATAGAATTGCGTACCGGCGCCAAAGGTAAAGCTTTCTTCACTATCAGCATTCCCCAATCCTTTATATCCAACTTGGATTCGAGTCCGATCTGAAATGACTGTCTCAACACCGATATTGATCATTTCCACATCATCGCTGGGGATGAAGGCATCAGTGGTGACTGTTACATTTAATTTTTTTTGATCAAACACTTTTACCGCAGTACCGACGCGGAAAAATAAAGGTAGTGGCCATGGATCTGTTTTGAGTTTGGCTACCAATGCTTCGTTGTGGCCGGAATTGTCCGGATCCAAATCTATTTTTTTATAAAGATCTTTTCCATCCAAAGTCATGTCAGAGCCAAAATTGGAAATGGACATGCCGATCCGAACCTTATCCGAACTGGTTTGATAGAATATTCCCAGATCTAGAGCAAAGGTGGAAGCGGAAGAATGATGAATTCGCTGTGAAATATATTTCCCCATACCGCCAACAGAGAATCGGTCAGAAAGATTTCGGCCATATGCAAAGCCCAAAACGATATCTGAAGCTGTCCAATATTGGCCTGTGCCATTTTGGTTATCCAGGTCAGTGATCTCCTCCCGGCCATGATTCAATTGGGATAAATAAAATCCAACTGAATGGGTTGTGTTTAACCGTATGACAGAAGATAGTAAATGGAGGTCGGTCCCAACCAACCAATCGGCTTTGGATAAAATGGCTTCGGACCTGTTGAGCCTGGCTAAGGCACCTGGATTCCAATAAAGTGTTGATGCATCCCCGCCCATAGCAGAAAAAGCGCCACCCATGCCTACAGCCCTCGCGCCCACACCAATTCCCAGAAAGGATGCCGCTGCAGACCCAACTTTAGATTGGGCCGGGACCTGACTAATCAAGAGAGTAGCTATAAGAAACTTTCTCATTTAATAACCGCCAATTTTCCGGATTTCTTACCACCAGTTTTTGATTCGACGATGTAGTAATAAACGCCAAAGGCAATATCGAGATTCTCTTTCGTTTTTAGATCCCACGTAATGGTGCCAGTATGCATATCACCGGAATGATTAATGGTCCGCAGATGTTGGCCACGCGTCGTAAATATATGAACGCGGCTATCCGAAGGTAAATTCTGAAATTCAACTTTTCGTGTACCCCGTCCGCTGGTGATCCCCGGAGGCAGGGGAGACTCAAATTTATGTCCCACGATATAAGGGTTAGGGACAACACGAATATCGCCCATCTCATTTTTAACCAAGGGGGCATTAACCTCAGGCGCAGGACCTTGGAATACAAAGGAATCCGTATTCCTGAATGGCTTAGAAAAATCAATAAACAATGTGTCACCCGTACCAAAATACAATTTGGTTTTAGGGTCTTGGGCTTGCCTTAGAGCGAAGGTAATATTCCAGGTATATCGGTCTATCCCCGTTGAATCCTTTTCATAAAAATAAATGTAATCGAAAGGATTTATCTTCCCCCTGTGGCTTAGGGGATAATCCCAAAGATAGAAGGGTACATTTACATTATCAGTAAGATTCATCACTTTAAAATTGGTTTTTGTCCCGGCTGAATGATCAATTAAAGATCGATAGGATTGACCAAAATCGGATTGATCTGAAAAAACGACAGCATATTTATTGGGCACCCGGATGGCCTTTAAGTCAATTTTGCCATCAAAATTTGTATCTAGATCCGAAGCACTCACTATAAAATGCAGTGTTGAATCAGCCTGGTTTTGGGACCAGGTTGATCCATCCTCAGTTGTCCACCAATAGGTTTCTTTTTCTTTAGCCGTGATGAACCAGTCATTGTTGAATTGAATGGACAAGCCATCAAATATATCCGAATCTTTATGCTCCGGCACGTAAGGTAACTGGTTGGGGTTCGTCCATACCGATTCATGGATGTAGGGATTTTTATAAATGGGATAATAATTAAAGGTTAATTCATGATCATCATTTCCAAGAGAGCCTTGACTTGCAGCCCGGATTCGACCCCTTGCATAATCAATCTCATAATCTGATGCGGGTATTTCTGCCCCGATGCTATTCACCAATTTAACCGAAGAAGGTATGATGTTTTTCTTACTGAGCTGCACCCGGAATGTGTCGTTGGGCGTAAACGATTCGGTTAAAGGATCTAGATCTTTTATACTATACATGGTTGTGACAGGCATATATTCCTCATCATCAAACCAGTCAAAGTTCGGTTCACCATAATTCGGTTTGCCATTGTTTTCGGTTCCATCAGGATCATTGGTTCCTGCCAGACCATCAGTGCCAACGTCATCCGTAAGAAGATCCCAATCTTGGTCATTATCAATGCCATCGGTGGCTGTATCAAAGAATTTGATTTGGTATTGATGGCCAGTGAGGCTTTTTTCATCCATGATATTGATAGCAAGTGAGCCAGTCCCCGGACCGGTATGATTAAGTGGAATCGTATCATTAAGTGTAAAACCAGCCGATTTTGCAGTGGGTGTGATAATAGCTGTATTTTGATCCGTAATGATCTCGCCAGTGGGCAGGGCGGAAATGAATTTTGAATTCTCCGATGGAAAAATATCTTTCGCTTGATCACCATGATCGTAAGCGACCAGTGCATAATAATAGGTTCGTCCGTTTTGGACATTTTCATCCACAAAAGAATGAACCAACCCTGTTTCACTGCCAAGGTAATAAGTATATCCTTTTGTATCTTGAAACAGGTTAGGAGATGGATAAAAATATCCACTGATACCGTCTTTTTTATCGAATTGGGTAAGGGTACTATATCCCTGTATCAGACCGTTGGCATCGGTGATATTTCTCACATCATTAAAATTTGGGTCAGTGGCACGATAAATTTTATATCCTTGGAAATCTTTAACTTTAGTTACCGGATCAAGGCTTTCTTCCGCAACACGATTCCAATAAAGGGTTACCTTTCCATCTCCGGGAACAGCCGTCATGGTGGGTTTTTTTGGCGGTGGGGGAAAGCGATAATCGCTGTTATAAATATCCTGAACCGTTTTTTTATTGTTGACCAGATCTTTCAGGTCGTTTCCATAGACCAGAGCCACGGAGAATCTCTCCGTTTGACCGGCTCTAAGGGGAAAATACCCAGCGCCATAAATAAAATCGCCATCCTCACCGGCAATGGGTTGCCCATTTGAAATGGATGAAGGCACATCAAAATATCCGGGTTTGAGCTGATCCCATAATTCTTCATCTTCTTTAGCAGGGTAAAGGTTTGCCGGGGAAAAATAGTTAAAACTGGTTAATCCAATTTGATCCGATTCATCCACATCAGTACGGTCAAAGTTGGGTTCGCCCAATGTTGGTTTTCCGTCCAATTCACCATTGTCACCCGTTTCGGCAATACCATCTGCACCTAGATCGTCATATTCCGCATTCCAATCACCATCATTATCAATACCGTCATCACGCCGCTCATCAATGAGTGTATTTAAAATACCATAACCGGTAATATAATCGATATAAGCTCGAGGATTAATTGTATCAAATAAAACAGTGCCATCCGGCTCGATTCGACGCTGATTGTAATGGAGAAAATAATTTTCATCCACCAACCCATCTAGGTCATTGTCAATACCGTCAAAGGCATTTTCATTGGAAAGCTCTCTGCCCTTGAGGTCGTAAACAATGTTTCCTTCCATTAAATAAGTTTTACCGGGGTAGACCACGATTGTAGCGCCACGTGTTTTCACGATTACACTATCGCGGTTTGGAATAGTATATTTTTTACGGTTGTATTGTTCATCAATCAATACCACTTCATGGCCGGGCTGAATGAGGATCGAATCAAAACTGGTTACGTCAAAAAGGGGCGCAGAGGCGCTTGAGATTAGATTAAAATCACCATCGTTATCGATGCCGTCATATGGGTTCCCAGGGCTTTCTAAAAAGGCATATCCCACCATGCCTACATCACCGACCCAACGGGGATTCCGATCTACATTGTTGTCATAGTCCCCTGTGTATGTAATGTCATTTTCTACATCAAAAAATGACCAGTCATCGTCATATTCCTGTGGGCGGTCATCAGAGCCGGTTACTCCCACATAAGTCCCAACCAGCATACCAAAAACTACGTTGGTGTAATCCACCGTACTTGTATTGGTGACCTCGTAAAGCCAAAATAAAACGTCTTGAGCGAGAAACTGCTGCCATTGCATGCCTCGTACTTTTACCTCTAGTCCAAGACCATTCCGCGCTGGGTTTGTTGAATCGGGTTTAAAAGCCACGTTCCATTTATTGTATTGTGGATAGTTGAATTCTTCATCATTATTATCATCCATGACAAAGAAACTTTCTTGCTGAATATTTTGCAGATCTTTCCCAAAATAACCATTCCATGATCCACGCCAGCCGGGATCGTCACCATCCTTTTGCTTATCGGGCCAGAATGGCGGCCACGTGGTTTTATCCGTACTCATTGCCACGCTTTCCTGGTTTTCGTTGAAATACCCGGCACGGGGTTCAAAACTCCAGGATTTTCCTCCAGGCGATTCTTCAAACCCGGTGGAAGTGGGGCGATTTGCAGGAGAGATCACGACCGAATGAAATTTGACAGGATTTCCCGCTGTATCTAATGTGGTGATTTCTGCGCCTACCATAGGTGAAACATCGCCGATATAACCATTATTATCATGGAGCCATGCACCGCGTGGGCCTTTATTCCCGGGCTGCCCCACAACACCCCAGTTGCCATATACAGTTCGGACCAGGTTTCCATTATGAATTCCTGTCCGTCGAAATTGACGCCCGGATGCTTCCTGGGCGTACATCCATGAAAAAATGGATAGTGATAAATAAAGTAAAAACTTAGAATGCATAGGTAACCCCAAATTCAATTCTTCTCGGCATTGAATAAAAAGTTTCATTTTTAAACCAGGATTCGATCGTATTCACAGCTTCATCGGTATTTTGACTTTTAGCAATATTTTCCCAACGGGTGAAATCGGCCTTGCCGGAATCATCATAAACACCATGTTGATTCAGGTAATCAAAAACATTTTCCACCCTTATAAATAGTGTGGCATTTTTGAAGGGGGTGTAGAATCCTTTAAAATCTACATTCCATGTAATTGGCTTTTTACCCGAATTTTGCACCAAGGATGAAATATCCTCAGTACTCAATGGGGTGTAGGGTAATCCGGACCCAATTTGGGCGATGGCAGACATACCCCAATTCTTTCGGTTATAGGCAGCGGATAAATTAACCGTATGGCGCTGATCCCAATTTAATGGAATTAGTTGAATCTCAGGGAGGGAGCCGCCGGCTATGGCATTTCTGGCCTGCTGGGGATCCGATGCAGACCCTTTTGCAATTTGAAAAGTATAATCCAAGTTACCCGAAAGCCCATTAGTCTCACGCATACTTATTGACATGATCACTCCTCTTACATAGGCAAAATCTGAATTAACCAGTTTATTATATGAAGCGGAACCACCAAATAAATCTATCTCTTTTGAGCGTGTCCCCGTTAAATCTCTAATATCTCGAAAATATGCTGTTAAATCCATTACTATATTTGAAGTGATGGATAACTGGATTCCCAATTCACCTTGTACAGTTTTTTCCGGGCGTAAATCAGAATTCCCTATGACACCAATATTACCGGTACCTTGCCCCAAATCAAAATCAGGATTCATATACAACAATTGAAATCGAGGTACCTGGAAGAAATGCCCATAAGAAAAATGAACAACACCTGTTGTTGAAAAGGGAAAGGAGGCGCCAAACCGGGGACTGATTTTCCATTTTGGTGATGTTTGTTTAAACCAGTAGGTTTTTCGATCTGATAGGGTAACGCTTGGTTCTCCAACATCTCTTACCCCATTTTCATTTAAATCTGTATAAATATTCTCGGGGCGGATAGGATTATTGATAGATGGATCGGTAGGGTCACTTAGGATTTCCCCTTTTGGATTAAAGTAATCCACACGAAAACCAATATTAATAATCAATTCATTGAATTCAATTTTATCCTGAAGATATGCACCCGCTTCAAATGGATTAAACTGGTAGGAACTTGAGTAAATGGTTGAATCAGGCAGTCGTTGTGGATTGATTAAAAAGGGATCATCAATCAATTCGTTAAAACTCGCTTTTTCATCTGGCGGCCGGAGTGAATAATCTACGTAAGAGAGCTGGTGAAATCGAAAGTCAATCCCAGTTTTAACTTGATGCTGTTTATTCATTTGACTGGTTAAATCAATTTTTAAAGTTGTGGTACTTGTTTGTCTTGAAAAAACAGATGGGTTTGTTCCGCCAGTTAGAAAACTATAAGGCTGTGAATTGAGTAATTTTGGATGGACATATTTATTCCATTGATCCTTGGCATAGGTTTGATGATTATATGATTTATTGAACCGAGTGAAACCAACAGAAACAAAAGTTTTTCCCGAAAAACTATGGTTTAGATTTAATAAATGGGTTCTTCCTAATCGAAACCGAGTTAGATTTCCATTAGGATTGTACCGATACATCCGGTCATAGTCTTGGTATGTTACATCATCATTGATCAGTGTATATTTTAATTTTGTGAAGGGCGAAAACTTGTAAATCAACTTCCCTTGGAGATACAATTTTTTATTCCAGTTCATGGGTACATAAGCATTATCCCCCTTGCCGGGATAAAGGGTATCACCATTTTCTATGTTGAATCGATACAGCTGGAATTCATCTGTCTTGTCGCGGTATGAAACATTGTGAGGATTGAATCTTCGCTGTCCTTCATGAATCCCTTGGTAGTAAATCGTTCTTCCAGTTAGGTTGAAGAATAGTTTTTCTGGAATGATTGGCCCTTCAATATTGATATCAAAATTATTGGTGGTTAGAGGATTGAATGATTTAGCATTCAGAAACAGGTCAGATTTACCTGTAAGAAAATCACCACCGTAAACCGTTGCGCTTCCTCTGAATTTGTCCGAATTGTCTTTGGTCACAATATTAACAATCCCGCTCATGGCCTGACCGTATTCCGCATTGAATGCGCCGGAAATTACCTGAATTTCAGAAACTGTATTTTTATTCACATCAACAATAGTACCACCGTCAAATACGTCAGTCATGGGTACGCCATCGATCCAGAATGCCACTTCTCCGGATCGGCCACCACGAAGGTGTCCCTGGACAAATCCCGCCTGCAATTCGAGTACTTCAGAAATTTCGGTAACGGGTAGCTGGTCTATCATGTCACCATCTACAATGGCTGTTGAAGCTGTCAAATCTTTGGTGATCAATGGCCGCTCGGCTACGACGGTCACTTCTTCTCCCTCAATGGTTTCTTCTTTCATTGAGACATCTATGGTTGTAGTCAAGTCAGATCGAACAATTACATTGGTAATATTAGAGGATGCATAACCAATCATGAGTGTTTTAACTGTGTATGTTCCCGGAGGAATATTTAATATAATATAGGCACCATCCAAGTCAGTTGCTGCACCCAGAGAAGTTCCCTGAAGAATGATGTTACATCCGATTAATGGGTTACCCGTTTTTTCATCAGTGATTACACCGACGACTTTTCCTGTAATGCCCCCATAAAGGTAGCCGCAGGTTAATAAAATTGATAGGATCCAGGTTTTAATTTTCATGGATAAAAATATGTCCTGATTTTCCCTTAATGTTATTTTGGTTGGCTTTACCAATCAATGATGTCCAATCTGTCTTGGTTTTCCCCCAAATGGAGGAAGGTATTTCTGTAGAATGTTTCGCCCCATTAAAGATGGCTAAAATCGTTTGATCATCATAAGAGCGAGAGAAAATATATAAACCATTTTGGTCGGTATACACCGTTTTATAATCGCCGTAATTAAGTACATTATATTGAGATTTGAGTTTATTCAGCTGTTTGTAATGGTTAAAAAGTTCAGTATTTATTTCAACTGGATCACTAGGCCTCTGTCCATCGCAGTCATTCCGGCGGTCGCATTGGTGGGCCTTTTCATTATTATAATTAAACTCCTCCCAAATCATCGGCTTTCTGCAATCGGGATCATCGGCGCCCCACATGCCAACTTCGTTACCATAATATATAAAAGGTGTACCTGGGAAAATGTATTGAAATGTGACCATGGTTTTTAGTGTCTGCCATTCATTCTCATTGGGTTTGCGAATATCAAAAAGAGGCTGATACCAGGTGTTGTTTTCGTGGTCAATCCAGCGATCCGGATTCACAACTGCCGATGCAAGCCGTTCCGTATCGTGGCTGTCAAACATATTTTGGAGTGTTAAAGATCTCTCGTGACCATATTCAGATATAAAACCGTTTAATAATGCATCAAGTTGGTTTGGTGAAATCTGATCTTGTTCATTAATAAAAAATTTATACATAGCATCACCGAAGCGATAATTCATCACAGCCGTAAAGCGGTTCTTCACCATCCAGGGGAGGGCATTGAACATTTTGTTTTTCGGCCAATCCTCCCACCAGACTTCTCCCGTTAAATAAGCATTCGGGTTAATCTCCCGTACCCAACCGCCAAACAAAGTCCAAAACCGGATCTGCACTTTTTCAGCCACATCCAGACGCCAACCATCAATTCCATCCGAGGGATCGCCGTCGTTATTGGGATCCATCCATCTTTTAACGATTGCATGCAAATGGTCACGTACCGGGGGTATTGGCCCGAGGCTATCTTGTCTGAATGATGGTAAATCCGTCACCCAGCCCTTATATCGCATTTTGCCATAGGGATCGGAAAACAAAGGGGGCAGGTCCACAAAATCTTTATTGTGAGATAAATCCTTTCTGTCTCTTCCTTTTACAACAAACCAATCAATATAAGGGCTTTTGTCGCGGTTTTTTAATACATCCTGAAAAGCCCAGAATGTCATTCCCACATGATTGAATACGCCATCAATAATAATATGCATATTTCGTTTGTGAACTTCCCGAATCAATTTTAAAAACAGTTTATCAGCCGAGGTCCATTTCCATGTAGATGGATCATTGGGGTTTTCCGATTGAATAATTTTTAAATCACCTATGGGATCAGGACCGAAGTGCCGATCTATATGATGATAATAAGCCGCACCATATTTATGTGATGATGGGGAATCAAATACAGGGTTTAAATATATTGCATTTATCCCCAAATCCTGGAGATAATCCAGTTTATGGATGATACCTTCAAGGTCGCCCCCATACCGGCGCAACTGAAATTGGTAGCGGTAGTCCTGATCGTTTTTGATCTCCCATGGCTGGAATTCGTACCAGTCAGAAGTCCAGGGCGAAACAGCCCATTCAGATTGCTTATCCCACGGCCAAACACCTATCAGGCTTACCATAGTGGGGTCGTTTGATTGATCACCGTTGTAAAATCGGTCTGGAAAAATCTGGTACCAAACAGCAAGATGATGCCAATTTGGATTCCCTGCCAGAGCAAAGGATGAAATTATGGTGATCAAAAAGGGTTTGTACATTCCAGGTCCAAGAATAATGTTTGAAAAATAGACACTCAGTCTTGAGTTACTAGTAGAAACTAGTTATATTCTTATAAGTTACTCAATAGATTTTTGAATGAAATCCCCCCATATAATTAATAGGAATTAAACAGCATGGCTGATCTCCAAGAAGAATTAATCACCCTTTTACAGCAGTTTGGTTTGTCACGGAATGCTTGTAAAGCCTATGTGTCACTACTTAAAAATAATCCTGCAACCGGTTAT
>CAJWIT010000037.1 GCA_913041945.1 uncultured Fidelibacterota bacterium
TAAATATCAACTGGCTTTCGGGATAAAAGTCATGATATAGTTTGAATATCTCCTGATATTCAATCCAATCTCATGACCCCGAGGCAAGAAAACTATCGGGGTTTTTTATGTTAAGAAATACTCTTCAGTTATCAGGAATTTTTCTCATTTTTTCTTTTCTATCATCAAATCCAGTCAGTGTCACCGGGCAAATCACCGACCATCGTGGTTTCCCTATTCCTTTTGCTGTTGTGGAACATCCGCACAGTGGGAAATGGAGTGTCTCTGATGAGAATGGATTTTTTTATTTATGGGGAGATTTTAAGAATAGCGATAAACTTTTTATATCCAGAATAGGATACGAACCGGAAAACTTTTCATTGGAAGGTCGCACCGTGGTTCAAATATTATTAAATAAACATCCTGTATCTATTGAACCAGTATTAGTTGAGGGAAAACTCACTTCTCCCAATGTTACTAGTTATACATTTGTTCAACAATATAGTGACAAACACTCAACTCATTCTCATATGGACAGAATCCCAGGATTACAAATCCGTTCTTACGGAAGTTTTTCAGGTAACCGGTCATTAAGTTTAAATGGTGGGCCGGGAAATCATACTAAAGTTCTTTTGGATGGTGTCGATCTCACCAGCCCACAAAATGGTGCTACGGATCTTTCGTTAATTCCTTTAGCACTTGTTGATCAAATTACCACTTTACCTTTGCCAGGTGTATTTTTTGGAAGTGGAGCCATAGATGGTATTCTTTCAATGAGTTCTTGGCCGGATGAGACGTCTGTTTCTCTTTCAGGTGGAAGCTATGGATACCGTGCTGCTGATTTTGGTTTAGAAAAATCATTTGGATTTTGGGCTTACCATATAGGTGCCGGCAAAACAGAGGACACAGGAAATTATCCTGTAAAAATCGGGGATAATATGGTAAACAGGGAAAATAATTATTTCTCACAAGATTGGGGGAAATTGCAGATTAGAGGTATTATAAATAAAAGAATTAGCATTTCGGCCGTAACTATAATGACTGATCAACATAGAGGAGTTGCTGGTTCATTAGATGATCTAACCCCTAAAACGAATAAAGATGATAAACTTTTTCTACAATCTGTTTCTTTAGGATATGCTTTATCAGAGGGATATATGAAACTCCAGATTAGTCACCGAAAAAGCAATGAGATTTATGATAGTCCAGAGCGGTCCACTTATAGTAAACATCACCTTTTAACTGATGGTGCAAAGTTTACATTATCTACTCAGTCTATTCCATCTCTATATTTTCAATCTTCAAGCGAATGGAAAAAAGAATCAATCAATAGCACGGATGCAGGTATTCATAAACGTAACACCATTTCTCAAGCATTTCGAATTATATGGTCACCAATTCAAAAACTTTCGATCACTCCTGCTATTCGGCTTGATCATGCTAAAGATTTTTATAGTGAAGCCACGTATGACTTAAAAATCTCAGTAATAAGTTTAAAAGGCAGTGAGTTTAGTACCGAAATTGGTACAAATTATCAGCACCCAAGTTTTAATGACTTGTATTGGAATGGAAACCCAGAGTTGAAACCAGAATATTCAGATTATAGGAAGGTTAAATGGGACCATACATTTGATCAGGGAAATTTTCTGAGCGTAACGTATATAGATCGTAAAAGCCGGGATCTGATTCAGTGGATTCCTGATGAAACCGGCTGGGTATGGCAACCCTTCAACTTAGCAAAAACAAGGCGTCAGAATGTAACCATATTTGGGAAAGCACCTTTGAAGGTCTTACCCTTTTCCTTTCAGGGCCATTTTACTTTATTAAAAACTCTGGATGAAGAGGACTTGAAACCTCTTCCATACACACCAGATCAAATCGGCAATATAGGTCTTCATTTCAAAGGGAAAGAAATTGGCTGGAGCATACAATTGCAGTATACAGGAGAAAGAAGGGATAATACGGATAAATTAATGGATAGTTTTATAAGGGGGTCTTCGAGTTTGTCGTATAGACCTCCTATCTATAGGAATCGATTTGATGTAACTCTTATTGTTGAAAATCTTCTTGAAGAGAATATTCAGACAATCCCTGGTTATCCGGAACCAGGGCGAACTTTCAAGCTGTCACTGGGATATACACAACTATAAAAAGATATCCCCTCAATTCTCAAAATTCCAAAGGACGCTGAAACTGATGAGCTGGCCCATATAAATAACATCATTATGAAAGTCCCTGCTATTCTGGATTCTGTTTTCGGTTGACTCTATTGCGTTCATTACATTTTGGACTTTCCAAATAAGTGTCATCTTGGAAACAACCGCTGAAATTTCAAAATGGGCTACCCAATAATCGGGCAGGGGATCGGATTGCTCCTCATCATAAACCGGAATTGCATTCACAAAATCATATCCATGATTCTGTTCTCTGTTCAGGTTCCCATTAACTCTGAGTTTTGTGTGGACCATCATATTTCCATGAAAAAACGGTTGGGATCCTTTAATGGAAAACTGAACTTTTCTCCTGAATCCATCAGTGAGAGGGGTATTTTCCTCCGGGGATGAATTATTCCACAGTGTTTCATACATTCCCACCATTCCTGCAACTGTCCATTTTGAATATATCTCCCATGACATGGATAGCTCACTGGAACGATAACTTGGATTTGAACCGGGCCCTGAATGAGCCACAAAGCCAACATTATTTGCTGATTGAAACCGGAATGAGCTGATTCTCTTTTCAATGTCAAGGTGAACTCTGCTCCAGGTTTCAAACATTTGGGAGTTGTCCATTAGCGCGATATGAACTGGTTTTGTATAGTAGGATAATCCGCTATTTATCTCCCATAATTCCCCTTGCAATGAAAAACTTGATTTCAAATACATGGCATAGGAATTTCCTTTGCTCAAGAACGAACCACCTATGCTGGTTGTTAGTCTCTCACTGTTTAAACCGCCATAAATAGTTGCCCACTTTAAATCTCGAAGATCATTGTGGAGAATGGTTTGGTTATCGGCTATGATTCCCATTGATTTGTTTGTTCCTAGAGTCCATTTCATGTGGATATGAGTTCGATTGATGAATGAACTCAGGGTTGAATCCAGGGAGGAATGAGCAATACTGCGTTCCTGATTAAATTGTGATGTATGCAGATGAAATGTATTTTTACCGATTATTTTTGTGTAAAGAATTCCTGCTGTTGTTGTGATATTTTTATGGTGTCCATTCATGATTGAATCCGGCAGACCGCTATTCGTAACAAAATGAGCCACGGACGCCTGAACTTTTTCAGTATCAAAACTGGTAAGGTAATCCAAACGGTAAGACTGCTGATTTGGTGTCAGGATTTCCTCCGGTTGAACGTACTGTCCAGAGCGCCCCGCATAGGATCGTTTGAATCCATTCATTTTGAGGAGACGTGTCCCGTCACTGAAGCCTGCCTGGACATCTAATTGGTCAAACAGATAATCTCCTTTCCTGTAATCGAAGGAACTGGAGATTTGAGCAGAATCAGGAATAGATTCCATCTTTGGGATTTCCCCGGCATTGTCGGGTTGGAAAGAATGTAAATAAGAGGGACCAAACCGAAGGGGAAAATTTGAAAAGGTGCCATCAAAATACAGTGGGCCCGACATCCAATCATGATTCCAGAATAATTGACCATTGACAGATACCAATCCATTTTGTCCACTCCAGTCAAAGGGGAGTATGTTTGGAGAACTGTCTCCCTGGAGTAATCCAATGATCAGAAGTATAGAGGGAGCCCACCGGACAGGTTGACTCATGATAGATATTTTACTACCCCTGGTACGCCGACAGCAAAGATAAATCCATTGGATAACTGATGTACAATTGTGAATCCAATTCCAGACAGATAGATGCCCCAGATCTGCGGCCAGTCAAATCCAGAACCAATGGGATAACTTAGTGTGGTGAGGGAATCGAAAATAAATGTGAGTAAAAATCCTGTAAGGCCTATTGTTACGATCCGAAAAAATGAAAGTTTTTTCTTGAAAAAAACCGGCCGAAGGAGACCGCCGGCAAAACCCACGATTATCATGGAGATAATTTGGGCCGCTATCAATGGAGGGAACATGAGGCTTGATCCCAGAGGATTCATTGCTGAAAAAATAAATTCACTTACAGCCCCCACAAGTATTCCCCATCGTATTCCCAGAGTTAAACCTGACAAAAAAATAATAACAGTAATTAATTCAACATTGGGGACCAACATAAGAGAATAACCCAACCCAACTGCTAAAGCAGCGAACATGGCTGCCCGTACGAGTTTAGTCAGATTTGTGTTTTCAGCCAAAGATCAAGCCTGGAGAATTTTATTTGATAAAAGAAGAAGTTTGTCTCCCATTTTATTTTTTTGTTTTGCCTTTATACAGAGGTATGTATAGATGGTTAACACGGGCAGTCCATTCTCCGTCCTCCACATCTTCTTCGATGGATTTTTTCATCAAATTCATTTGCTTGTCCAGATTGTGAATCAGGTGCAGAAGAAGTGCTTCCGGATTATTTGGTTTCAGGTTATCCCGCCATTCCAACCTCCCCCGATGTGCCAGGATCATGTGTTCCAGCTTAAGCTGTAGAGATGCTGGGAATCCCTTTATTTTTTCGGTTGTCTCCCGAACAATATCCCTGCTTAGCACAGAGTGTCCCAGGAAATTACCTTCATTGGTGCAATCCGTTTCCAAACCTGCGGATAACTCTTTCAGTTTCCCCACATCATGAAGCAAAATACCCGCCATCAACACATCCTTATCCAAATCAAAACTATCGCCTATTGAAGAACCTATTGTTGCCATGGAGAGAATGCTTTCCAATAATCCTGACCTGTAACTGTAATGGGACAGAATCGAGGCTGGATGGATCATTAATTCTTTCTTGTTTTCCCGGTATACAAGGCCCACCAGCCGGCGCAGGTGCCTGTTCTCAATCCTCTTAGCTATCTCCATTAACTCCTGCCACATCTCCTTGGGATCCCGCTTCGAGGCAGGCACCACAAGGGTGGGATCAAAACCATATCGGGCATAGGACTGAATCGTCGCCTTATTGATCCGTTTTACTACCAGCTGGAGGCGGTCATGAAAAGATTCCACCACCCCGGCAGCAGCTACGGGATCACCGCTTGTGAATTTGGGTTGATATTCTTCCACCTTGTCCCAGACTTTTGCGCTAATCTGGCCGGTGCGGTCCCGTAAAACCAGGTCCAGGTACAAATCCCCGGTGCGGGTGTGTCGCAAATGTTTTTCTACGCAGAGATAAAATCCCTGTATGGTTTCGCCTTCTTTGAATTTTTGAATAGGTGTTATCTGTTTCACTGCAGGAGAATTTTCCCCTATCTTCTAACCCATGTCAACATCTCATTTGTACCAATAGAAAATTTCTGTTGTACGAAAAATTACAGGGTAAATTTAACCACGATATGTCAGAAAATATTACAATAACAAAAGTCAGCTATTCCAAACAACGGGATAGAAAGGTACTTCAGTCCTGTCTGAAAAATTGGTTTTCAGACCCAAAAGCATTGAACTTGACCGACCCCAGAATGAGTTATCCCTTTCGCTTTGAAAAATGGGTGAAGCTTTCCTATTCTGAAGGGGAAAAGAAAACCTGGGTTCTTCGGACAAATGAATGGATTGTGGCTTACCTGAGCCTGAGTTTCGTTCCGGAAGAAAATCGGGGACATTTATTTCATTTGTATGTGGACCGGGAACACCGAAAAAGGGGGTATGCCCGAAAACTCATTCATCAAGCTGAATCCTGGGCAAAAGACAGAAACTGTACCCACCTCACTTTAAGAGTTTTCTCCGGAAATGAGCCGGCAATAAAGCTCTATAACTCTCTTGGATTTGAACTGCTTCCAAGAAAAGAGAAAAACAACTTAGCCATGGCGAAAACTCTGCTGGACAGTTGAACGAAATATATTTCTATACTTCTGCTTTTCAATCTTTACTCTTTTCCCCCTTCTGATTGGGTACAGGGCAGTCCTCACACTCAGGTTTTTTCTCTCCGTGAAAAAACTGTCGTAGAAAATACCACCCGGCATACACCAACGCCAAAAAACCGAAGGCAAGAGCGGTAACTTTTTGCCACTCCACTAGCCGAACCCTAGCAGTCGACCGCCCTGGTACACACACAGTGAAGATATGTAGGCCAGAGCGGTCATATATACAATCATAACAAAAGGCCATTTCCAAGAATTGGTCTCGTTCCGTACGATGGCAAACGTTGCCATACACTGGGCGGCATACACAAAAAAGACCATCAGGGATAGAGCCACCAGTGGAGAGTACAAAAGCATCCCTGTCTGGGGATTCTTGTCCTTAAGTAAAGCTTCTTTCAGGTGTACTATATCCTTACCCCCGGCCTCCACGTTGTAAATCGTAGCCAGGGTACTTACCATCACTTCCCGGGCGGCAAAGGAGGTGATCAGCCCAATTCCCATTTTCCAGTCGAAACCAAGCGGTTTGATAAAAGGTTCAATGGCATGGCCGATTTTACCGGCGTAGCTGTGATGGATTGGGTTTATATCTTCATTGGTTTTTTCAAGCTTTGGATATGATGCCAGGAACCAGAGAACGATGGAAATTGCCATTATTATTTTCCCCGCATTAATGACGAACAGTTTACTGCGAAGACTGACCTGTCGTAAAACGGATCTCGCCAACGGGAGGCGGTAAGGTGGCATCTCCATGATGAAAGATGATTGCCCTTTCTGGTGAATAAAATGACTGAATACTTTGGACAAAACCAGGGCAGTAACAGTACCCAGTAAATACATCATCACCAGGGTAAGGCCCTGTGCATCGAAGAGTCCCAGTACTTTTTTACGGGGAATGAAGGTGCCAATCATGAGGGCATAAACAGGAAGACGGGCGCTGCAGCTCATGAGCGGCAGCACCAGAATTGTCACCAGCCGTTCTTTCCAACTGTCAATAGTCCGGGCTGCCATGACCCCGGGAATGGCGCAGGCATAACCCGTCATCATCGGTAAGACAGACCTGCCGTGGAGGCCCATCTTAGTCATGAGGCGATCCAGCATAAAAGCAACCCTGGCCATGTATCCGGAATCTTCCAACAGGGTCATAAAAAAAACCAGGATCATGATTTGAGGCAGAAAAATGAGAATAGCACCAACACCTCCAATGATTCCCTCTACGGTTAAATCACGGAGCATACCGGCGGGAAGGGAAACCAAAACCCACTCACCAAGGATGGCAAATCCCTGTGTGATCCAGTCCATAGGTGCTGTTGCCCAGGTAAAAATTGATTGGAACATAAGTGTAAGAAGTCCAATAAAAATAACCGGACCAAGGAAGGGGTGAGTCAATATCTGATCTGCTTTTTCACTGGTGGTAGAACGATCCACAGTCTGTTTTTTCGGTTTACCAGATCGATTTAAGACCCCATCCAGCCAACGATAACGGAGATGGGCCTCCAGAGTTTTGGGATTGTGTCCCTGGCTCTTTAATTCAGAGATGGAGGCATCCCTTAATTTTTGAAGATCCCTGATCTGCTCATCACCCGGTTTTTGCCCATCCAGCTGGGCCTGAAGAAATCCGTCCAGTACGGAATCACGGGTAATAATTCTCAAAGCCTGTGCCCAGGAAAGCCTTGATCCATAACCAAATTCCTTTTTGAAAAATTCCATCAGATGAACCAGGGAGGAACGCACAGGCCCGCTCAAGGCGAATGGCAGGTCAGGTTTTCCATTTACAGGTTCGTTTATCACCCGTGCAATTGCTTCCTTCAATTCTTTCACACCCCAATTTTCCCGTGCAGACATGTGTAAAACTTCTGCCGCTCCCAATTCTTCACACAATTTTTCCGGAGGTATCGTGTGATCATTTTGTTTCACCAGGTCCATCATGGTCAAAGCAACAACGACTGGGATGTTCAGGTCCAACAGTTGAGAAGTAAGGTACAGGTTGCGTTCCAGATTGGATGCGTCTACAACGGAGACAATGACCCGGGGTGGAGAAGGTCCGTGAAGCCAGGAAAGAATTTCCTCTGACACAATCCGTTCATCAAAAGATTCAGGAGCCAGGCTGTAAGTCCCTGGAAGATCCAGAACCTCTACCTGGCACTGGTCACTCAAAACTGCCCGCCCCATTTTTCTTTCTACGGTTATCCCTGGGTAATTGGACACCTTTTGGTTCAATCCAGTGAGGAGGTTAAACAGCGCCGTTTTTCCAGAATTTGGGTTCCCCAGCAGGGCAATCCAGTCACCGGTTCGATCCTTTATGCTTGATGCTGAGGTCATTTCTTAATCAGGATATTTCGAGCGTCTTTCCGCCGTAAAGACAGATAAAAATTTCGCACCTTGATTTCCACAGGCCCATTCAAGGGTATTTTCTTGATCATCCGTACCGGTGTGCCGGGCAGAAGTCCCATTTCCACCAGTCTTGATTGGGACGCCTGTTCATTCAAATAACCTTCGACTGTAGCAATTTCACCTGCTTCCAACGAAGCAATGGTCATTTGTTTGGACATTTTTCATCCAGACAGCGCCCGAACAACTGGTGTACATGCCGGACTATTTCGAACCCTTGTTCTTTCGCAATCCGGGTCTGCATTTTTTCAATCGTTCCATCCATGAATTCTATGATTTTCCTGCAATCCAAACACACGATATGATCATGGTGTTCAATTCCTGTTTTATTCTCGAACCGGGATCGTCCATCGTCCAGGTTCAACCGGCGGACGAGGTTATTTTTTACAAGGACATCAATGGTGCGGTAAACGGTAGCACGGGATACATTGACCTGGCGCTTCCGCAATGAATTATAAATGCCCTCCGCATCCTGATGCTCGTCTGAAGCACAGATCTCATCCCACACCTCCTGTCTTTGTTGTGTATAACGCAGGTTTTCCTTGTGGAGAATTCGTTTCAGCTTATCGGTATTATGCATAATGTCCTCTATTGAGATTGAGTCTCAAAGAAGTTAAGTAAGAAAATAATAAACTAAAAGAAGTTTAGGGGTTAAAAAGTACTATTAAAATCCGGGGAAAAAGTGGGGAAAAGAAATTAAGTTACAGCTGGAGTATCAACTTTTTTCAGGTTTGCATATTTTACAATCAGTTTTTTCTTTAGCCCATCTTTGAAAACTACTCCAACCCGCTGGTTTTCACCTGAACCGCTTAAAGCCATTATTTTTCCGATGCCGAAAATGGCATGTTTCACATAATCGCCTACCATGAAATCATCAAATAAAGTGATGCTGCGGGTCACTTTTACCTTCGTTTTTTTCCCTCGATTACTGGTAGTAACTTTCCGCATTAACGCTGAGTTGAAAGATATATTTTCAAGGTATTTTACTGGTATCTCTTTCAGGAAGCGTGATGCCAAGCCCACTGCATAATCCAAGCCCATTTTTCGTCGATTCCTGGCATATAACAAATAGACTTTTTCGATGGCACGGGTTAATCCAACATAAAACAATCGTCTTTCTTCTTCCATTTCTTTCTGGTCATTAAACGCATTGTAGAAAGGAAGCAGTCCATCTTCGAGCCCGGTAATAAATATGACGGGAAATTCAAGCCCCTTTGCTGAATGGAGTGTCATTAGTGTTACAGAATTGGTCTCATCATTCCAGTTATCGATATCTGTTAAGAGGGCGACCTCTTCAATAAATTCTCTTATATCGCCTTCTGGCTTTCGTTCTAAAAAAGCATCGATACTGTTCAATAATTCCAGTACATTGTTATATCTTTCATTGTCTTCAGGTGTATTTAAATTTTTGTAATAGTTAAGAACGTTCATTTCATCCACCAATGACCGTGCCAATTCCCCTGCATTGACCTTCTTCAGAAGATCGTTATATTTTTGGATTGTGTCATGAAATTTTGTTAAAGATTCACATTGTTTCCCGCGTACACCAACCTCAGTTCCCTCAGGTAAAATTTCAAATAATTCCTTTTTCACTTTTTCAGCGTAGGCTACACACTTATCCACAGTTTTTAACCCGATTCCCCGGGGAGGGAAGTTGATTATTCTACGAAGGGAGACAGTATCTTTCATGTTCACGATGAATTTCAAATACGCAAGGAGGTTTTTTACTTCTGCCCGTTCATAAAATCGAATACCGCCAACGATAGTATAGGGAATACCCTGTCTCCGGAAACTGTCTTCAAGAGCCCGGGATTGGGCGTTTGTTCGGTATAATACTGCAAAGTCCTGAAACGTTCGCTTGTTCAGGTTTATTTCTTTTTCCAAGGCGGAAACAATCGCATCTGCTTCTTCCATTTCATCCATGGTTTCGAACAACCCGATTTTATCTCCTGCACCATTAGCCGATTCCATTGTTTTCGGTTTTCTGTCCTTGTTTTTTTCAACTACTGCTGTTGCTGCACTCAGTATCTGTTGAGTAGAGCGGTAATTTTTTTCGAGGGTGAACGTGGAACAGCCAGAAAATTTCTTTTTAAAGCCCAGGATATTTTTGATATCTGCCCCCCGCCAGCTATAAATTGATTGGTCATCATCGCCTACTACGCATATTTGATGATGGGCTTCTGCCAGTTGGCTCACAAATAAAAACTGAGGCCGATTTGTATCCTGGTACTCATCCACTAAAATATATTTCCATTTCTTTTGGTATTTTTTGAGAATTTCAGGGTGGTGTTTAAATAGTTCCAGGGGCAGGATGAGCAAATCATCAAAATCTGCAGCATTATTTTCTTTTAAAGCTGTCTGGTATGCCTGATAGACTTTTCCTATCATACGATCCAGCTTTGTACGGGCTTTTTGCTGGACAGTATCCGGGGTGATCATTTTATTCTTAAAATAACTGATTTGTGACCGGGCTGCGTTTGCCGTTAACGTATCTTTCGATATAGTTAGATTATTCAGTACAATTTTTATAAGGGCTCTTTGATCTTCTACATCATAAATTGCAAAAGTGTTGGAATACCCCAGATGATGAATTTCTGACCGAAGTAAACGGGCGCAAATTGAATGAAAAGTACTGATATCCATTTCCAATTTTTTCATTTTTAATAGCTTTTGGACCCGGGTTTTCATTTCTTTAGCTGCTTTGTTTGTAAAGGTCACTGCCAAAATATTTTCCGGTTTATAGTTCCCAGAATCAATCAGGTAGGATATTTTATGAGTTAATACCCGGGTTTTACCGCTCCCTGCACCGGCAAAAATAAGGACGGGCCCATTTATTGCTTCCACAGCAGATTGTTGTACTTTATTCAGTTTTATCGATGCCATATTTCTTTTTTTACCCTCGTTTTTTTCGATGTTTACGCCTGACTTTCTGGAAAGCCTTTTTCGCGCGGTTATGTTCTTCCTTGGTTTTAGAAAAAGTATGGTACCCATCTCCCCGGGCAACAAAAAAGAGATAATCGTTTTTATCAGGATATAAAGCCGCGAGGATTGAAGCCTTTCCAGGGTTGTTCACAGGACCTGGTGGAAGGCCATCATACAGGTATGTGTTATACGGTGATTTTATTTTAAGGTCCCTGTTAAGCAGGCGGCGGGGGCTGTCTTTGATGATATATTGGATGGTGGGATCTGCCTGAAGCTTCATCCCGAGTTTTAACCTGTTATGATACACTGCTGAGATTATTGATCTTTCTGTGTCATAAATGGCTTCCCCTTCAATAATGGAGGCCAGGGTTATCATTTCCAATTCACTGAATCCCATTTCATCAGCCCTTGTCCGCAGGTCATCTGAAATATTTTTTTTGTATTCCTCTATAATTTGAGTGAGGACATCTTCAGGAGAATCATCCTCCTGGAAAAGATACGTATCCGGGAATAAAAATCCTTCTAATGATTTTGACGGGATGCCTGTTTTACTGATAAATGACCTGTTTTTGCAGAGAGCCAGCACTCCCTTTTTATTGAGCCCAAGTTTTGCCTCTAAAGCTTCCGAAATTTTGTACATTGTCCAACCCTCAAGGAGAGTAACTTTTATTAATACGGGCTTTCCTTCGACCAATTGACGGATTATTTGGTAATTATTTTTAGGGTCCAGGAGTGTGAATTTACCAGCGGGGATATTTGTTTCATGCCCAAGTATTCTTACTGCCATCAAAAATGTTCTTTCATTGGTAAGGATTTTTTGTTCTTTCAATTTACTGCCTATTGCCGCAAGGGAAGCTCCTTTTGAAATTTCAACTTGTGTTGTTTCAAAGGGGTTATCCTGGGGCCAGAATACGATTGTTCCATGAAAAGCAAAGATACTTACAACAATAGTCCCTAAGAGTACGAGTGCAGGTTTGCCCAAAGGATGGTTAAGAAAAGGAAAAAGACCCATTTTAGCGGGCGAAATTTAAAAATTGATCAGACTAAAGTCAACTAATAGAGTTCAGATAAAAGATAAAAAGGTGTATTCTATCTATCTGGTTGTTGAAAAACGTTTGGTTCACCTCTTTTCACTACAGTAACTTTCTCAGTTTATGAATAAGAAAAAAGAAGAGAAAAATGTACATTTATTTGAGGGCTGGACATTTTCAAAAAAGAATTATGTTTTGGGTGGAATCGGCCTGGCAACGATTATTTTCGGTTATGTCATTATGGCCTCAGGGACTGTAAACAGTTTTCAAAGCCTGACCCTGGCGCCAATTATGCTCTTTGTAGGATACCTGATTATCATTCCGATTGCACTAATCTACCGGGATAAAAAGAAACAGTAATTTTTGGGATCGTAGTTCAGTTGGTTAGAACGCCGGCCTGTCAAGCCGGAGGTCGCGA
>CAJWIT010000038.1 GCA_913041945.1 uncultured Fidelibacterota bacterium
TGCATCCAGACGGCTTTAGCGCCAATAGCAATGGTTGAATCTACGATGAGTGGAACAAATTCTGAACGGCGGAAAATATCCACCACATCGATGGAATCAGGAATGGATTTAAGATCAGGGTAACAATCCATGCCGGCTATTTTGTCATGGCCGGGATTTACCGGATAAATGGTATAGCCTTTTTCCTTCATGTACATAGCCACGTAATGGCTGGGGCGTTCCGGTTTGGGACTCATCCCAACTACGGCAATGTTTTTTAATTTTAAAATTTCCCTGATCGTGTTTGAATCGTTCATCATAAAGTATATTTCGGTTAATTTTTTAAAAAATTACCCAAAACATATCCGATGATCTGTGGATTTTCCTTCAGGCGACGAACTGAATAATCAAACCATTGTTCACCGAAAGGAACATAGATCCGTACGGTCCAACCTTTGTCTCTTAATTTTTCTAATTTATTCCCCATTGGAACACCATAGAGCACCTGGAATTCAAACCGGTCAGGGGATATTTGGTTTTCTTCAATCCAGGTTTCCAGTGAATCCATAAGAATGGGATCATGTGTTGCGATTTGCGCTGTACCCTGTCCCTTCAAAAGTGTTTGAACCAAGGTAATAAAATTATTTCGAATTTCATCTTTGTTTTGAAAAGCTATTTCGGAGGATTCCCGGTAAATACCTTTGCAGATTCTCAGTTTTAGTTGAGGTGAATCAATGGCTTTCAGATCATCCAGACTCCGAAAGAGATACGCTTGGAGCACGGTGCCGGTTTGGTTAAACCCTGCGACAGTTTTTTTATACATATTCAAGGTAATATCTGTTAACTCTGAATCCTCCATATCAATTGTGATTCCCCTTGAAACCTCCCGTGCTTTTTGAACAATTGCTGAAAGATTTTCCAAAACCAGGTTTTCACTCACGTCCAACCCAAGGTGTGTTAATTTTAAGGAGATTGTACAATCTCCATTGATGTTTTCAATAGCTTCATAAAGGCGACAATATTTATCCCGGACGGTTTGAGATTCTTCTGCTGTCTGTACATGTTCACCCAGGATATCAATCGTGGCAGAAAACCCTTGATTGATAATATCCTCAATTGTACCCAAGACATCCTCTATGGTCTCCCCGGCTACGTAGGGTTGAGCAAAGGGGCGAGTCATCCAGCGGGGGCAATAGGTAAGCATGCTGGCTAGCATTGTGTTAAACCAATCCATAGGATGTGAAATTTAGAATAGTAGCTTTGTAAGCTTCAACTTAAATGGTTAGTGAATGAGGATTAAAATTAGGTTGACAATCATTCTACAGGAATTTTTCCAGAGTGATTCAAAACGTATATTTTTTCCATTTTCTAAATCCTGATCCCAATCGAATTTGCCAAAGAAATGTATTTACCTTGACTGAGGAAAAACAGAACATCTATATTTCAGACTTGTATATTAACAGGAAACATAATGTATCGTGACTTCGGAACAATTTTTGTCTTTATCATACTGGGAATAATCCTGGTATATGTTCCCTTGCTTATTCAAAAACTCGTTGCTCCATCCAATCCAACTCCTGATAAAATTTCAACCTATGAATGCGGGGAAGAGGCAGAGGGTTCCGCCTGGATTCGATTCAATATTCGCTATTATATCATTGCTCTCATTTTTCTGATTTTTGACGTTGAAGTTGTATTCCTTTTTCCGTGGGCAGTTATTTTTCAGGATTTTATAAAAGAGGGGAACGGGATGCTTGTATTTGTTGAAATGGCAATATTTTTACTTATTTTAATTACAGGTTTGGCGTATGTCTGGCAAAAATCAGATTTGGATTGGGTAAAGCGGAAGATAGCTTTTGCCTCCGGCCGGTATAAAAACCAGAAATTAGAAGGAGAAAATTAGGAAAGAACTCCATATGGGATTATTGGAAGAAAAATTTGAAGATAATATCATCGTTGCATCTTTTGATAAAATCCTGAGTTGGGCACGGTCAACTTCTCCCTGGTTTTTCCAATTTGGTCTTGCCTGTTGCGCTATTGAGATGATGGCTACGGCTGCCAGTCGCTACGACCTGATGCGGATTGGAATGATTCCAAGATCATCTCCCCGCCAGGCTGATGTGATGATTGTAGCCGGAACCGTAACAATGAAAATGGCTCTTCGAATTAAAAAGTTGTATGAGCAAATGGCAGAACCCAAATACGTGATTGCCATGGGGAGTTGTGCTACAAGTGGAGGTCCATATTCACCGCATGGATATCATGTGTTGAAAGGTGTGGACATTGTTATCCCGGTAGATGTGTACATACCAGGATGTCCTCCGCGCCCGGAATCTCTCATTGAAGGATTGATCCAGCTGCAGGATAAGATCAGAAAAGAACGACCTTTGACGAAAAAATCCGTTTGATGAGCAAAAATTTATCAGAAGTTCTGCTGGAAAAATTTCCTGGTTCGGTAATTGAAATGGAAGAAATACCGACGGATCATATTCCGTTAAACGGGGACAAGTGGTTTGAAATTGCATTATTTATACGGGATGAACCGGACTGGAAATTTGATTCGCTTCAGTGTATTACCGGTGTTGACCTTGGAGAAGAAAACGGGCTGGAAGTCAGGTATAATTTGCATTCCATGGTACATAGTCACAAAATTGAAATTCGGATTCCATTGAACAGAGACAAACCGGTAGTTCCTTCCGTTGAACAGGTCTGGAGAGTTGGCGACTGGTTTGAACGGGAAGTGTACGACATGTATGGTATCACATTTAAAGGCCACCGGGACTTGCGCCGGATTTTGCTTCCGGATGATTGGGAAGGATGGCCTCTGCGGAAAGATTATGAAGAGCCTGCTACATATCACGGAATTGCAGTACCAAAGGAGAAAGAGGGATGGGAATAGTCCACGGCGACGAAATGGTCCTCAACATCGGACCTCAGCATCCCAGCACACATGGTGTATTGCGTTTGGTTGTGAAAACCGATGGTGAAATTGTATCACAAATCAGACCGGTTATTGGATATCTTCATCGGTGTTTTGAAAAACACTGTGAGAATGTTTCATATGATCAGGTTATTCCTTATACAGATCGGTGTGATTATATTGCTTCGATGAATAACAATTTTGGTTTCGTTATTGCCGTTGAGGAAATGATGGAAATTACCGTTCCTGAAAAAGTTGAATATATCAGAGTTATCATGGCTGAATTAAACAGGATAGCCAGCCATCTTTTGGCGTTAGGGGCATTTGGACTTGATGTAGGCGCTTTCACTCCATTTTTATATATGTTCCGAGATCGAGAAAGAATTCTGGATTTATTTGAAATGACATGTGGAGCGCGGCTCCTTTATAATTATATGTGGGTTGGGGGTCTTTCACATGATTTGCCAGTTGGGTTTTTGGAGAAAGCGCATGAATTCCTCGATTATTTTGAACCGAAGATTAAAGAATACAACGATTTATTAATGTATAACAAAATATTTATTGAACGTACTTCAGATGTAGGCGTTCTTCCAACCGATGTTGCTGTAAACTATGGTGTAACAGGACCTAATTTGCGTGGTTCCGGTACCAAATGGGATTTGCGGAAAAACGAGCCCTATTCAATTTATGACCGTTTTAATTTTGAAGTTCCCGTTGGCAAAGGACAAATGGGGACCATCGGTGATTGTTGGGATCGGTACTGGGTTCGCACAGAAGAAATGAAAGAAAGTGTAGGGATTGTCCGGCAAGCGCTGAATGAATTGCCTGTAGAAGGTGATGTCCATGAAGCACTACCCAAAAAAATCCGCCCTCCAAAAGGATCGATTTACAAAAGAACTGAATCACCAAGAGGGGACCTGGGCTTTTATATTATAAGCGATGGTTCTCCGTCACCTTCAAGGGTAAAATTACGATCACCTGCATTTACAGCCCTCAGCGCTCTGAGTGTCATTGCGGAAGGATGGATGATGTCGGATGTTATTGCAATTTTAGGAAGTTTGGATATTGTATTAGGAGAGATCGACCGATGACAGTTGATGTTCTCATAGATTGGCTTGCCAATCTGGTGGATTTCCCTGAACTGGCTTTTATCCTTGCCGTTCTAATTTGTGCTATTCCTGCATTTCTTTTTATTGCTGTATATGCTCTTGTGGCCATTTATGGAGAATTAAAGATTTCTTCATTTATGCAGGATAAAGTAGGACCGATGGGGCAGGGGCCTGGATTGCATGCTGGGAAATGGGGTTTACTACAGCCCGTTGCTGATGCATTGAAATTACTACTCAAAGAGGATATTATTCCTGCATCAGCTGATACAAAACTGTTTATCTTGGCGCCGTTCATCGTATTCATCGGTGCTTTTATTTCTTTTGCTGCACTCCCTTTTAATCAAAACCTCATTATTGCCGATATGAATATTGGTGTATTCTATATTTTGGCAGTTAGTTCTTTGGGAGTGATCGGATTAATTGTGGCGGGGTGGAGTTCAAATAATAAATGGTCTCTGTATGGTGCCATGCGTTCTTCAGCTCAAATTGTGAGTTATGAAATTCCTGCGGCTCTTTCAATCGTAGTGGTCATCATGCTTACGGGCACCCTGAGTATGCAGGGAATTATCCAACATCAGGACGGGTTAGTCTGGGGTATTCTGCCCAATTGGATAATCTTTCAAAACCCCTTCACATTTCTAGCGTTTTTTGTCTTTTTCATCAGTGGAGTGTCCGAATGTAATCGAACACCTTTTGATATCCCGGAGGCAGAGTCAGAACTGGTGGCCGGTACATTTACGGAGTATTCAGGTATGCGCTACGCTTTTTTCTTTCTGAGTGAATATGCAAATATGTTTATAGTGAGTGGGGTTGCTGCAGTAGGATTCCTTGGGGGATGGCACAGCCCAATTCCCGGCTTTCTTGAGGCTCCAGGCTGGGGATTGTTCTGGTTCCTTTTTAAGGTGGGAATGCTCATTTTTGTTATGATGTGGTTTCGTTGGACTTTTCCCCGGTTGCGCGTTGACCAATTGATGAATATCTGTTGGAAAGTTCTCCTTCCGATGGCGCTTCTTAATATTTTTGGTGTTGGAATTTGGACAGTATTAGCAGGGCGATGAATGAGTAAATATTTCCACGATTTATGGAGTGCGATTTTCAGTTCTATGGTTGGAATGGGCATTACGTTGAAACATATGTTTTTGATTCGCAAAGGAAATGTTACCCTGCAATATCCTGAAGAAAAATGGCCACGTCCTGAGAGAAAAATTGGGTATGATCTCAAAGACTATAATGTAATTCGTTCTCGGTTGCATCATAATATAGATGATTGTACCGGATGTAATAAATGTGCTCGTGCATGTCCGGTTGGATGCATCAAAGTCGAAACGATGAAAGTTCCAAAAGGAACCGATCTTGGAACCACATCGAATGATACAATAAAACGACTCCTGGTTACACGGTTCGATATTGATATGACGGAATGTATGTATTGTAATCTTTGTACATATCCATGCCCGGAAGAGTGTATCTTCATGACGGGAGGTCCTAATTCCTCAAAACATCCGCTTGATTATGAATATTCAGAGTATGACCGGAGAAATTTGGTATTCAACTTTGCAAAAGTTACACAGGAAGAAATTGATAAATACACCATTCCTCCGCCAGAGGAACAACAAAAAGATGAGGTAGAATCATCATGAGTTCAGTGTTGTTCTGGATTATTGCTTTCGTGGCGATTGGTTCTGCATTTATCGTTGTCCTGAATAAAAACCTGTTTTATTCTGCCATTGCGCTTGTTTTTACATTCATGGGTGTCGCCGGCCTGTATGTGTTTTTATGGGCGGATTTTATGGCAGGAGTACAGGTTATGATTTATGTTGGTGGAATTCTTGTGCTGATCCTGTTTGGAATTATGCTGACAAACCGGATTTCTTCTGTAAATATTTCCCATTCGAACTATCATCAAGGAATAGGGGCAGTCATTGTTATTGGGATATTTTTTATTTTAGGGTGGATGATACTTGAGACTCCTTGGCTCCGAATAGTTGAGCAGGAACCAACTCAAACGGTCGGAAAGATTGGCAGGTTATTGATGACAGAATATTTACTGCCTTTTGAGGTAGCATCTGTTCTCTTATTAGCTGCGTTGATTGGTGCCGCAATGCTGTCGAGAAAGGCAAACTGATGGACCAGCTGCATAATTATCTTCTTATTGCATCTGTGTTGTTTTCTCTCGGACTTTTTGCTGTTATCACCCGCCGAAACGCTGTAGCAGTCCTCATGGGAGTGGAACTCATTTTGAATTCAGCTAACTTAAACTTTCTTGCTTTTTCCCGCTTTGGTGGCATGAATTTTAACGGGCATATTTTCGCACTTTTTGTAATCATTATGGCTGCAGCAGAAGCAGCAGTAGCTTTGGCAATCATTATTAATTTATACAACAATTATCAATCCATAAATGTGGATGAAGCGGGCCAGTTGAAACGATGAATATTTTTATTGAATACTCCTTATTCATTTATTTCCTTCCCCTGTTGGCCTTTCTGGTCAATATTTTCTTCGGGAAACGGCTTCCCCGTCACGGTGATTGGGTGTCCATCGGGGCTGTGCTCATCACATTGGCTCTTTCCATGGCGATGTTCGCTGGGATGCTTTTCAGCTACGATCCAGATTTTCGGGTGGAATCATCATTCACCTGGATCAGTCTTGGTGATTTCGTAATCCAGTTAGGGTTTTTGGTAGACAATATTACTATCACCATGCTGCTGGTGGTGGCACTTATCTCCAGTATGAGTCACATTTTCTCCATTAAATATATGGAAGGAGACCCGCTCTATTCCCGCTATTACGCCTATCTTTCCTTATTTACTTTTAGTATGAACGGGATTGTCCTTTCAAACAATCTCATGCTCTTGTACATGAGTTGGGAATTGGTTGGGCTTAGTTCCTGCCTTCTGATCGGTTTCTGGTTTGCGAAAAAATCTGCAGCGGATGCTGGTATGAAGGCATTTATGACTAATAGAGTAGGAGATATCGGATTTTTTATTGGAATTATGCTTTTATTTACAGCGATTGGTTCTGTTTCTTACAGTGATATTTTTTCTGGTGTTGCCAATGGCAAAATAACCGGTACTCTTTTGACTTTTGCTGGAGTTGGACTATTTTTTGGAGCTATGGGAAAGTCTTCGCAGTTCCCGCTTCATATCTGGCTGCCGGATGCCATGGAAGGTCCCACTCCTGTTTCTGCCCTCATGCACGCCGCGACAATGGTTGCAGCGGGTGTCTTTATGATGGTCCGGCTTTTCCCGATTATTTCACCGGATGCACTCGTGTTTGTAGCATATATTGGCGGATTTACTGCACTGTTTGCTTCCACTATTGCAATCACACAAAACGATATCAAAAAGGTGCTGGCTTATTCTACTGTCAGCCAGCTTGGGTACATGATCATGTCTGTTGGTACAGGTGCGTATGTGGCAGCGTTTTTCCATCTTGTGACCCATGCAATGTTCAAAGCAAATTTATTCTACGGTTCTGGAAGTGTGATCCATGCTATGCACCATGCTTTACATAAAAAGCATGATCATGAAACAGATCCGCAAGACATGAGAAATATGGGAGGGTTTAAGGAAAAAATGCCGATCACGTATTGGTCCATGCTTGTAAGTACGTTCGCTATAGCAGGTGTGCCTTTTTTCTCAGGTTTTTTATCAAAAGACGCTATACTTGCCGGCAGTTTATCATTTGCAAACCATCATCCTGAACATTTTCTTCTACCGGTTTTTGGCTTTGGCGCAGCCTTGTTGACTGCTTTTTATATGTTTCGGTTGATTTATATGACATTTCATAATGAACCTCAGATGCCGGAACTGATAGAAGAGATTCATGAATCCCCGAAGGAAATGACCTTTCCTCTGGTACTGCTGGCCACATTAAGTTTTTTCATTTTTTACACGCTGCCATATTTCAATCCGTTTTCCGACCATGGATGGTTTACCTATGTCATTGAAGCAAAAACTTCCCTTGTTCATGGAGCTCCATCTGCTCATGCTATTGCTGAAGGGATTCACCACAGTCATCTTCCAGCTATGATCATATCACTGCTGGTTGCCGGACTTGGAATTCTTTTGGCATGGCAAATGTATCTCAAGAGAAAGCTGTCTGCGGAGCGTTATGCAAATAAATTTTCCACATTACATCGTTTATCATTAAATAAATTTTATGTAGATGAACTATATGAACGGTTTATCTATACTCCGGTTTTGAAGTTAGCAGGTAAAATTGCATTTTTGGATTGGGATCTTTATGATAAATATGTTGTTGATGGATTTGGAAAATTTACAGAATGGTTCGCAGATTTAATTGGAAAGATGGATTACGATGGTCTTGATCAGGGCATCGTGGATGGGACAGGACGTTCCGCCAATCGGTTAGGGGATATCTTGAGAAATCTGCAGACCGGACAGCTTCAAAATTACATTCTATTCGCTCTGTTTGGAGTAATCCTGATTGTGATTATTCAAACAATGGTTTAGACCTTTGAGAAAAAATGTGTAAAGGATAAAAAATGGTATCAAACATACTTAGTTGGCTCATTTGGCTACCTGTAGCAGGGATGGTGGCCATTCTATTAATTCCGAGGAATAAAGAAGAGGTTATTAAAATTGTAGCAGCGGTATCTACGGGACTTCAGCTCTGGCTGGCAATTATGCTTTGGTTGAATTTCGATTCCGCATCCGGATCTTTCCAGTTTATGGAAAATGTTGCATGGATCCCGTCTTTTAATATTTCCTATGCTCTGGGTGTAGATGGATTAAGCCTTCCTATGATTATTCTTACTCCGTTGCTCTCATTTTTATGTATTTTTGTAAGTTGGAAAATTGATAGAGGCGTAAAAGGATATTTTGCTTTGTTCCTGCTTCTTGATACGGGAATGATCGGTGTATTTCTGGCTTTAGATTTCTTCTTATTCTTTGTTTTTTGGGAATTGATGCTTTTGCCCATGTATTTCCTCATTGGTATGTGGGGTGGCCCCCAGCGGGAATACGCCGCTATAAAGTTTTTCTTGTACACTTTAGTAGGATCTGTACTCATGCTGATTGCGATTTTAGCACTGTATTTTACATGTGGGAATACATTCAGTATTCCAGAGCTCATAGAGGCTGCCCCAGGGGCCCTGGAAGGATCAATTTGGTGGGGTATGAGCGCCATCAAGGTTATTTGGATTCTGCTTTTTGTAGGATTTGCAATAAAAATACCGGTGTTCCCATTTCATACCTGGCTCCCCTTGGCGCATGTGGAAGCTCCAACTGCCGTCTCTGTAATCCTTGCTGGTGTTCTGTTGAAAATGGGAATTTATGGTATTCTTCGAATCAACTATCCCATGCTACCGGATGCGGTATTCTGGTTTGCTGGTGCTTTGGCAGTTCTGGGGTTGATCAATGTGATCTGGGGCGCTATGTGTGCATTGGCACAAACAGATTTAAAGAAACTGGTTGCGTACTCAAGTATCAATCATATGGGGTTTGCAATGCTGGGAATGGCGGCAGTCATTGCAGCGTCCGGTCTTCATGGAGAGAATTACATTGCTGCTCAAGCCGGAATCACTGGTGCAGTTTTCCAAATGTTTAACCATGGTACCATTTCAGCCATGTTGTTTATTCTGGTAGGTGTTATTTATGATCGTGCTCATCATCGTGATATCGACGGGTTTGGTGGATTGGCAAGGCAGATGCCTGTATATGCCGGTGTAACCATGGTAGCTTTTATGGCTGGGCTTGGGCTTCCGGGTCTGTCTGGTTTTATCAGTGAATTCATGTGTTTTATGGGTGCATTCCCTGTTTTCAGGGTGATTGTGATAATTTCTACCCTGGGAATTGTGTTAAACGCTGCTTATTTCCTGTCCGCCTACAAACGGATATTCTTTGGTGAATTGAATGAAAAATATTCCGGTCTGTCTGAAATTGACGGACGTGAACTGTTTACCCTGATTCCTTTAGCAGTAATTACTTTGATTCTGGGAGTGTATCCGGGGCCGTTCCTGAATATGATCAAGGAGACTATGTCGGTTTTAATTGATCAGGTTGTGCTGATAGGAAACTTTGCTGTTATTCCTTAATCTGGAGAATATACTTTTATGAATAACCTGCAAAGTTTAAGCTATTACTGGCCGGAGCTCCTTCTTGTAACTACCATTTTAGCTGCTGTTGTCTATGATCTTCTAACAAAACCGTCTGAGAGTCAGAGAGTTGGTCTTTTGGTTTTTGCAGGTTTGGTTTTAACTCTATTCGCAAATTGGTTCACAAGTGCGGAAAGGAACATAACTCTATTTTTAGATTCACTTGCACTGGATCCATTCGCTCAGTTTTTTAAAACGATTATAATTTTTTCAACCCTGTTTGTTATTCTTATTAGTCGTAAAAGCAATGAGTTAAGGATTTACCGAACCGGAGAATATTACACATTAATTGCCATAATGGTCTTTGGCATGTTTCTCATGGTTTCCGCTATCGATCTAATCATGGTATATCTTTCTATAGAAGTTGTCTCTATTTCATCCTTCATTTTGGCAGGGTATTTGAAGCAGGATCAGCGCTCCAATGAATCTTCACTGAAATATGTAATCTATGGAGCTTTTTCCTCTGGTTTGATGCTTTTTGGATTGAGCATCTTATTTGGTCTCACAGGGACCACAAAATTTTTCGAGATACAAAATGTAATTTCTGGATTGGATACATCTTCCCATTTTGCTTTGATTATAGCTTCGGTTTTCATTCTTGCCGGGTTTGGATATAAAATTTCTGCTGTACCTTTCCATTTTTGGACACCGGATGTGTACGAAGGTGCTCCAACTCCGGTAACAGCGTATCTCTCTGTAGCTCCAAAGGCGGCTGGCTTTGCCTTATTAATTCGTTTCTTTCATGTGTTATTCACTGATGCTGGATTGTTTCTCGAATCCGAGAATGGAATTCCCACTATACCCTGGCCGCAGGTTTTGGCCGGTATATCGGTAGCGACCATGACTCTTGGCAATCTGGTGGCGATTCAGCAGTCAAGCGTGAAGAGAATGCTTGCATACTCCAGCATTGCCCATGCGGGCTACATGCTCATGGCGATGCCTATTCTTTCCGGGAACGGCGTTTTTGCAATAATGATTTATTTAGTAATGTATCTCTTTATGAACCTTGGCGCCTTTTTTGTTGTAATTATTGTAAAGAATAAGACTGGGGGAGAGACCTTTGAAGATTTCCGTGGTTTAGGATGGGAGATGCCTCTTGTGGGTATTGTAATGGCGTTATTCATGTTTTCTCTGACTGGGATTCCCCCTACTGCAGGATTCATTGGAAAATTTTATATCTTTGCCGCGGTGATTAAAGCTGGACCATCTTTTTACTGGCTCGTATTTGCTGGAGCAGTGAATAGTGTTATCTCTTTGTATTACTATATGCGTGTGGTGAAGGTGATGTTTTTGGAAGGAGAGTCGAAAGAGGAGCACATATTTCCTTCTATCCTGGAATCCGCATTGATAATTATTTTGGCAGCCCCCACCCTTTTCTTGGGAGTTTATTGGGCACCAATTGCAGAATGGATAACAAATTCCCTAAGATTTTTTCATCAGGGCATTTGATAAATAAGGATAAACCAGAGATTTGTTATTAACTTTTTGTTACTTTTTTATTTATTCTGAAACTTTGTTTAAAGCTACTGAGAATAGATCATATTTGGGTTGAAAATTACAGGTCTAATTCGTAGGAACGAGTACATTTAATTCTTATCATGATTGAAAACTATTTCCCTATTCTAATCGTATTTCTTGTTGCTGCGGGTTTTGTATTTGTGAGTCTTATTTTAACCCATCTCGTAGGTCCTCGCATCCAAAACCCCGTTAAAATGATGCCCTATGAGTCTGGAGTAGATCAGGTTGGTGAAACAAGAATCCGATTTTCAATCCGGTTTTTTCTTATTGCTCTTCTCTTCATCATTTTTGATATTGAGATTATTTTTCTATACCCTTGGGCGGTGGTGTTCAACGATTTTCTTTCCATGGGTGCTTTTATCTTTATTGAAATGGTAGTTTTTTTGGTCATTCTCGCTTTTGGATATGTTTATGCTTGGAAAAATGGAGCCCTGGAGTGGGAATAGAGCTGGATAAAAACCTGTGAGAAGCATATGAGTACTGACGATATCAAATCGAATGTTTTAACCACGACGCTGGAAAGTGCTATTAACTGGGGTAGAAAGAACTCACTTTGGCCCATGCCTTTTGGCACAGCTTGTTGCGGGATTGAATTTATGGCTGTTTTGGCTGCCCGCACAGACTTGGCCCGTTTTGGTGCCGAAGCGATTCGATTTTCACCACGGCAGTCCGATTTACTCATTGTAGCTGGTCGGATTTCCATCAAAATGATGCCGGTTTTGATCCGTATTTATGAACAGATGCCGGAGCCGAAATGGGTTATTTCCATGGGTGCCTGCGCTTCTAGTGGCGGTGTATTTGATACTTATAGTGTCATACAGGGTATTGATCAGTTTATCCCAGTTG
>CAJWIT010000039.1 GCA_913041945.1 uncultured Fidelibacterota bacterium
CAAAGATGATATTTTTTATTTTTTCATCCTCCGTGGCGGCCTCCAAAACAATTTCCGATCCGGCAATATCCTGGTAATCTGTCGTATAAGTAATACTTTTAGTCATGGTTTCAGCCATGGCTGGTTTAAATGCGCCCGTGGCCACGCCTTTCTGGATTTTCTTTTCTATCCTGGCCTTTGCGCTGGTAAGAGCCTCTTCAGCAATATCCACAAGCACCAGTTCAACAGTGTATTTTGAAAATACTTTAGAGAAATGCAGGCATATATCCGGACCTATCTGGCCAGCACCGATGATAGATAATTTTGAGATGGAAAGATCTTTATAATTGTAGTTCATGCAACTTCCATTTGTTATTTTATATGTAATGTACTAAATTTTTTTATGATATTGGAATCTGGCTTAGCAATTTAATATCAAAATTAGAGATGAAATTTACATCTGATTTTGACGATTTTTCACCACAAAAAGAGAATAGGATATTAGAAAATATGGAATACTTTTTTCCCGATGGCAGATAATGCCAGGACATCTTCATTATTCAGTACAGATAATACATGATGCTGAGGAGATGTGATCCCAAATTCTGCTAAATTATTGTCCAGAGATTTCTTCATACTGCTAAAAGCGAACTTATTTTACAGCTTCTGCAAAAGGTGATGATTTTGTAAATTCTTTCCGGCAATCTATTTTAATGTAAGCACAGATTAAAACTGGAGAAAAAGAACTCAACTATGAATAATACATTTCTGCAAATACTATGAGTGATTTCTTGGGAACGGATTATTTCAACTTAGACACCCTGCTCTCCCAAGAGGAACTGGCAGTCCAGAAGATGACGCGGGAGTTCGTAGATAAAGAGTTCATGCCCATTGTAACGGAACACCACAACAATGGCACCTTTCCCACGGACCTGATTCCCATGATAGGGAAACTTGGTTTTTTTGGTGCAAATCTCCCGGAAGAGTATGGCTGTGCTGGTCTCAACAATGTTGCTTACGGTATGGTGATGTATGAGCTGGAGCGGGGGGATTCGGGACTCCGAAGCATGGCTTCTGTCCAAGGCGGACTGGTGATGTATCCCATCTACAGCTACGGTAACGAGGAACAAAAACAGAATTGGCTGCCGCGATTGGCGAAGGGAGAGGCCATTGGCTGTTTCGGATTAACGGAGCCAGACCATGGATCGGATCCTGTCAATATGATCACTCGTGCCCGGAAGGTTGATGGAGGTTATGTCATTAACGGCAGCAAGATGTGGATTACTAATGGTACTCTTGCTGATGTAGCGGTGGTGTGGGCTAAGGATGACGACGGTGTTGTACGCGGCTTTCTGGTAGAAAAGGGAACGCCTGGTTTCACGGCTGTGGAGATGCACGGAAAGTTTTCCCTGCGGGCGTCAGATACAGGCGAATTGATCTTCGATGATTGCCATATTCCGGAAGAGAATGTCCTCCCTGGAGTGAAAGGGATGAAGGGACCTTTATCATGCCTCACCCAGGCCCGGTACGGCATCGCCTGGGGAGTTGTTGGTGCAGCCAGCGCCTGCTACGAGATTGCCCTGAATTATGCCAAGGAGAGAATTCAGTTTGAGAAGCCCATTGCTTCCTTCCAGCTGATCCAGAAAAAGCTTGTGGAGATGATCACGGAAATTACAAAGGCGCAGCTGATGGTGGTGCAACTTGGGCGGTTGAAGGACGGGGGAAAAATGCGTCATCAGCATATCTCCATGGCAAAGATGAACAACGTCTCCATGGCCCGGGACATCGCCCGAACGGCAAGAGAAACTCTTGGAGCAAACGGCATTATGAATGACTACCACATCATTCGTCATATGATGAACTTGGAATCGGTCTATACCTACGAAGGGACGCATGAGATTCACACTCTTGTGGTGGGTGCCGACATTACGGGGATTGATGCCTTCAGGTAGAAGATTGCGTTGCTGGAAGCAACCAGAGCTATAGAAGAGCAGTCCTAATTTTGAACGTTTCAGTTGTAATTCCCACTTATAACCGTGCCCATCTGCTACAAAGGGCACTGGATTCAGTTTTTTGCCAAACTCTCCTGCCCACCGAAGTTATCATTGTTGACGATGGATCTACCGATAGCACTGCCTCTCTTATCGAAACCAGATATTCGGAGGTAGCTTACATATGGCAGCCAAACGGCGGTGTAAGCGCAGCTCGCAATAGTGGTATTCGAAAAGCATCTGGTGATTGGATTGCTTTTCTTGATTCCGATGACGAGTGGCTTCCGCAGAAGCTCGAGGGTCAGGTTGAAGTCTTGGCAGAAAAGCCCGGGATGAAGCTATGCCATACCGAAGAGATCTGGATTCGAAACGGTAGGCGAGTCAATCCCAGAAAGAAACACGCCAAGCATGGCGGATGGATATTCCAGAAATGTTTGGAGCTCTGTTGTATCTCGCCTTCGAGTGTGATGATTCACCGGAGCGTATTTGATGAAGTAGGACTCTTTGATGAGTCGCTTCCCGCCTGTGAAGATTACGATATGTGGCTGCGGGTGACTGCACGATATCCGGTACTTTACATTGATAAACCGCTCATTACCAAGTATGGTGGACACGAGGACCAACTTTCAAAAAAATACTGGGGGATGGACCGGTTTCGTGTTCAGGCGCTGGCAAAAATCATTGAATCTGGCGTCCTTTCTGTCGAAAATAAAACAGCTGCCCAGGCAATGATCAGGGAGAAAATAAATATCTATATAGATGGTGCGTCGAAGAGAGGTAAGGTGATGGAAGCTGGTCAATTTCGAGAGCGATACTCTCAATTGTTGTGATGAAAGAGCGAATTAACTTCGTTGTTGCTCTGTCCTGTGAGGCACGGCCAATCATCCGGCACTTTGGACTTCATCATCGTGGTTCAACACCGTTCAAAGTCTACACCAATGAAGATGAAACTGTCTGGCTCATAATTTCCGGTATAGGGAAGGTTGCTTCCTCTTCTGCTACGGGGTATCTTGCTTCGCTTACTAAAGCTAATGATTCCACAGGTTGGCTGAATGTTGGCATCGCTGGCCACAGAGAGATGTCGGTTGGCACTGCAATTCTCGGAAACAAAATCACCGATGTACAGTCTGGGCAATCGTGGTGCCCGCTTGTCGTTTTTGAAACCCCATGTGAGACCGCATCAATCGAAACTGTAGAAAAACCAACAGTGGACTATTCACAGAACAACGTTGTGGAAATGGAAGCGTCTGGATTCTACATCTCAGCGAGTCGCTTTGCCAATCCTGGTAAAGTGCAGGTACTGAAAGTGATCTCAGACAACGAGCATAAATCTTTATTTGAGGTAAACCGATCGACAGTGGCAAAACTGATTGAGAACAACCTTGGAACCATTGAAGAGATCATCGATCTGCTATGAGTCGGCCTAGGAACGCCACTGAATACCGACAACGGTTTGCTCTGTTTGCCCGGGAAGCGCTTTATTCCAGCCTAGATCCTGCGCTACAGGAATCTATACAGTTGATTGGTTTTACGCACCGTTTGACTTTTCAGGAGCTTCGGCAGATAACGGAAATCGCTGCAGATTTTCAAATGTGGAGGGAACCTGGCCTACCAGATCAATGGTCTGAGCTGGAAAGAAAATTGGAAGGAAATGGAAAGCCTGTAAAAAAAATCCTATTGCAAAAACTCAAGGATAGGTGGCACTCTCTCAAGAACCGCAGAACGGTCTATAAGTCCGATAAGCTTTCCACTCGTTTGTCGGTTTCTTCTGGTAGGAAGGTGACAGTCCGAAATAGTGATAGCACTGTCTTTGGATGGTGTCCAGTGGCTTTCGAAAAAACCGTCTGCTGCAATCTGCGAACGGTCGATGCGGTACAGGGATGTGGTTTCGGCTGCAGTTACTGCAGTATCCAGACCTTTTATGATTCGGAACATATCACCGTTGACGCAAACCTCCACGAAAAGCTGCAAAGCGTTGTTCTTGATCCTCAGAAAAGATATCACATCGGCTCCGGACAGTCTTCAGATTCCCTCTTTCTTGGGAATAAAAACGGCATTCTTGATGCTCAATTCGATTTTGCCCGGAATAATCCAAACGTTATTCTTGAACTGAAGACAAAATCGAAGAATATCGCCTACCTTCTTGAAGCGGATGTGCCGGAAAACGTCTTCGTGAGTTGGTCACTCAACCCGCAGATAGTCATTAAAAATGAGGAACATCTGACTGCTTCTGAAAATGATCGTCTTGAAGCGGCGAGGGCAGTGGCGGACAGGAACATCAGCATTGGCTTTCATTTTCACCCCATGGTGTTCTACCGTGGTTGGAAAGACGATTATGAACAGCTTATCGGAAAAGTACTTTCCACTTTTTCACCAGATGAAGTAGCACTGGTCTCCTTTGGCACGCTGACTTTTATTAAACCAGCCATCAATAATCTCAGGCTTAAAGGCCTGGAGAGCAAGGTCCTACAGATTCCTATGGAGGACGCAGCAGGGAAGCTCTCCTATCCGTTCCAGATCAAAGAAGAAATGTTTACCGTCGCGTGGGAGGCATTTCGACCGTGGCGGGATCACGTCTTTTTCTATTTCTGTATGGAGGAGAGAAAATTGTGGGAGTCAGTCTTCGGATACTGCTACAAAGAAAACGAAGAATTTGGGAAAGCCCTGTGTGAGGAGGTTTTTCGAAAACTCAATAGTCGTGTGAAGAACTCACCGATTGGATAAGCTGAGTTAATACTTTTGCAAATAAAGTTTTCATTTCAGGGGCCCTGATGTAATGCAGTAGTGCAGATAAATGAATCTCATGCCATTTATCCACATCAATCAGTTTAAACGTTCCTCAATAAATTTCAGCATTTTTTTCTGCTGCGATAACCAGCCTAACCTTGTTTCAATATTCACATAGCGAATCCCATTCCGAAACGCAGCCCAGGACAGGCTGCCGTCATCTTCTTTAGGAGGCTGATCCTGTAAAAGTACATTATAATGACCCACGGATAATTTGTCGAAGTCATCAGGATCAGTACATATGATAAAGTCACGGGGATTTTCTTTTGGATTTATAGAAACTTTGGTGCAGTTCTTCAACTCAGATTTTAGGTTATACCCACGAAAATTGTTGTGAACTGCGATCAAAATACCCCCTGAGTCCGGAAAAAGGATAGAGAGGAATTGTTCACGATTTTGATCCAGTTCATCCAAGGCTTTCTTGAGCATACCCGGTGCCCATTCCGGCTTGAACTTTTTTAGAGCCCTGAATGAACCTGGCCTGGAGAATATTCGATTTGGATCAATCTTTGTGTCTTGATAAGCCACCTCCCGCTCATCACTTTTTATCAGAAATGCTGTACCATCATAATGATTCAAATGATGCATTAAAGCCATGTTTGCGGTTCTTTCATCACCGTGCAGCCAAATGTAGTGGTTGTTGGATGCACCGTTTTTTAAAACTTCGAATTCAATACCAGAGAATGATACTGATGTGGTCAGAATTTCTGGCTTTTCTTTTCCTGAACCAAACAATAAGCTCATAATAAAGTGGATATAAAATAATCTATTTAACAAGGATTGCTTTCTTGGTCTTGACATGATCTTTTGTTGAAAATCTGGTAAAGTATAATCTGATTATTCTTTACATGACTACACAAATAACTATGCTGTAATAAAAAGTTTTTTTCATCTCTCCAATTTACCCCTGGAGTGGGTATGGAATCAATTTGTAGTGTGTGGGATGAAAAAACCCCACTAAATTTCCCTCCTTATTCGAACCAAAAGTCTACCATGATAAAAAATCAGACCACTTTTATTTTACTGGCCATAGTGTTACTGTCCTGTGACACGGGTGATCATTCCCGGACATATCACCTGCCAAAAATCAAAACGAGTAACAACCTTCATCAAATCAAAGACATAACAATCGGACCACCAGGTTTCACCTGGGAAAAACCCGATTCATGGATTCCTTCACGGGGTTCTTCAATGAGGCTGGCGAGCTTTGAAGTTCCATTTTCCACCGGTTCTGGAGATTTATCCATCATTGAATTAAGTGGAGATGGAGGAGGGCTTATGGCAAATGTCAATAGATGGCGGGGGCAGGTTGGTTTAAGACCTTTAATTGAAGCTGAAATAAAAGCACAGGCACAAACGGGAGAAAGCGAATTGGGACCATATCAGTTTTTTCGGTTGATCAACAATTCCAATAGTGATGCAGCAATGCTGGCTACGATACTTCCGATTAATAATAGCACGTTATATATCAAGCTGACTGCCAATGCAGATGGCATATTGGAATTAGAAAAAGATTTTAAAGCTTTTTGTTCATCCATGAAACGTGACAATAGCAGTCAATGAAACAGGTTATTAAACTATTCAGTAATCCCAAGATCTTTGTTTACACGGTAATTTGGTTTATGGTACTGGTTGTTCTGGGCACTCTTGCCCAGAAAGATATTGGGCTCTATGCTTCTCAGCAGAAATATTTTTCGGCCAACATTACCTGGTTGGGCGGCATCATTCCCGCTCCAGGCGGTAGAATCACCATGGTTATTATGCTGGTAAATCTCACATTCATGTTATGTAAACAGAATCTGTGGAAAATAAAAAAAATTGGCGTCCTTATTATGCATATTGGAGCACTTCTCCTTCTTATAGGTGGAGGGCTGACAGCAAAATTCAGTTCTGAGGGAAACATGGTAATTGAAGAAGGGGCTCAATCAAATCATGTGGATGACTATCATGATATGGAGCTGGCTGTTATTAATACTTCAAATGAAGCCTTGGATGAATACACAGTTTTCGATCAGCCCATATTGGAAAAAGGAAATATCTTATCCCATGAAAACCTGAATTTTAATATTGAGATTATCAGCTATCTTAGAAATTGTGAACCCTTGAAGCGTACTGCACCTGCAGGAATCCAATATAGGGGTATGTTGAAAAATTTCATATTGAGTGAGTTAAAGCCGGAAAAGGAAAATAACCGAAATCGTCCCGGGATTACTTATAGGATTACAAATTCCGGCTCCAGTAACGATGGAATTTATGGTATCTTCCTAGAACAATCTGTGACACAAACCGCGGTCATAAATAATCAGAATTATGAATTTATCATTCGGAGAAAACGAACATATCTTCCTTTTTCAATTGAATTGCTAGACTTTAAGAAAGTCCTGCATCCTGGAACAGGCATAGCAAAAAGTTACAGTTCGGAAGTCAACTTAGTTGAAAATGGTATCCCCAGGAGAGTTTTGATTGAAATGAACGAACCCCTGCGTCATAGAGGATATACTTTTTTCCAATCGTCTTTTATTGAGGGGCCTGCAGGAGACACAACAGTGCTGGCAGCAGTAAAAAATTATGGAAGGTTATTCCCCTATATTTCAAGCATCATTATGAGTATTGGACTGCTTCTGCATTTACTCATTAACCTGCCTAAGCCACTACGGAAAAATCTCGGAGATGGTGAATAATGAAATTCTGTTTAAGATTATTTATTTCTATTTTTCTGCTTATTCCCACATTAGATGGCAGAGATTTTGATGAGAGGGATTTTCCTGTCCAGGATGGTGGCCGCATTAAACCGCTGGACACATATGCCCGAAACCAGCTCCTTGCATTTTACGGAAAAAGGTCGGTAAAACATAAAAATATGTCCGCCGTTGATTGGATTATTGACCTGACATTAAATCCAGCAGAAGGGGAGAGCAAAAAGGTATTCAATATCCGAAGTCCTGAGGTGGTAGCCAGCCTGAAATTGGATTGGACCAATGATCATAAATACAGCTTTAATGAACTGATCCCCGGCCTTCAAAAACAGTTCGAATTGATTAGTGAAGTTTATAATAAACCAGACGAATCGCGGACTGTTTTTGAGCAGCAACTACTGGAACTATACATAAATGCCATGCATTTCAGGGGAATTGCCCTCAGCTTGAGTTGTCTGGTGCCCTCTATCTCAGTTAATGATTCCATCCTGGCAGAGAAACTGAATATACCCTCCGGCAAAGCGGTCAGTTATGCCCATCTTGTTACGTATGTACATGTTCTAAGTGAAATGATGCAGGGTGTAATAAACAAATCGGAAGAGGAGCTTACAGATACAGATCGGGAACTTAGTATAATCCTTATCGCACTGAAACAGATCAGCTCAGATAATTTTGCACAAGCGCTAAAATTAATTCCTCCGTCTCCTCTAGATGAGACCGGAACCTGGCTTTCCCCCTGGGAGTTGATGGATGGCAGGCCCCGTGAGCCCTATCAGGATAAAATCCTCAATGCTCTGGAAAAATATCTGTCTGGACGGGTTTTGGGTGATGAAAACAAAATAATGTCAGCGTTGATGGATTATGAGACAGGAATCACATCCCTTGCCAAAGGCAAACCGGATATCAATTTGCTTAAAAAAGAAACCTGGGTGAATAAAGCGAATCTGTTTTATAACAGTGTGGCATTTTACCTTCTGGCATTTATTTTTCTGGGAGTAAGCTGGATGTTTCAGCCAAAATGGTTGAAAAGAACTTCCGCTGGTTTATTGGTTTTGGGACTTTTATATCATGCCTACGGCATCTATCTGAGGATGGTCATTATGGAAAGACCACCGGTTTCTACCTTATATGAAACTGTCATTTTTGTCGGACTTACCGCTGTGGTTTGTGCAGTGATTATTGAGTACTTCCGCCGCGATGGTTTGGGGTTGTTTATAGGGTCAGTGAGCGGGGCAGTTTTTCATTATATCGGTTTTGGATATGCTGCTGATGGAGATACACTGGGGATGCTGGTGGCAGTCCTCAATTCAAATTTCTGGCTGGCAACCCATGTTACCACCATTACGCTGGGTTATGGGGCATCCCTGGTTGCGGGATTTATCGGGCATTTGTATCTCATCCAAGTGATACGGAGCCCTGGAAATAAGACTCTGTTAAAAAGTATCAATAAAAACATGTTCGGGATGACCCTCATCGCTCTTTTCTTCACTCTCTTCGGAACTATTCTGGGAGGGATTTGGGCAGACCAGTCCTGGGGCCGGTTCTGGGGATGGGACCCTAAGGAAAACGGTGCTCTTCTTATTGTCATGTGGCAGCTGATGATGGTGCACATGCGCCTTACCGGGCTGGCAAAGCCGACTGGTTTTGCCTTGGGGATGATTATGAATAATATTGTGGTTGTGATTGCCTGGTTTGGTGTGAATTTATTAAATGTAGGTCTCCACAGCTACGGTTTTGCTGGGGGTGTTGCTCAGAATTTAGCCCTGTTTACTGCCCTTGAATTGATGACCGGTTTTGGGACATATTACTGGGCAAAGTCCAGGAAGAGAAGCTTTGCACTGCCGGTAATGATGAATGAAACTATGAGACAACCATAAAATCATTCATTGCTCTAAAGGATAAACAGGTTGGGAATTTACGAACAAATGAAAACCCTAACGAATTTTACTGGTTCATTTTATTCCTTTGCTCACCTGAAGCTCTATAAAAACAAATACTATTTTGACATAAGTTTATACCACATTTCAACCAATGTTCATCGTTATTCTTATTCATCTGTGTTATGTCTTCATAGTAATTTTTCATATAATTATTATGGATGAACGAGCTCACAGATTTCATCTAATTAATCACATTAACTCTATAATAAAAAGAAGTGTATTATGATCAAATTCAGTGATAAACAACTCAAGATACCACAGATGCAGAGGCCGGTATTTCTTGTTACTGGTGGTATGTCCAAATTTGGCCGTGCTGTACCGGAAAAACGAACGGAAGAACTGGTTATAGATTCCTTTGTGGAAGCAGCAGAATTCATTAATAAAACACCTGCTGAACTCAAGGAATATATTCATTCCTGCTATTATGGACACTTTGCGGATCATTTTGGAGACCAACTTCTAGGCGAAGCGGTTATCCATGATAGGCTTGGACTTGATCCATTAGGCAATATTGGGATTAAAACCGGCGGCGCCACTGGTGGATCCACTCTTTGGGAAGCTTTTAAAGCTGTTGCTTCCGGGTATTCCGATTGCGTTCTGGCAATGGGCTGGGAACGTATGGACGAGGTGCCCACAGATGAAGGGAATAACTACATCGCCTCCGCAGCAGATAAGGATTGGGAAACACCGTTGGGACATATTTATACCGGGTACTATGCGGTAATGGCCCAAAAATACTGGCAAGTCTTTGGCAAAGAAGAGGAATCTTTTCGCCGAACCATGGCGGAAATTGCCGTTAAAAACCGTGGATATGCCCGCATGAATCCACACGCCCAGGGGCCCATGGACATTACCGTGGAAGATGTGTTGAATTCTCCGGTGGTGGCTTATCCCCTTCGGGCACTGGACTGCTGCCTCATGAGTGTGGGAGCGTCTTGTGCAATTCTATGTGATGAGAAAACCGCCTATGAACTAACGGACAATCCGCTCATGATTTATGTATCCGCCGGCAGCCATACCCTGCGTGTTGCCGATCGCCGGGACATGGATATTCCGTTATTACCTAATGAACCACCAGACCAGTATAAAGACCTGGGCGAGCGCTTTCCAGGCGGAGACCGTTACCCTGGATTCACCGGATTCCTGGCTGCCCGGATGGCTGCTTATTACGGTTACCGAATGGCCGGAGTTGTGGATCCTACGGAAGACCTGGACCTGGTGGAACTGCACGATGCTTTTACCATCAGCGATATCCAGAGCTACGAAGATCTTGGTATCCGGCCTTACGGCGAAGGGCGGACATATGTGGAATCAGGTGACTGTTACCACACCAATCCCCATACTGGCAAGCCCGGAAAACTGCCATCAAATCTTTGCGGCGGACTCATCGGTTGTATGCACGCTGTTGGTGCTACGGGAATTATGCAGACCGTTGAAGTGGGCCAGCATATTTGGGGACGCTGGGCGGAAATGCACGAAGACCAGTCCAAATGGGACCGGTTCGGCCGTACCAAACCTGATGATTGGACCAACCTTCAGGTAGAAGGCGCCAAACGGGGAATGGCCATCAGCCACGCCGGCGTCGGTTCACATGTGACCGCAACAATTCTTGTCCATCCGGATCATCAATTAGAAAGGAAAGAATCATGAGTACAGCCAAGCGTGGAAAAGTTCGGGTAGAAAACGGCCGCTATCGCCTGGACGGGCAATTCCATTTTCCCTATCCTAACGAGCCTATCCGCAATGAAGACGGTGAACTGATGGGTGTCACCAATCCCCGGGATTTGACCCACGTACACATGTATGGCGGCGAAGCGCCTTTCTTCGAAGGGTTAGGCCAGGGAAAACTGCTGGGCACCCGATGTGATAGTCAGAATTGTGACGCAAATGGCTCCATCTTTATCCCCTTCCGCATACACTGCCCGGACTGTTTAGGAAAAAATACAATTGTGGACATGACTGAAACAGCCAAAAAGGGCGCCACTGTACATACATTCATGATCACCGAACGGACCGGTGCATTCAATACGCTGCCAAAGCCCATTCGCTTTGTAAATGTAGAATTTGAAGGGGTGCCTACAATACTAATGGGATATTTATCTGTGGGCGAACCGGAAATCGGAATGAAAGTGGTGCCTATTTTTAATACCACCAAGCCTAGCTATACTATCCTGGATCTATCGTGGGTACCGGAAGGGACCAATGAATCAGAAATCCTGGAAGGATTTACCTTCGGATAAACCGCCGAAAGTTCTGAAAGAAATCTGCGCTGAAAAAATATACATGTATTAGAATAACTGGTGGCAAGATACAGAGACCCAGAATGAATTAACTGAGTCAATGTAAAGTTGAAATGTAATTTTTCGGCTTATGAATAAGAACCATTCCCCCATTTTATTATACATTTTAATGATACTCGCCATGGCCGCATGGGGGCTATCATGGACGAACGGAAAGGTCTTGAGCGATTATGGACCATCATCCGTGTTGGCTTTCTGGCGCTTTTTCTTTTCCAGCATTACCATGATTCCAGTACTATGGTTAACCGGTAATGATTTCCGGGTGACGCGTCAGGGTATGAAATATGTTTTAACAGGTGCCGTGTTTATCTCTCTTTACAATATTTTCTTTTTCGTTGGCATCGATAGAGGATCCGCCAGTGTGGGTGGCATTATCGTCCCGACCTTCAATCCAATTATTACATTCATTATTTCTGTATTGCTACTGAAACAGGTGATCTACCGTAAGGATATCATGGGTCTGGTACTGGGTTTCACTGGCGGTGTGATTGTATTACAGGCCTGGACACTGTCTCTGGAACAAATGATCGCTAACGGCAATCTGTTTTTCATATGCGCTTCCATTTCCTGGGGGATCATGTCGATAGTATCGGGTCGGTCCCACGGTCATGTGTCTACACTTTCATTTAGTTTTTGGGTCTACACAATCGCTGCCCTGATCTACCTTGGCGTGACCTGGAATAAAGATATTTTACTAATATTCACCTATGACTGGATCTTTTGGGTG
>CAJWIT010000040.1 GCA_913041945.1 uncultured Fidelibacterota bacterium
CAGGGACAGTATATTATTTTGAAAATATCGGATCATCTTTGAATCCAAGTTTTGTTTTGACAAATAGCAATTTTTTTGGTGATAATCTTGGAAATAATCTTGCACCAACATTTGCAGATATAGATGGAGATGGTGATCAGGATGGATTTGTGGGAGACTGGAATGGAAAAATATTTTATTTCGAAAATACAGGAAGTCCGACTCAACCTAGCTTTGCAAACAGCGTAGAATTTTTGAATATAGATCTTTCAGGATATTCTACTCCAATATTTGGAGATATAGACCAGGATATTGATTTAGATTTTTTTATTGGTGATAAAAATGGAAAAATTCATTTTTGGGAAAATGAGGGCTCTATAACAAACCCCGATTTTAGAAGTGAGAATGAAGATTATTTCCCCGAATTTGATCTTGGAGAAAAAATTATACCATCTCTTTATGATTATGAAAATGATGGAGACCTTGATTTTTTTATTGGCAATGAGACAGGACAATTATTTTTGATAAAAAATACCTCAGGAATATTTGAACTTGAAGAAATGACAAGCTTTCCATATTCGGGAATAAATATTGCGCCGACAGTTGTGGATATTGATTCTGATGGTAAACCGGAGTTAATCGTCGGTTCCCGGACAGGTGGTCTTCAGTATTTTCAGGTAGACTTTGATTTAGAAAATATAAGTGTTGATTATTTATTAGGATGGAATTTGGTAGGATTGTCTGTTGATGTTGAAGACGCATCACAATTAAGTGTGTATCCAAGTTCTGTTGAAGAAACATTGTATGGATTTTCAGGGTCTTACGTTAATGTAGATGTCCTGGTTTTAGGAGAGGGATACTGGCTCAACTTCCCCGAGGCAGGCAGTACAACAATTACCGGCACACTAATCACGAGCCTGACAGTCAGTCTGAATGAAGGGTGGAACCTGTTCAGCGGCATCAGTGAAGTGACAAATGTTAGTGGTATTTCTGATCCTGGCGGTATTATCGTTCCAAATACGGTTTATGAGTTCACAGGTTCCTATTCCAACGCGTCTATGTTAATACCAGGTCATGGATACTGGATTAACGCAAGTGCAGATGGCGACATCACCATTTCAAGCAGTACCGCTGCAAAAACAATATCCGCATTTACAGATCGAACAGCAAAAGCCAACAAACTTAGCTTTAATGGCAGCGACCTCTACTTTGGTGTATCTATACCGGAAGAAGAGAAGCTCAGTTATCAGCTTCCACCAAAACCACCGTTAGGTGCGTTTGATGTGCGGTTTAGGGGTGATACAAGGATTGCAGGAGAAAACACTAAAATAGAGGTAATGAGCCCCTATAAAAGGCTTACTGTTAGCTATGATGTGATTATTGATGCTGGAGAGAAAATGAATTGGGTACTTACATCAACAAGTGGTACTGAATACACTCTTGAAGGTACAGGTAAGATTACTGTTCCATCAGCAGAGAGATTCACCTTAGAACGAAAGGCAGTTATACCGTTAGCCTTTACACTCCACCAAAACTATCCTAATCCATTTAATCCTATTACAACTTTTTATTACGACCTACCGAAGCGGGCCCATATTACCCTTATGATTTATGACCTTTTAGGAAGGCCAGTGAAAGTTTTTGCAAACGCTGAAATTGAGAGTGGAAGTCACCAAGTTACTTGGAATGGTACAAATGATTCAGGTAAAATGGTATCTGCCGGGATATATTTGTGTGTACTCAAAAGTGATACATATGCTCAAACAATGAAGATGATTCTGCTGAAATAAGTTCCAGAGATGTCAAGGAAAGATGCCTGTATATTTTTAATTAAGGATAAAATAAAGTTTAAACGTTAACCTTATTGAAACTGTGTGATGATTAACACCTTTTTTAAGTAGAGATAATTATATATTTGGGATGATTATTATCTAAAAAACGAGAGTTTTATGAAAAAACTACTATCAGCATTTTTATTCCCAATATTCGTGTATTCTCAGGGATGGAATACAGAGCTGATAGGAAGCTTGGAGTATTCTCAAAACCTGAATGATATCTGGGGATATAAAGCTGACAACGGCGATGAGTACGCATTGGTAGGCACAGGAACAGGGACTTCAATTGTCCGTGTTAACGATGGTTTTTTTGGACTTGTGGAGGTTGGATTTATTCCTGGAGATAATTCTGTTTGGCGTGATGTAAAAACCTATGGGCATTATATGTACATCGGCACGGAAGCTTCCCAGGGAATACAGGTTGTGAATATTGAAGATCCGGAGAATGCTGAACTTGTGTACACCTGGGAAGGGGTTACCAATAGTCACAATATCTTCCAGGCTGATGGATATTTATATGTGGTGGGTGCCAGTGGTTATCATATTCATATACTGGATTTAAGTAATCCGGCACAGCCTGTGGAAGTTGGAGGATGGACAGGAGAATATATCCATGATTTATACGTCCACGGTGATTATGCCTATGCTGCGGGGATTTACAGCAGCACCATGTACATTATTGATATTTCTGATAAGACAAATCCTCAAACGGTAACCAGTTGGACTTATTCAGGAATGGCTCATGCCTGCTGGGTAACAGAAGATGGAAACTACCTTATCTCTGCTGATGAAACTGCCGGTGGTAATATTAAAATATGGGATATTCAGGATTTCAGTAATATTAATATGATTTCACAATGGACCGTTGATGGTGGGGGAGATAAATCAGTCCACAACGTATTTGTCCGTGATCAATATTTATATGCAAGCTATTATGTATTTGGTTTACAGATCCTGGATATTTCCGATCCTTATAATCCAACCCATGCAGGATATTACGACACATATCCCGGGAGTGACGGTTTATATAATGGAGCCTGGGGTGCATACCCATACACAGAAAGTTGTTACACGTATGTTTCTGACGTTGAACATGGTTTGTATGTCGTAGATTTTATTGGGTGCAACAGTGCCACGGCAGCATTGACCTATTCACCCAACTTCTTTGGCTTTTCGGTAGAATCAGGTCAGTCTGCATCCAGTACGTTGAGTGTAACCAATAGCGGTGAGACAGGATCCGTACTGTTTTATGATGTTTCCATTCTCACACCGTCCCCATTTGAATATGGCGGGGGAGGTCCAGACGGGTTTGGGCATTTTTGGAGTGACTCTGACCTGGAACCATCAATAAACTATGAATGGATCGATATTTCAAGTGATCCTAATACCCAGCAGGTAACTTTTCCTTCCAATGACGGGGGTACAAGTTCCATCAATATTGGTTTTGATTTTCCCTTTTATGAAGAGTCATATTCTCAATGTGTCGTCAATCCTAACGGATGGGTCGGCTTTAGTGAGGATAACACGGAATGGTCTAATACGCAAATACCATCTACAAATGCTCCCCGTCCAGCAGTTTTTGGATTCTGGGATGATTTGAATCCTGTAAACAATAACTGCAATGATTACTGCTCAGGGAATGTATACGTGAATTCAAATCCTGATCGTTTTGTGGCCTGGTTTGATCAGGTAGCCGGTTGGTGGTCAAATAATCCTGACAGTTATTATGATTTCCAGATTGTCCTTTATCCAGGTGGAAAGGTCCAGCTGAATTACCGGGAAATAACAGGGACGCATTCTGCTACCATAGGAATCCAGGATGAATCCGGCACTGTGGGATTACAGGTAGCCTATAACAGCAATTATGTCCATAATAACCTATCTGTTCAAATCATTGAGTCTGAATCAATCGATTGGCTGGATGTTTCATCTGAAAATAATGAGCTGAACGGCCTGCTGTTAGGTGGGGAAACTGCTGAATTCATCGTTACAGCTGATGCCTCTAGTTTAGGATTGGGTGTCTATGATACATGGATTATTCTGGATACAAATGTGGAACAAGATATTGAAATCCCGGTTGTCTTATCTGTTACTGAAGGATCATCGGAAATGACATTGGAAATGATCCATATGGATGGATGGAATATGATAGGTCTGCCATTGGACGTAGAAAATGCTCATTATCAATCAATTTTTCCAAATGCAATTACTGGCACATTATATTCCTTTGAGAATGGTTATTTACAGGAAGAAAATCTTGAGCCTGGCAATGGATACTGGTTACGATTTAACGAAGGCGGAGTGACAAGTATTTCAGGATTAGAAATTGAAAATCTCACTCTGGAAATAACAGAAGGGTGGAACTTGATCTCCGGTATCTCAAATCCTGTGGCACTGTCCGAAATTGAAGATCCCGATGAGTTAATCATCCCCGGAACAGTATATGGGTTCAGTTCAAGTGGATATGTAAATGCAGATATATTAGAGCCTGGAAATGGATATTGGTTGCGGAGTTCGGCAAATGGCAGTGTTGTTGTGTCTAACAGTGGATCGGCATCACGCAAAATTGTTAGAAACACTCCCTTACAGAATGCACATACAATTACCATTAACGGCCAGCCATTGTTCTTTGGAACTTCTGTACCAGATGAGGAACAATTTCAGTATAGCTTACCTCCAAAGCCTCCTGTGGGCGCTTTTGATAGTCGATTTAAGGGCGGATGGAAATATTGTAGTGAGGAATGTGAAATGGAAATATCAACGAATTCAGATTTTCTCACATTGACCTACAGTCTAAAAAACGATGAGATATGGAATTTGTCTTCATCCAAGGGTGCAGATTATAAGCTGGAAGGAGACGGTGAGTTAATCGTTCCATCAGAAGAACGATTGTTTTTGTCCAAAAATACAGAATTACCGCACTCATTTGCACTTCATCAGAACCATCCAAACCCATTTAATCCCACTACAAATATAAATTACTCTCTTGAATTTGATGATCATGTAAGCTTAATAATATATGATCTTAACGGCAGAGAAATAAACCAGCTTGTTAATATAAACCAACCTGCAGGGCACAAATCGGTAGCCTGGAATGCCACTGACAGTTTCGGCAAGCCAGTGAGTGCAGGAGTTTATCTTTACCAGATACAGGCAGGTGCATTTATTGAAACCCGGAAAATGGTATTATTGAAATAATTAGCAAATCCCTTCCATCTTTGGCGGGGCTCTTTTTCTACTGTACATTTAGATGAATATTATTTGTAAGGTTCCCCAATTACAGGAGTGCATATTTTATGCGATGGTGGTATATTTATAGCCTTGGATAGGCAAGTCACAACACAGGAACACAACTGGAATTTATGTGTCAATTCCCTTCATGAATTGTTCTGGGGTTTCGGAATGGCCTTTCACACAACCTATGCTGTCATTCCACTCTTTCTGAATGAATTGAACGCCCCCACATTTATAATCAGCTCCATAGCAGGGATTTTTGTGATAGGTTCTGCAATCCCTCAGATTATCACTGCTTTTGTGGGTCGAAACACCAAAAACCTGAAATTCTCTGTAATTGCCTCTCATGGACTTCTTCTTCCTCCGCTTTTTCTGGCTGGCTTTATTTTTATTTACACTGGGTTAACAGGTCCATCAGCGTGGATGTTCTATTTTTCCTGCTACATCTTATTTACCCTTGGAGTTGGTATTGTCTTTCCTTTTTGGGCTGATTTTCTTGACACTGCCCATATTGCTGAAAAGAGAGGGCAATTTTTCGGTGTCTCATTTTTCTTTAATAGTTTTGCAGGGTTATTCGGTGGAATTGCTGTAAAAATGCTTTTATCCAGTTCAATAGCATTCCCGAAAAATTTTGGGTACGGCCTAATCATATATGCAGTCTGCGTTATTATTGCAACATTGCTCTTTATGTGTTACCGCACATCCACTAATGTTCGTCGTTCTGACTCGAAAACCTTCAAGGAATTTACAGGAGAACTCAGGCAGATACTGAATAAGGACAAGAATTTCAGAAATTATATATTCAGCAGAATTCTCCTTACTGCCAACTACCCTGCAATTTCTCTTTATGCCGTGTATGCCCAGGACAAACTGAATTTTGAAATGAGTGAAGCGGGGATTTTTATAGTCATTAATACAACTGTAGCTGCCCTATCCGGATATATAACAGGAAAATTTGGTGATAAGTTCGGACATAAGCACGCCATGGTTCTTGTTTTTCTTGCCTTCTTTTTTGCCCTTGTGTCAGCCCTTTGGGCTACATCGCTCCTTCATGTTTATATCATCTTTGTTTTCCTTGGAATAGGTATGGGCGGATGGATGACATCCGCAATGAGCCTCATTTATGAATTTGCCGGCGATAGGGATATAAAGATATACTTCGCTCTCACTGACAGCCTCACAGCCCCTTTTGTACTCCTTTCAATCATCCTTACAGGAATATGTGCCCCACGCTTCGGAATTGAAGCAGTATTAATTGGAATCGGTATTTTTATAATTCTGGGCATTTTCTCCCTTGTTTTTCTTACGAAGGATCCAAAAGATTATTCCTAATATAGACACGAAATGCGCACAGTAAATTTTTTGCACACCATGCCGCCTTTTTATTTTTGGTAATAAGGGTAGGGAAGGATTAAATTAATAGTGAGTATAATTTTCCCATGTGATGTTTCGTGAGCGAATTGTTATGAAAAGAGGAAATTTATTATGACTACAATTGCACAATTATTGAATGCCAAAGGTGACCAAATCTGGTCAGTTGAACCGAAAGCAACGATATTTGAAGCGTTAGAAATAATGTCTGAAAAAGAAATCGGTGCTTTGCTTGTGATGGAGGATGGAAAGCTTACGGGCATTTTTTCCGAACGGGATTACGCACGGAAAGTAATCCTGAAAGACAAATCATCAAAAGAGACACCGGTAGGAGAATTGATGACCAAAAAAGTATTTTACATAGATTCTCAAAAAACCATCAATGACTGTATGGCAATGATGACGGCGAAACGCATCCGGCATGTCCCGGTGATTGATGATAATCAAGTGATGGGCATCGTAACTATTGGGGATGTGGTGAAACAAATCATCTCAGAACAGGAAGTCACAATTCATCATCTTGAAAATTATATCACCGGTAGCCACTAGTTGACAATATTTAACTGGAGAGATGGCAGAGTCCGGTTGAACGCGCCGCACTCGAAATGCGGTTTACTCTTTTGAGTAACGGGGGTTCGAATCCCTCTCTCTCCGCAACAATCTGGGTCCTATAATGAGGATGCCGCATTCCATCAGGGTTTACCTTTATCGGGTCCAGACACACGATTTTACAGAGACAAAATAAATGGGACTGCTGAGGTGAATAATTCTAAATTAGTTTCTATAAAATGAGTATTGATTTTCAATGTAATAAAATAGGATTGATGAAGGTTCTTTGTTTTCTCTTCATTTTTGTTTGTATTAGTTGTGATGTTCCTCAAAAAATAAAATACAAAGGGGAAAGAAGCAAACTAGGGAAATTACATGGAAAGGGTATCATTACCTACCCAGATGGAGAAACATGGGAAGGTGAATTCAAAGATGGTGAACCTTATACTGGTAAGGGTGTGTATTTTTTTCCTGATAGTTCAAAATATGAAGGGGAATGGATCGACGGTAAACGAAATAATCAGGGTACATTAACCCTTGTCGATAGTGATAGATTTTCTGGAGAGTGGAAAGATGATAAACTAAATGGACAGGGTATATTCACCTCTCTCGGTGGTGGACACTATGCAGGAGAGTTTAAAGATGATCAATTTAATGGCCTGGGTACATACACCTGGGCTAATGGTAAAAAGTATGTAGGAGAATGGAAAGATGGTAAACTAAATGGACAGGGCATATCCACATCTCCCGATGGTGAAAAGTATGCAGGAGACTTCAAAGATGGTAAATATAATGGTCAAGGTACAGTAATATATGCTGATGGTGAAAAGTATGCAGGAGACTTCAAAGATGATCAATTTAATGGTCTGGGTACATACACCTGGGCTAATGGTCAAAAATATGTGGGAGAATGGAAAGAAAGTAAACGAAATGGGCAGGGTACATTAACTTATATTGGTGATAAAAAGTATATTGGGGAATTCAAAGGTGATAATAGGCACGGCCTGGGTACTTTCACCTGGCCTAATGGTACACAGTATGCAGGAGAGTGGATAGATGATAAACGAAATGGGCAGGGTGTACTAACCCTTATTGATGGAAATAAATATACAGGACGGTACAAAAATGATAAATTCAATGGACAGGGTACATACACCTGGGCTGATGGTCGACGGTATGTAGGAGAGTGGAAAGATGGTAAACGACATGGTCAGGGTACAGTAATATATGCTGATGGTGAAAAGTATGTAGGTGAATTTAAAAATGATCAACGACATGGGCAGGGTACAGTAACATATGCTGATGATCGACAGTACGTAGGTGAATGGAAAGATGGAAAACGCATGGATAATATATCTGAATAATCCTTAGGAAATATGAAGGAATATATTTTGGATGATTATATAATAGAGGAAGAGGAATTCACAAAAAAAAGTAATACTGTTTAAACAATAGAGAGGAAACAATGAAAAAAACAATAATAACCTGTTTGACAGGAATTTTTATCCTGACAACACTGGTAGTAGCTCAGGATGAAGAGGAAAAAGGTAATATCTTTTCAGTCTCTCATTACAAAATCAAATATGATATGGTTGATGAGTACATGGACCATTTAAAGGAAAATAAAACACTGTGGGATGAGGTTGACGAAATACTCAGTGCAAAGGTCTTAAGGCACTGGTGGGCAGGAAATTGGAATGTGATTCTTATCTGGGAATGGAAAAACCTTACCCAAATGGATGCTGGCCTGAAACATCTGGATGAGGTTACAAAAGAGAAATATCCTGACAAAGCTGCAAGGGAAGAACGGACGAAAAAAGCAATGGGAATGATTTTGGATCATTGGGATGACATTTGTACTGATGAACCTTCATTGACAAAATAGTAGTATTTTATTTTTCACTGTAATCAAGTAAGCCCCGAATCATTTTCGGGGCTTACTTGTTATAAAAGATTAAGTATTATCTGGTAGAATGTATCATATATTAAGTAATAGTGTACAGTACTACTCCACTATTATTCTTGCATTACACTAAATAAAATATTTACATTATACAAATTATTTTAACCACCAATTTGCAAATAGATTATATTAAAGAACGTAGGAGGAGAATATGTATAATAAACGGTATAATTACATTTCATTAATAGTATTTCCATTTTTGGTTGTGAACATCCTTTTAGCAAGTACGCCTTTGGATAAGTCACAATGGAAAAAGACAAATCCAATGGGCATAATTCCAAAGAATTTACAGGATAAAGGTGAATGGCATTACGATGCTGAGACTAACTCGGGATGGCTTGGAATTAGAGCAGAGGATACCAATTCTGTGCCCGAATTATCTCCAGAGCAGGAAGCCGAGATAATAAGAGGATTAAAGGAGAATATAGACTATTTAAAAGAACAGGGGATTATTCCGAAAACACCAAGCCGTGTCCCAACAGATTTTACCTGGCCATTGGCACCTACTGAAAATTTCAATGCCAATGATTACTGGGGAATTTCAGGTTTTGTTGATCATGATCCTACAACGGGGTGGACGGATTATTTTTGCTCTGGACGGACCTATAACGGGCACCAAGGAACAGATTATTTTCTATGGCCTCACTCATGGAACATGATGGACAATGAGGAAGTAGCTATTGTTGCGGCGGCTCCAGGCATAATCATTGATAAAGTTGATGGATTCTATGATAGGCAGTGTGCATGGTTAGGTCAATCATGGAACGCTGTTTATATTATGCATGATGATGGTTCTCAGGCTTGGTATGGACACATGAAAAGCGGTTCTCTCACACCAAAAGATATTGGGAACACTGTAGAGAGGGGCGAATACCTTGGGCTTGTAGGTAGTTCGGGGAATTCTACCGGCCCCCACCTTCATTTTCAAGTCATGGATGTAAATAATGTTGTGGTGGACCCTTATGAAGGTGCATGCAATGATATAGAAGAGTCTTACTGGGAAGACCAACATGCCTATCGTGAAACGGAATTACTGCGTGCGGGAAATTACGGTTTTTTATCATGGTGGATGGAATGTCCAGAACCAAGCATACTAAACTACCGCGATCATTATGCTAATCCTGATTTGGGTTATTCTGTGGGACATTTCAGGGATGTTATTGCTGGACAACCAATCTATTATCAGGTCCTTGGTGTTGGTGGTACTGTTTTATACTCGATAACAATCATTCCTGATGGGAATTACTCAGGTTACTGGTGGTGGTGGGGTGGTCTATTGTCCGGCGATGATCCTCCTGGTATATATACATTTAGGGTCATTCTGAATGGAGTAAACTATGATTATCCTTATAACTGGGCAATGGATGGGTGTACCGATCCAAACGCGGACAACTTTGATCCTCTTGCTCTTATAGATAACGGTACATGTACACCCTGTAATAATGGAAGCACTATTGAAATTTTATTGAGTTTTGATAATTATCCCGAGGAAACTTTTTGGACCCTTAATGACGCAGATAATGTGAATAACTTCATGTCCGGTGGTGGTCAATGGACAAATTCAGATCAATACTGTGCACCACCGGGAACATATCAACTCACCGTTTATGATACCTACGGAGATGGAATGTGCTGTGATTTTGGAATGGGAGACTTTACCATCCTGATTGATGATGTGATTGTTGGACATGGAGGTGATTTTTTATTCGAGGACGTCACAACCATTGTTATTGGTGGTGACATTGAATCTCTAGCTGTTGATTATGCTCAAGGCTGGAATATGGTGGGGCTGCCTTTAGAAATGGAGGATGCACACTACCAGACATTATTTCCTAACGCATATAACAATGCCATGTATTCTTTTGGTGAAGGATATTCACCTGTAGAATACTTGATACAGGGGCAAGGATACCTGATACGACTCTCAGATGGCGGAACAGTAGAGTTCACTGGAACAACAATAGATGAGCTTACCATATCTCTTACTGAAGGCTGGAACCTTATTTCTGGCATCTCAACATCTTTACCAGCAGATGTGTTATACAATTCAGGTTTGGTGGTGTCCAATGGCATCTATGCTTTTGATGGCAGTTATTATAATGCGTTGACCATAGATCCAGGGATGGGCTACTGGGTAAGGGCATTAGCTGACGGAGATGTGACTTTGTCCAGTTCAAGTTCCATGGGAAGAACAGTACCAATAGTGAATCACTTTGCAGATGCCAATACATTAGAACTCTCTAATGGAACTCACACATCTACGCTGTACTTTGGCAAGGACGTTCCGGAAGGAGAGGAGCTCAGCTACAGTTTACCCCCTGTATTCCCGCAAATGGCATTTGACGCCCGTTTTACTGATGACATGAAGTACGCACGGAATACAGGTGAGATCAGTGTGATAAACACAAATTCAAGCCTTTCCGTACACTATACAGTGAACATGATGGCAGAGAAGGGTAAAGAGTGGGTTCTCACCACCGAAAATGGAGAGGAACATATTATACAAGGGACAGGGACGATAACCTTCACCGGAGATATAAATGGAATGACCTTGTCACAAAAGGTCGGTGTTATTCCTGATGTGTATACACTCCACCAGAACTATCCAAACCCATTTAATCCTGTGACAACACTCAGGTATGATCTTCCAGATGGCAATCATGTAACATTAACAATATATGATCTTAATGGAAAAGAGATAAACCAATTAGTAAATACAAATCAGCTTGCAGGGCACAAGTCAGTACAATGGAATGCTACAGACATGCACGGCAAGCCTGTAAGTGCAGGTGTCTACCTTTATCAGATACAGGCAGGAGAGTTTGTGCAAACAAGGAAGATGGTGCTGTTGAAGTAAGGAAGTTCCAATAATAAAATGTGCTTCAACTCACATTTTAAAAAAAATTGTGCAAATTTTCAGATTTAAACCCTCCCATCCAAATTGATTCCTCTGGGTAAAATGAAGAGGAAAAAGCTACCCAACCTTTGGAGCACCCCCCTGTTTATATGCCACTCTTACACCAAACAGGTTGCTTTGTGATCCAAATCACACATACCAGATAGCTTGATTCTTTCCTTTTTTATATTTAGAATAATATTATAGAATTGGTAGAC
>CAJWIT010000041.1 GCA_913041945.1 uncultured Fidelibacterota bacterium
AAATATGCATACAATTGTATGCCAAGTATTAGAACAAGTAAAACAGGTAATATTATGGATTTTAATTTCTTCATTTCATTCTCCTTTTAGCTAATGCTATAAATAATACTCTCTTCAATTTACCCAGAGGAATCAATTTGTGGTGTTATCAATTACCCCATCCCCACTTTTTTACAAAGAGGTGGAATGAATGGGTGGAGTGGGGGTTATACCATCATTTAATATTCAAAACTGTTTCCCAACTATATGAAAAATAGGGTTTTAATAGAAAAGGTGTGAGAGAAATAGGCAGCCAAACAAATCCTAAAGCACTTCCTTCCATTTCAGGTTTATTTGCTTGAGATAAAAGGCCAACTGCGAGTAAACCGGATGCAATCCAAGCATTCCTATTATTTGTTTTTTTAACTTGAATCTGTTGTATTTCGCTGATATTTATTTCACTCAATACTTTATATTTCTCTGTCAATGGTTTTGACCCAAGTGCAAGCAAATATCCAATCCCTGTAAAAGTACCCGTAGCAACACCGATTGTAATAAAATCCCTTCTTTGGAGACGGGAAGTATTTAGAATTAACTTTGAAGAATTATATCTGTAAATTGTGCCAGTTTTTATTTCTATATCATCCTTAATTTTTATTTTTACATCTGTTGATTTAGATACATTTGATATAGAACTCAACACCAACTGCTGACGCAATGATTGTTGAGCAAAAATGAAATGAAAACCTAATACCGCAAAAATAATGAAAATATTTTTCATTACTATTCCTCTTGTTTTAATTAAACACCACTATGATATATAACTACTTACTATACTGTACATTTGTACTATAGTACTCTCTCCTGCTTGTGTCTGTCTGGTAGAGGTATACACCACCCAACAATGCTATAAATAAAAGTCTCCTCAATTTACCCAGAGGAATCAATTTTCAGTGGAATGCAATCCGTTAAAATTCTTTGACTTCTTTAATACTTCCGTCTTTGTTGTAATAAGTCCATTTACCCTCTTGTTGTCCACCTGTGTAGTTTCCTTCTTCACGTATCTGTCCGTTTTCGTAATAAAAAGTCCATTTACCATTTTCATAGTGATTCTTGTAAGTCCCTTCTTGCTTCATCTGTCCATTCTCATACCACCTAGTCCATTTCCCATCTTTTATACCATCCTTAAAAGTTCCTTCTCTCCACTTCTGTCCATTCGAAAGCAAATAAGTCCATTTACCAACTTGTTTTCCATTATTGTAAGTTCCTTCCATCTTTTTCTGTCTATTCTCATACCAATAAGTCAATAATCCATCTTCTTTCCCATCTTTGTAAGTTACTTCTGACTTTTTTCGTTCATTCTCATACCACAAAGTCCATTTTCCATTATATTTTCCATCTTTGAAAGTCCCTTCTTGCTTCGTCTGTCCATTTTCATACCAATCAGTCCATTTATCAACTTGTTTTCCATTATTGTAAGTTCCTTCTATCTTCTTCTGTCCATTCTCATACCAATCAGTCCATAATCCATCTTCTTTCCCAGACTTGAAAGTTGCTTCTTCTTTCTTCTGTTCATTCTCATACCATCGAGTCCACTTACCATTCTTAATCCCATTCTTATAAGTTCCCGAACTACCCATTTTGCCACCTTCACTCCACCAAGTCCATTTACCATTTCTTAAGCCATTTTTGTATCTGCCCTCAAATTTCTTCTGTGCATTATCATATAAGTCAAATACTTTACCTGTATAAGGCTTATCATCATTTGGTTTATATAAAAGCCCATCCATATCTATAAGATTATCTATATCCATCTTGGATTGTGGAAATACAGCAGATGTAATAAATACAAATGAAGTTATAATTAATACTGTTTTTTTCATATCATTATCCTAAAAAGCCAGGTAAAACTTACTTTAAATTCACCTTATATCCAATCAACGAACCTTTTTCCCCGTTTTGTGTGAGAGTAGCATATAACATATAAACAGGGGGGTTCCCCCAAGGTTGGGTGGATTTTTATCTCTTCAATTTACCCAGAGGAATCAATTTGGAGTGGGAATCACTCACTTGTTAACATAATATTCCCTGAAGTATTCGCCCGGATCCAATATCCCTTCCCAGGCACAAGCATATCAGTTTCTACATATCCACCATTAAATCCATATAAAGTTCCTAGAACTATAATACTGTCTGGATCCAAAGCGGAATAAATGGAAACATCCTCTGACAAACCAGAAATCAGGTTCCAGCCTTCGTTTAAACTGATAGTGATTTCATTCATGAGAGTACCTGTAATAGTGGTACTGCCAGCACTTTCAAAACGAAGCCAGTATCCTTCACCTTGAATGAGACTTGTTTCAAGGATATATCCATCATCAAAAGAGTACAATGTTCCCTCTATTGATTCGGGAAATATAAGATTATAGGAAGCATCTTCAACCTCTAGGGGCAGACCAACAAGATTCCAATCTGATTGATAATCAACTGTGATGCCTGAGGTGGGTCCTGCAACACACCGCACTGAAAATCCGCGGGATTTACTTATGGCGAATCCACTTATTCCTTCCCAATCATAATAGAGACTCCTTTGGTATGAAGCCGATGAATGTTCTTCTGTAGAAGTCCAAAAATAACCGGTGATACTCAACTCGTCGTAAACGCCGCTATCATCACGAAAACCGCCCGGCAGACCTGTGAAGCCGCTTTCGTTGGTAGCTCCCTCATTGGGTGTTTTCCACAACCCATCGCCAGCTTCAATTGTCCCTGTGGCCTTCATTTTACCGCCGGCTACACTTCCACCCCCAAGATAATCCACCAATATCTGCCATTCAGAATCGGCTTCATCATCGGAAGGTACATGCCAGCCATCAGGACATATTCCTCTCTCATCATCCAATGCATACCAGGTATAAAGTCTGCCGTATAGTGCTGCATTAGAAGGGTCATCATTGTAAACATTGCATGGTATTTCATCACCATTTTGATAATGAGTTACTTTGAGGTTCTCAGCCATCCAGAACTGGTCGCCTATTTGCACGGTTTGATAAACATTTCCGTCTATATCAGTGACTGTTCTGTATTCCTGGGCAATGATGAAATGTGATGAAAAAATGACTACTATTGTTACAATTGTTTTTTTCATCACATACTACCTTATTTCAACAATAACATTTTCTTTGAAAATGAAGATGTCTTTGTCTCTAAACGGGAAATGTAAATGCCGGAAGAAAGAGGACGGCCTGAATGATCCCTGCCATTCCACATTATGGTTTTAAAACCGGGTTGTTCTATTTGGTTAACAAGCGTGATTACTTCCCTTCCCAATAAATCATTTACCGTTAATCTTATGTGAGTTTCCTGCGGTACATCATACATAATCCGTGTGGCAGGGTTGAAAGGATTGGGGTAATTAGAGTGCAGAGCAAATACTGTAGGGGTTTGGGGAGAAGTGGATTTTCTCAATACCCACTGATCAACATTTGAACCCAAATTTAACTGAATTTGACCAGATAAGGAGATTGCTTCGCTCCACTCCGTTTTGCCCGCAATGACAGGGACTAACTGCCAATATTCACCGTCTTTTACTTCATACTCAACAACCAACGGTTGTCCGTTATTCATCACCTCAATCATACCTTCATCGCTACAGTATTTCCAGTCGCCGGAAAAACGGGCATCAAAGGCTCCTGAAGGCGGTTTTGGAGGCAAGCTGTAACTCAGCTGCTCATTTTCAGTAATTGTCGCTCCAAAATACAGTTCTGCACCATTAAACCTGATCTTATTCATTGTTTCCAAATCTGACGTTAAGCCTACAGGATCATTAACTTTTGAGGTGCGTGAACTTTGAAGAGTAATGGTTCCATCCCCAAAGGATCGTATCCAATACCCTGTTCCAGGTTCAAGGCTACTCACATTTGCATAGCCATTTTCATTATAACTGTACATCGTTCCCGGAACAATAAGCCCGGAAGGATCAATAATCCCGCCAGCCTCCACTGTTGATGTGATGCCGGAAATAAGGTTCCAGCCTTCCTGTATTGCAATTGACAGCGAATTAATAGGAAGTCCAACAATCTGGTTTTCGCCTTCTTCGCTGAAACGAAGCCAGTATCCTGTCCCTAAAGCCAGGTTTTCCTCCTGCGTATAGCTTCCATCATAGGAATAAAGGGTATTATTAATGGCATTTGGAAATATGGAGAGATAATTTGCATCATTCGCATCAACCGGCAAACCGACTATATTCCACCCGGGATAGTTCGAAACAGTTATGGTGGTTTCGTTGATTTCAAAAGCAGGTCTTGTGGTAATAAACAAGGCTGACTGGTCGACTATTGTCCTGGCTGCTACAGGATATTCATTATCAAAGGTATATTCCAGTCCTGTCGTACAGTTATGGTTTTCAATGCCAACAGTGCAGTAACCGCCATGTTCCGGTGTGTATCCGCCAAAGCTCCCATTGGTGGTGTTATTGAATGTCTTGTACTGGAGTTTCATTTCCCCATCCCCGTAGGGTGGAACTGAATTATTATATAAAATAAGCTGAAAATCCTCCAGTGAATTAGCATCCTCAGTGCGCATATCAGTCCACTGGATAACCATAAATTCTCCATCAAAATTATGAGTATATACGTATCCCCCATTACTCGTCTTCAAATCATCCCAGAACACCGCCACCATAGGCGATGGGCCCCCGGCACCGGGAACAGGATAATTCCGGAAGCTTTCCAGCTCAGAATGTCCAAATGCTATCCAGCCATTGGAAGACACGCTGATTGAAGAATACGGTACACCATAAAAGGAAAATGTAAACGGCAGATTAACCTCCTTGGTGGTTTCAAAATATTCACAGGTCCCATAATATTGTCCACCCCATGGATCACAATCATAATCACTGTCACACAGCATGTTGTTATTTAGCGAACAGGCTCCTCTTCCCCGACCTGGATCGTAAATGTCAAGGTTTGTACCAATAGACTCAATTTCGATCCAATCATAAGCCGGTGCTAATTCATAGCCTGTATCCCATGAATCATAAATATAATACCCATAACTGTCCGGGCCCAGTGGATCCGATTCTGTGACTTCACCGATGTGTATAGGAATGGTTTCCACACGGTTATAGCCTTCGTCTGATTGTATGTTCAAGGAAAGTGATAAAACCGTACCATTAATAATTTCATTAGAGGCAGAAATTGTGAACGAATCAGTTGACTGGACTGATTGCCCCGGCGGAATCTCCCCCCAGGCACCGGAACCATCCACAACAGATAATGCATATGAGTCAGAGCTCAATGTGGCAAATACCTGTCCAGTTGATATTGAACCCCGATTTGAAAGAGTTATTGAAACATTCTTTGTTTCTCCCGGATCAATTCCCCCATTTTGGATAAGCATACTCATATAGGCAAGGTGGCTACCGGAAACATCAATGGGAATGATTGCATTCCATCCATTATTTGAATTATCAACGATCGTTAACCTTAATTTTAAATCTTCACGGTCGATAGCAGTCTCAGACAATGTAATTGCAAAATCATCTCCAAATGCAGATTCACCCTGAAGCAGATCGCCATAATCCATAGTTGCATCGGAAATCGTGACAAACTCGGAAAATGACTGCAATGTAGCTGAAATTCCATAGACATTCTCCGTCCCATAGTTCTTGACAGGAACAGACAAACCAAATTGTTCACCGGGATTTACAATCCCATCATCGTCATCATGTATCTGCACATCAAGTTCATTGTCAAGATTTACAACAGCTCCATCAGAATGTAAAATAATTGTATTTTCATAGGGTTTACAGTTTTGTTTTGTTACGGTGATTGAAATAGTTCCATTGGAAACATAATCCAGATTCATGGTGAGTGAGCCTTCTTCATCTGTATACCCGGATGTGAAGATTACATCATCATCCATGAGAAGGGTAACCATCGCATCCTCTGCCGGATTTTCCTGCTCATCATAAACTAAAATATCTACAAAATTTGTTCCAAAAGGCAACACAAAGGGATGTGTAACACTTAATACTGTTGGAGTATCGGTCCACAAATGAGTGGCTGGATCGCCCATGAGACTGTTCCACTGAGTAAACGCATCAACCCAATGATATGGATTTGTGGGATAAGCACTAAATAATGTCAACTTCCCATTTGCAAGGGCTGCACCTGCCGTTCCAAGATTTTTCGGGAAAAGACCATCGTAAATTCCCATAGCAACAATATTGTTGAACATAGTATGGGTATTACCGGTAGCGGTACATACCGCCGCAATAGCACCTCTTGGGTTTGATGCAGAACCTGCCCTCAAAAATTTTTCCGACAAACAGGTGTTGTCCTGGGCAAAAGAACCAGTCCCGCAAGTCAATACGGTTGCAAAAGGAAGTTTATGGCCATTGTTTACATCATCTATGTCCCCAGTATCAAAACCACTCACCCCATAAAAACCACGGTATTGAAAATAAGATACCCCCTCATCAAGTTGATTTTCCATCCAGGAGGTCCAGCTGCTCCCGGATATTTTCAGGTTGATATCTTCCATCCCGTAGGCTTCCATAATATTTTCCACGTAACGGGCAGTAATCACGGTTGAAAGACCTGATTCGCTTGGATCGCCCACAACGGCAGCCCGTTCATAAAAATTATTCAGGCTTCCCAGGTAGGTTGCCTTTTCATAGTTGATGATTCTATTCACCACATTTGATATATGCGAAGACGAACGGACGGATATTCGCCCTACCAGGACCTCTGGGAGTAAATCATCTCCATCCAGCTGGGAATAGGGATGGTCGCCTTCACACCAGTCCCCATAATAATCGTGACCCCAATCTTCATAAAACGTTGGAACATTGTACGAACCGCCTGCGTCTCCTACAAGGGCTACAAATTCCGGGCGTGGGCTAAAGGTATTGTAGGCATTTGTTACATAGCTCTTTACCTGGCTTGACGAAGAACCGGTTTCACTTATAGAAGCAGTATAGACCACATACCCGCGTTTATGACGCCAGTCCACAAGCTGCTGGAAATATGAATTGTCCTCAGAATTACCACCACAAATATAGAGAATAGCCGGAGCCTGATAATCCTCGTCCCGGCCGGATGGGGAATAGTTCACGATCATGGTCTCATAAAGCTTTTCAAATGTCCTGGAACGGAGCTGGGGTGTAAATTCATCCGATTCCCTGTCTCCGGTCTCTTCTACAGTAATTTCAATCTCATCATACACAACCATTTCATTTCCTGCTGGATTGTACTCAAAAGGAACAACACTGATGTTGAATAACTGTAATTCCCTCATCACCAGCCGGTCAGAAACGATAAGGTTTTCTTCAGGATAGGAATGACCGGATTCATAATACTCCAGGTTGACATGGTTTATTATGGACGGGCTTTTGCCCTCCCGGTCATTTTGAAATGGATAAATCTTTACATTTTCAAGAGTATGGGATTGAATGACAGAATAACTGACTAGGTATTCTTTAATGGGGTCAATTTGTACAAAGGTTGAAAAGAGAGGAAGCTCAGGCATCCCCTGCTCAGTTGTTTTCCCTGAGTTGGGAGATACAAAACGGGTGTATTCCCCAATAGATTCAGTCTGGATAGCGCCAGGGGTAAACTGGATTGTTGTGCGTCCGTTATGTATATCGGATAACTGAAACGACTCTGAATGCACAACAGCCGGACCATAAAACAGGAAAATGAACAGAACCAGGGAAACAGATTTATTCAAATTGCGCCTTTGAAGGAGTTTATTATGTACCAATCTATTCAAAATAATATAACGGGAAATTTAATCCATTTACTTAAACTAATTAGTATATTTTTATAAAGGAGAATAAACATATCATATTTTTCCTCATTCCTCATTTTGAATAATGCATATATCATGTCACCACCATTACAAGAAGTATTAAATCATACAAAGCATGGGTACAGGCTGTTATACCGAAACCCCTGAAACAATAAAGGCCTCCTAAAAATAAGCCTGCCACAAATCGGACAAAAAATAATCCTACATCGGGCTGATCTCCAAGTACACCAACGAAATGAAATAAAGAAAATATGACCGCAGACAATACCACAGCCCCAATTTTCCTCCCTAATGGCTTCCATTGCAATACAAGCCCAATCAGGTAGGTAAATCCACCGATAAACAGAAGCCTAAAAACGAATTCTTCGTAAATCCCCGCACCAATGGATAATACCACCCTTTGGATCAAGAAACGGGTATTTGGGTTCATCAGAGCTGCTTGGTTGCTGATATTCATTATCGAGAACAATCCCGCTGACCATACAACGCTTTCTGCGAACATGAAAAACAGAAAACTCAGATTGAATTCTGTAGCCTTCCATTTCTTCCGCTGAATAATGAAAACAAGCAGAAAGCCAAAAAAAAGCATAAAGCCAAAGCCATACATACCAAGCAACCCGAATGTTTCAAGCACATTGCGCATGAGAACATCTGCTCCGTTTCGAAGCTGTGGGATATCCCTGGAAGAAATGATAAAAAGGCCAAATTCATACGCTAAAAACAACGGGAGCGTAAAAATATAGCTGTATAAGGGTGAACGGGAATGCTGGATGTATTTCAACAGAGCGTCAAATAGAATTGAGTCATTGAATCGTGTTCAGCCTCTCTTTTGAAACGGTATTCGTTTTTCAATCATCAGCAATTTGAAGCACAGCTAACAGGGCTTCCTGGGGGACTTCAACTTTTCCTATCATCTTCATCCGTTTTTTACCCTGTTTCTGTCTTTCCCAGAGTTTTCTCTTTCTTGTTATATCCCCGCCATAGCATTTGGCAGTCACATTTTTCTTTATAGACTTTATCGTTGCTCTGGAAATAATACGATTCCCCAGGGAAGCCTGAATGGCCACTTCAAACATCTGTTTAGGAATAAGTTCTTTTAACTTACTGCAGAGAGCCACTCCCCGGCTGTAGGCATTTTCCGCATGGCAGATCGTTGACAGAGCATCCACAGGTTCTCCATGAATGAGAATATCCAGTTTTTTTAAATTTCCGCTCCTGAAATCAATAAAGTTATAATCAAATGAAGCATAGCCCCTGGAGACAGATTTTAATTTATCATAAAAATCAAAAATAATCTCACTCAAGGGAAATTCATAATGCAGCTGGGCTTTCTCAGAAGAAAGATAATGGGTTGTTTTATAAATCCCGCGTTTCTTCTGGCAGAGAGTCATGATGCCCCCAATGTATTCTTTTGGAGTAATGATTTCCCCGGCGACGAATGGTTCCAGGATATCAATTATCTTTCCGCTTTCAGGCATTTTGGCAGGCGTGTCCACTTCCACCAATACTCCATCTTTCAATTCAACCTGGTACTGAACATTCGGCGTTGTCGTTACTAAAGATAAATCAAATTCCCTTTCAAGACGTTCCTGGATTATTTCCATGTGGAGCAGGCCAAGGAACCCGCACCGGAAGCCGAAACCAAGAGAATCACTTGTTTCAGGGGTGTAAAGCAAAGAAGCATCATTTAATTTCAGTTTATCAAGGGCAGACCGCAACTGGTCGTAATCATCGGAATCGGCCGGATACAGTCCTGAAAATACCATCGGTTTTATCTTTTTGTATCCCTCTAGCCTTTCAGACGCTTTGTTCTGTTTGACTGTCATCGTATCCCCGGGCTTGATATGGTCCATATCCCGGATATTCGCGATGACATACCCCACATCCCCGGAACGCAATTCCATTGCTGGCACATGTTTCAGTACAAAGTGTCCGACTTCTGTGATCTCATAGGTGTTTTGGTGAGAGAAAAATTCTGCAGTCATTCCCGTTTTTATCACGCCATCAAATACACGTATGTACGGAATCACACCGCGGTAATTATCATACATAGAATCAAAGATCAAAGCCCTTGCAGGATCTTTTGCTTTATCTTTTGGCGGTTGAATACGGTCCACAACTGCCTGGAATATCTTATCTACCCCCTCCCCTGTTTTTGCACTGATCTCAATAATATCATCCGTGTCGCACCCCACCAAATCAATAATTTGATCTCTCACCTCTGCAATCCTGGAACTTTCAAGATCGACTTTATTGATCACCGGAATTAACACCAGGTTATTTTCAACGGCAAGATAGGTGTTGCTGACAGTCTGGGCTTCAACACCCTGAGCTGCATCAACCAGGAGAAGTGCGCCTTCGCAGGCAGCCAGTGAGCGGGAAACTTCGTAGGAAAAGTCCACATGTCCGGGGGTGTCAATCAGATTGAATGTATAGGTCTGCTTATCGGAGTGGGGGTACTTCATCTGGATTGGATGACTTTTAATGGTGATCCCCCGCTCCCTCTCCAGGTCCATGCTATCCAATACCTGTGCTTTCATTTCCTTTTTTGATAGGGTGTGTGTCTCTTCAAGCAGGCGATCCGCCAGGGTTGACTTCCCATGGTCGATGTGAGCGATAATGCAGAAATTCCGAATATATTTCGTAGACATGCAGTAAAATTACATTGAAATTCAGGTTTAAAAATTGAAGTTTATCATAAAATATTATCGTAAGTTATACTTATGAACGGAAATCAATTGTTCGCTAAAATTTTCGATTTGACGACTCAATTCGGCCAGAAATGGATTTTTGCCATTATCCTCCTCCTCATATTCTGGTTTGGAGGAAAAATTTTGCAGGCCTTTGTTACAAAAATGGCCCAGCGGAAAAATTTGAATAAGGATTTTTTACATTTAATAGGAAGGGTCGTAAAGATCGTCATGGTTCTGCTTGGATCCATAACAGCTCTGGGCACCCTTGGAGTTGACGTTTCTGCCCTGGTTGCAGGCCTGGGGCTCACCGGGTTTGCCCTTGGTTTTGCACTGAAAGATATTGTCTCCAATCTCATTGCGGGGGCAATGATACTTATACACCATCCCTTCAGGTTAGATGATTTCATTGCAGTGGGCGAATTTGAAGGCACTGTAGTTGATATTGACCTTCGCTATACAACCATCCAGGATGAGGGCAGAAAAATACTGATCCCTAACTCAACATTATTTAAAAAAGAAATAGCACTAATGAATCCGGAATCAAATAACACCCAGGCAGCATAATGACAATCAGCAATCCGGCTTTCTTTCAAATAAACTGACGACAACCCATGGCTGATTTATCTATCAAAGAAAGAAAACGCGCCGAGAAGGATGGACATTTCCGTTCAGGTTTATTCATACTTCGTCTTCAAAAACGGGATACTCTTATCAAGAAATTTCAATCATATAAGCTGAGCCAGAAGCAAATTCCAAAAACACTGGACCAAATCTGGAATATTGATGAATCTCTTGAAATACTGATTGATCTGCAGTTCAGCGCAGGAGGATCATTGCCAAAAGAGATGGTGAGATGGACACCGTACAGAGGTCTGTCAATTTACCAGCAATGGAAACAGGAAAAATATGAGCATGAAATATTTACATCACATACATTAGATGATGACAAGATCCTTCAACTTCTTTCCACGGGTACAAACATCCAACAAAATCATAAGGACAAGCAATTATCCCTGGAAAATCTTATTGAAACCGATAAACCCTGGAAGTCATTTAAAGACCAGCATATCTACCGGCTGGAAGAAGAAATAAAGTCACTAAAACGACAAATTAAACAAAGAAATAACCTGCTTGAAAAACTGACCCGCCGGATTCGGTATAAACTGGGAAAATTAACTGATTATGAACTTGAAAAACTCAGTGAAATATGCCGCTTCAAAAACACGAAAACTAACCTCAGCGAAATGGCCCGTCATCTTGGTGTATCGCCGGATACGGTAAAAGATGAACTCCAGCGAAGGGGAATATATAAAAAACTCATGGACCCCAAAAAGGCTGAATAAAGACCAGACTTACCTCAATTCGACACTAATGAGATTGCTTCGCTCCATTTCATTTCGCTCGCAATGACAAATAAGTTCTTTTA
>CAJWIT010000042.1 GCA_913041945.1 uncultured Fidelibacterota bacterium
TCCACCGAAAGAATCTCTACCATCTTCCCAGTTGACTGTATAATATCCAGCAGTTTGAAATGTTTTCTTTTCAAAAGACTTGATTTTTCTTCCACTGAGGGTATACACGTCGATGGAAACCTCAGCGGGCGTTGAGATTTCAAATACGAATTGTGTGGAAGTTTTGAAAGGATTAGGATAATTCATAACTTGGAAAAGACGTAGGCTGTTGTTTTCTGCTTGGTTAAGATAAATGTCTTTTTCGGAAGGCTTATTTGCACTGTTCCAGGCTTTAATGTGAATGTTTATTGTCTCAGAAAAACCATCTAAATTTGGTTGAATGGTTCCTGTTTGAATGCTGTTGGGATCATAAATAAATCGATTGGTTATGTCTGTCACATCTCTAGTGGTTAAATCCGTGAGGGATATTTCATGGCCGGGTTCACCTGCCAGATTGATACCAAGGCTGTCTTCCAATCGGATAACTAATGTTTCGTTACTCCGGAAATGATCGCCGGATTTGAGGATCCGCCCTTTTTTGGTTTCAAACGAAATAATTGGGCCTTCATTATCATGGACAGAACTGCCACTAGTGAAATAAACAGGCGAATATGTTCCAACCGCTTCTTCTCTTGTACTATCATTTGATATTAAATAAACGTTGAGACGTCCTGAGTTTTGAGAATAAGAAATATCCTCTGGTACTATAAGGTCCCCGGAGAAATTATCACCTGAAAATGTGAATTGTCCCTGGAATAAAGTTGCTCCCGGAAGAATGTATGAAATTGTAACGGATCCAAAAGTACGTTCTACCTCTCGCTTTGAATCTTTAAGTATTACGTATCCAGTTCCTCCTGAATTAAAGGGATTAGTTCCAGTAAATTCAGCTACCTCCAGTGTTATTAAGGTGTCGGGATTAACGTCGATACTATTGAGAGTGTCCTTTGGAATAGGAATTGTCATAGCGGGATCGCCGAATAAATGAAAAAGACGCCCATCATCAACATAGTGAGTATTCTCCAAAGAATCACTTACTGGGATTCCGATCTTGACAGACTGAATAATAGTGCCGATCGGGTAGTTTGTTACTGAACCACTATCGAAAATAGTATTAAAAATATGTTCTAGTATTCGTTTATTTGGTGATGGGAATGGGCTGTCAGGAATTGGTGAATAACCAATAGAGCGACTTGTTGTTATTATTGCAGCTGCACCATTCATAGGTAAACGAATAAGATCTTCGGAAAAGGCGTCAGTGTTTGGATCATCAAACTGTCCCCAGGAACAGGTTCCGGCAATCCAGATAGGAAGTTTCATTCCTGTGTTGATGAACTGAATATCCCCCCGGTTTTTCTCTAGAAGTTGCTCCTGAGCCCAAGTTGAGGAACTTCCGTGACCAATATAGTTGATGATGGCAGTGCCGTTATTCAACATATCAAATAATGCTTCAGTTGCATCTGGCTTGACAACACCGTAAGCAGAAGCGTCACTTACTTCCGGATATTCGGTTAAATATAATTTTTGAACGTCAATAAAAGGAGGAATATAATTTAAAGCTAACAATTCAGAATTTATTATGTGTGTCACATCGTTATCACGTGGCCGAGATACATCGTCTGCAACTAGTGTAACTCTTTGTCTCCATAATCCTAATTCCGGATTTGTTTCGTATGCAATGATTTTCTCAACAAAGGCATCCACATCAGCCACATTTCGCGCAGGATACCGGCCTAGGGCAACTAAGGGAATATTACCATCAACTTGAGTTGCCAACAGATCGTCGGATGCATCGGACCCAGTATACATTGTTGGTATAAATTCGATATCACCCATGAGCAGGGCAAAGGCAAAGCTGTCTGTCCAATTATCGACTGCATGTAAAATAAAAAGATTTATGGCTTCTGCTTCTGAATTATTCTCATTAAGAAATTCGCTGTAAATTTCTTCCAAAGGAACATATGCGGTTTTCAGTTCAGAGTTGCGGTGAACCAAGAGTGGTTGACTGGCACTCTCAAAGTCCTGAGGTCCTATAATGATATATTCAGCTTCGTCTACCAGGTTTTTTAAAAGAGGGGCGAAAGATTGATCTGTCTCTCCTCTTTGTCTTTGGGAGACAGGAATTATCCAATCCTTTGCAGTTTCCCAGTTCAACACTCTCACTGCAAGGAGTCCTTTCTGGTGTTTGGACAAATTTCCTTCAGGTCCCTGAAATGGATCATCAAATTGGATTGTGATTAGTATTTCCGAATAATATTCATTCTGACCAGCGTAAGGGGACACTTTCAGTGTAGCAGTATTTAATCGCTGGAGCTTTTGTTTCTGGATCCATTCCACACCTGTATCTGTTAAATCGTTACAATTTTCGGGACAGGTACGTTTGTTTTGGAACGAGGCGTTCATGACAGGATAATTTTCCGAAGGGAGACCAATGAGAAAGTGAACCGGATACAGATCACCTTTGTGTGGATTATTAATGGTGACTACAAATCTGAGTTCATGGGTGGAGGAAAAGATTATTCTTTCTCCCACATCACCAAAAAGTTGAGCAATACCTAAGATGGAGGTAAAAATAAAAATGAGTGATCGGATCATGGATGAAATTTAGTCATACTTACCGGTAATGAAATTGGATATATAAACTGGTCCGTCATAACTTCTTGTCACGTTTTTTAACGGATCTTATTTGTTTCAGTTCCTAACCTATAGATAAAGACACCATGTTCGATATTGAAAAGATTAAAAACATTTACAGCAGGATGGGAAACCGGATTACCCAAACCCGTCAAGTCTTACAAAGGCCGTTGACCCTCTCAGAAAAAATTCTCTATTCTCATTTGGGGCATAATACGAAACCAACGGATTTTGAGAGGGGAAAATCTTACGTAGACTTTTATGTAGATCGTGTTGCCATGCAGGATGCCACTGCACAAATGGCTTTACTCCAGTTTATGCAGGCCGGAAGAGACAGGGTTGCTGTTCCGACCACCGTTCATTGTGATCATTTGATTCAAGCACGGCTTGGAGCCGATACCGATCTTCAGAAAGCAAAAGAGTCAAACCAAGAAGTATATGATTTTTTAGAGTCTGTTTCCAATAAATATGGCATTGGATTCTGGAAACCAGGGGCTGGAATAATTCATCAGGTCATTTTAGAAAATTACGCATTTCCTGGCGGGATGATGATTGGAACTGATTCCCACACAGTCAATGCCGGGGGATTAGGAGTGATCGCCGTTGGAGTTGGCGGAGCCGATGCCGTTGATGTGATGGCTGGTATGCCCTGGGAACTGCTGTTCCCAAAATTGATTGGTGTGAACCTCATCGGCGAAATGAGTGGCTGGACATCAGCCAAAGATGTGATCCTGAAAGTTGCGGGCATTCTTACTGCAAAAGGTGGAACTGGCGCTATTTTAGAATATTTTGGTCCCGGTGCGGAATCCTTATCCTGTACAGGTAAAGGAACCATCTGCAATATGGGTGCTGAAATTGGTGCCACCACTTCAATTTTTGCTTATGACGAAAGTATGGTTGAATACCTCCATGCAACTGGAAGGGCAGAGGTGGCTGAACTGGCAGATAAAATTGCGGATAATTTGAGATCCGATGCTGAGGTTTATGACAATCCTGAAAAATTCTACGATCAAATAATTGAAATAAATCTCTCAGAATTGGAACCTTATCTAAATGGACCTTTTACCCCCGATTTGGCGACACCAATTTCGCAGATGGCAGCGGAAGCAATAGAAAACGGCTGGCCCACAAATGTTGAAGTTGGGTTGATTGGTTCCTGTACAAATTCATCCTATGAAGATATTGCACGATCAGCCTCGATCGCTGAACAAGCGGTACATAAGAAGTTGCATGTAAAAAGCGAATTCACCATTACACCGGGGAGCGAGCAGGTGCGCTTTACCGTCGATCGTGACGGTTATCTGGATGTGTTCGATAAAATGGGAGGTATAGTTCTGGCTAACGCTTGCGGCCCATGTATTGGACAGTGGGAAAGGCACAGTACAGATCCCGGCAAGAAAAATACAATCGTAACTTCATTCAACCGCAACTTTTCTAAACGAAATGACGGAAATCCTAATACCCATGCTTTTGTTGGGTCACCGGAAATAGTTACAGCACTTGCTATTGCTGGGGAATTAACCTTTAATCCGGTTACAGATAGTCTGAAAAATAGCGAAGGTGAACAGGTGATGCTGGATCCGCCCTGCGGTGATCGATTACCGCAGAATGGCTTTGAGGTTAAAGATCTGGGTTACCAGGCGCCATCATCTGATGGTAGTTCCGTGGAGGTTACGATAAATCCTGATTCGAAACGACTTCAGTTCCTGACACCCTTTAGCCCCTGGGATGGAGAAAATATCACAGGGATAAAGCTATTAATCAAGGCCAAGGGGAAGTGCACTACAGACCATATTTCCATGGCAGGTCCTTGGCTGCAATTCAGGGGGCATCTGGATAAGATCTCCGATAACATGCTCACTGGGGCCGTGAACTATTTCAATGATAAAACAAATCTGGTAAAGAATCAGATTAGTGGTGAGCATGGTTCAGTACCTGAGGTACAAAGAGCTTATAAAGCCAAGGGTGTTCATACAATTGTGGTTGGTGATGAAAACTATGGCGAAGGCTCTTCCCGCGAACATGCTGCCATGGAACCCCGTCACCTTGGAGTACGAGTAGTCTTGGTCAAATCCTTTGCAAGGATTCATGAGACAAACCTGAAGAAACAAGGTATGCTGGCATTGATATTTTCGGACAAGTCAGATTATGATAAAATCCAGGAAGATGATACTTTTGATTTTCTTGATCTAGTTGATTTCGCCCCGAAAAAACCTCTTACCCTTCGGGTGATTCATTCCGATGCTTCTTCCAACGATATCCAGTGTGAACATAGTTACAACGAGGATCAAATTAATTGGTTTAAGCACGGATCTGCTCTGAATAAAATTGCATCAGAAAACAATTGAAAGATTGACCTCAGGATAAAAAAGATTCGATTTGATTATTTTTAGATAAAAAGGATTATGATATATGGTGAAGAGATTATTAATTACCGGTGCTATTTTGGAACAAAAATTGAAATGATAAATTTGAGAAAAACAATAGCTGTTAAATCAGACACAAAAATAAATTTACTTTTTTTATGGAATTGAATCCATAAACTTAATCGTAAGGAGAATTTAAAAATGTCAAAACTTTGGGACGATCTTAAAAAGAATATGAAAGACTGGGGAAGCGTTGCTGTAGAAAAGGCGGAGGAAGTAAGTAAGATCGCTGTGGCGAAAACAGAGGAGATAACAAAAATCGGCAAGCATAAAATTGATATCCATCAATTGCAAAAAGAACGAGCAAAAACATTTGAAAAATTGGGTCAATTTGTTGTCCAACAGGCGAAAGAAGACAACATGGTAAATTTTACCGGTAACACTGAGTTTTTCACATTTGTTCAGAAACTGGATGAGATAACAGAATTAATTGAAAAGAAGGATGGTGAGATACAAAAGATCAAAACTGAATATAATCTCAAAGAATCCGATATAATTTCTGCTGCTGAAGTGGAGGAAGAAAAAACTCCTCCTTCTGTTGCAATAGAAGAGGAAGTCGTAGAAGAACAGGAATAATCCAGGGTTAAGGACCAGAAAAAATTCTTTTTTTATTGGTATTCTGGGCAAAACCCATTGGAATTAATCAAAGAACCGTGTAAAATCGAACATCAATTTGGTGTTGTGTATCTATGAAAACTGGAAATAATCACAGGTTTATATTTCAAGCAGAGACAGACAGAAGAGTTCGTCAATGGCATTTTTCTTTCCAAAACTTCCTTATCTTTGCGCTGGTTTCTCTATTAGTTCTTGGAACAGGTTTATTTTTTGGTGCTGAATATCTTACACGGTTTTTATATCAACAAAAACTCCAGGAAATACGGAATAATTTTACTTCTCTTTCCAAAGCATTAAATGATATCAATGGAAAGCTAATTTACCTCGATGAGAAAATGGATACTATTGAGGAAAAAGAACGAGCAGTTCGTACGTATGCAAATTTACCTGAAATTGATCAGGATGTCCGTTCTCTGGGAATTGGAGGACTCCGGCTTGAAAAGTATACCAGCCAGGACTATATAATACCTGGATTATCAAAAAAGATTTCAGGTTTGGAGATGGATGTGGATCATCTTGCGAGAAAAGTGAAATTAGAGTTGGCAAGTTTTGAGACTATTTATGACAAGGTTGTAAAAGATACTGAGAAAATGCAACACATTCCTTCCATTCGTCCCGTACCAGGTGGATATTTAAATTCCGGGTTTGGTTATCGAAAAGATCCAATCGATGGTGTTAAACGCTTTCATAGAGGATTGGATTTTTCGGTTTATACAGGTACTCCGATTTATGCACCTGCTGATGGAGTTATCCAATCTGCCCGTTACAGCGGAAATCGCGGAAAGCATATTAAAATCAATCATGAATTTGGTTATAACACTTTGTTTTTGCACTTATCAAAAATAAATGTCAAACGAGGTCAAAAGGTGAAACGGGGTGATCTCATTGGGCAAACAGGAAATTCAGGTCGCTCTACAGCACCTCATTTACATTATGAAGTGCATTATAACGGTGTAGCACAGAACCCGATGGATTATTTTTTTACCGGAGCTGTGAATTAACCATAACTCCAGAATCGCTTCTACAGCGAATTCCTTCATGCAAAAGACATATTTTATAGAAACGTACGGCTGTCAAATGAATGTCGCTGATTCCGAACTGGTAGAAAGCATTCTGAAACGTGAGGGATATTGTGCAACACAGAATATGCATGCAGCCGATGCTATTTTTATCAATACTTGCGCAATCCGGGAACATGCAGAGGAAAAAGTCCATTCCCGGCTGGGAACATTCCACAAGGTGAAAAAGGAACGGCCGGAAGTTATCGTTGGAGTTTTAGGATGCATGGCACAGAATCTTAAAGATGAGCTCCTGGAAAACAAACCCTACATCGATATAATCCTTGGGCCTGATTCATACCGCAGTCTATCTGATGTTTTTTCCAGAAAAACCAAGTACAATGGGAATGTGGTGGATACAAAATTATCCCGGTTTGAAGTATATGATGATTTGTTCCCAAGCCGGAAGGAGGGAGTAAATGCATGGATTTCCATCATGCGTGGCTGCGATAAATTCTGCACATTCTGTATAGTTCCCTTTACTCGGGGGAGAGAAAGAAGCCGTAGTGTTGAAAGCATTAGGCAGGAAGCCAGCGAAGCCGTTGCAAACGGATTTGTGGAAGTAACTCTGTTAGGACAGAATGTTAATTCATATCGTCATGAAAAAAGAAAATTTCATCATTTGCTTGAGGAGGTAGCCTCTGTTTCAGGATTAAAGCGGATCCGCTATATTTCGCCCCATCCGCAGGATGTGACCGATGAATTATTAAGCGTTATGGCAGCATATCCGGTTATCTGCAATTCAATTCATCTGCCTCTTCAGGCAGGGTCGAACCGCATTCTGAAACGGATGAATAGAACCTATTCCAAAGAGCACTTTATTGCACTTGCAGATAAAATTCGTGCTTACTTACCTGGGGTTGGTATCAGTACTGACATAATTGTCGGTTTTCCGGGAGAGCAAGAAGCTGATTTTCGGGAAACCCTGAATGTTATGGACTCTGTAAAATTTGACTCTGCTTTTACATTCAAATATTCTCCCAGACCCTACACGAAAGCAGAACAGTATTCTGATCAAATCCCTGAGGTCGTGAAACAGGAACGGCTTCAGCTGGTAATCGACGTCCAGAGAAAGAACACCCTCCTTCAAAATCGGAAGATGATCGGTAAGGTGGAGATGATATTGGTGGAGAAGGATAGTAAACGAGCAGCAGATCAATGGGCCGGGAGAACGGATTCAAACAAATGGGTTATATTTGATAAGTGTGATGCAAAGATAAAGGATTTGGTTCCAGTTAGAATTATGGATGCCAAAGGAATCAGTCTCCATGGTGAATTATTGGAAACAGAAGAGGTATTATTATGAAACTACTCAAGATATTTATCGGATTAATTGTTCTTTTACTGCTTTTATTTTTCCTTTTGAAAAATTCTGCTGAGGTTACGGTGAATTTGATTTTCAATGAATTTGAAAATGTGAGCATCGCTCTTGTCATGCTTGGTTCTCTTGCAGTGGGAATGCTAGTTGGATATGGTATCATCGTTGCTTCGATATTTTCAGCCAAGGCTGAAATCCGATCATTAAAGCTAAAGAATCGCAGAATATCCGATGAGCTGAATGATCTTCGGAACGTAGCTATCGATGAAGGAATTTATGAAGGCGAGAATGGAGAGAATTGATCTTGGATATCTTGACCTTTTCTATACTCATTGCCATTTTGGTTTGTGGCGGGTTTGCTGCGTATTATTTTTTAAAACCTTCTAAAAAACACCGTACTGACTCCGTTTACACAGATGCCTTAAATGCCATGGTCCGTGGTGAAAAAGGGAATGCTGTCAGATTGCTCCGTACTGTAGTCAAACAGGATTCAGATCATGTGGATGCCTATCTTCAACTTGGCAATATAATGAGGGAAGAAAATCCACAACAGGCAGTGAAGATCCACCAATCCTTAACAGTCCGACCCGGACTATCGGAACAATTCAAAATAGAATTACATAAAGCATTGGCGCTGGATTACCACCAAGCAGGTGATCAGAACCTGGCGAAGCGGGAAGCGGAGCAGCTTTTGAGAGTTGATCGCAGGAACCTCTGGGCTTTGGAGTTCCTTCTTGAAATTGCGGAAAAGGAACGGACTTGGGATCAGGCTGTAAAGCTGGTAAAAATGATCCAGAAAATTCGGAATATTCAGGACAAATCCCAACTCGGGAAATTCCAAGTTTATGAAGGCATGGATAAACTGGAGGGAGGGGACAGAGAAGGGGCTTTTGCTGCTTTTAAAAAAGCAATTAAAATTGCTCCTGATCTTGGACTGCCTTACCTTCGTCTTGGAGATCTGTACGCGCTGGAAAGGGATCTGGTTAAAGCGATTGAGAACTGGGAGCGCTTTGCTTTCCTCACACCTGCAGAGAGTTCCCGGGTGTATATCAAAATCGAATCTGCTTTGTTTGATTTAGGACGTTTCAGCGAAGTAGAAAATTTCTACCAGAAAGTCATTGAAAAGGATCCGGCAAACTTGGAAGCCCTCACAAAACTGGCGAATGTCCTGGAGGAAAAAGGAGAGAATGAGAGTGCTTTAAATTTGGTGGAAGGAGCCCTTGCTCAAAATAATGATTCTTTGCATGCCCGGCTGATGAAATTAAAATTGTCACTCCATCAAGTCACTCCCAGTGAATTGGGTCATCAAATAGATATAATGATTGATATCTTGACGGAAAAGAATGATGGAACATGAGACATAAATGGTTGATACTGATTTTTTTTATTTTTACTCAATTAGTAGCTCAGAATGTTGACAAATATTTATCCCTTGTCCGGGCGGGCAGAATTGGTGAAGTTCGAAATACTTTACCTGGTTTGTTATCCAAATTCCCCAATGATCCGGGAGTGCTATTTCTGAAAGCATTGATGACTGTGGATGGAGAATCAGCCATCCAACAATATCGATCTTTAACCGAAAAATTTCCAGATTCACCCTACGCTGATGACGCTGCCATGAAAGAGGGAGAATACCTGTATGCCCGTGGGCTTTACAGCCAGGCAAGTGTTCAATTACGATCAGTACCAATGAACTATCCGAATTCTGAGCATATCCAGCGTGCGGCAGACCTCATGGTGAAGAGTTATGATGCCACCGGTGAAGTGGACAGCTCCAGGCATTACCTCCCGATTTTCAAACAAAAGTATCCGGACCTTGATATTGGCCGTTATGGAATAACCGCCATGAAAAAAGTAGTAAAAACTCAACCCAAAGTTTTAATCAAAGAACCGGTTGGCCGTCCTATAGCCGGGTCGGGCCCCTGGGTGGTCCAGGTGGGTGCTTTTAAAAAGTATAGTAATGCCCGGCGTTTGAAAATGAACCTCAACCAAAATGGATATAAGGTCACAATGGATGAAATAATGGCAAACAGGCAAAGGCTTTATGTAGTTCGAGTTGTGCGGTATGTTTCCCGGGAAGATGCCAATCAGGTTGGAATTGAGTTAAAGGATAAATTCGGATTAGATTTCAGGGTGCTGAAAAAACCTGAAAATTAGTTTTAAGCTGTTTTTTTGACAAACAAAATTTGGGGATGATTGCGAGGCTGGTGCCCGTCGCGGTCTTCAAAACCGTTGTCCCGGTGTGAGCCGGGAGCTGGGTTCGATTCCCAGGCGTTCCCGCCATTTAAAAACGTCTGAAAATGTTAATATACTGACATTTACCGACGATAATCCTCCTTAATTATTGGTGACTTTGAGTGCAGTTAAATGTACTCAAATGTACTCACTTATTACCAATTTGGTCACACTTTGGTCACGTTTTTTTCCACTGGAATAGGTTGGTAATTTATTTATGTATTCCCTTGCGAGCTCCAAATTCGGATGAGTATACACTGATGTTGTGTTTGAAGATGAATGTGCCATAAGACTTCTTCTGTCTTCAATTGAAAGGTTTTCTGCTTTGTGATAGAAATCATATCTTGGATACCACAGTATTATTATAGTATACTAAACATACTTAATAATCAATAATATTCGTACAAGACGTTTTATCAGTTCTGACTAATCTTCCACAATTTAATGAATAGGTCAATATGAAAAAGGAAAAAATGACAATCGCTTTAACCGAACGCTTATTTCTGAAAACTGTCGGTTTTGGTACTGCAATTCTGGCATCGCCGATACACTGCTTTGGCAAGTTTGAAAGTTTTCAAACCAGGTACCAAATATAAATAAACATTTTAAGATGATAAAAATCAAGCAAAACACCTTTTTTGGAATAAGCCTGTTATTACTAAGTTGTCAGATTGAAGGAATGGAACTGTATGTTGCCACTGATGGTTCTGATTCCAATACAGGCACGATTGATGCGCCCTTTGCCACAATCATTCATGCCCGCAATACAGTCAGAAAAAAAATTGCTGATAGTTACCAGGGTAATATTACCGTTTCCCTTCGCGGTGGTGTATACCGTTTGGAAGAGACACTTGTATTTGGTCTGGAAGATTCAGCTCCCGAAGGATATAATGTACGGTATCAGGCATATCAGAATGAGAAACCAATAATTACTTCCGGGAAATTGATTTCCGGCTGGGAAAAATTGACTTCTTTCTCATCAGAGTTACCAATTGTAGCGCAAGGAAATGTCTGGGTTGCAGACATTGAGAGTGCAAAGAACTGGCAATTCAGGACTTTGTTTGACGGTGAGAAAATGCTCTCCCGGGCACGTTCGGCAGGATTTGTCCCCACCATGGAATGTCCTGCGCCTTCCTTAGCTCATCGTTGGCAGGAAATGAATACACTTGGTTTTCCGGAGGGAAAACTGCGCAACTGGGACAATCTTGAAGATGTGGAGATTTTTATCCGTCCTACTCATCAATGGTTGGTGAATTATCTTCCGATAGAAAAAGTAGATGAACAAAATGGTATTGCCACCACAAGTATCCCCGGCACTTATAGATTATGCAAAGTGGTCAAAAAAGACTGGGATGAAACCTGCTGGGTCGAAAATGT
>CAJWIT010000043.1 GCA_913041945.1 uncultured Fidelibacterota bacterium
TGCTGTCAGTGCAACCACAGATACTATTGCCACCGGCAACACCTGAACAATCTTCGGGCAAAGGCCCTTCATCTTCTTCACACGTCCAAAAGGTCATTCCAATCAACAAGATTAGTGATGAAGTACGCTTAATCATCTCAAGTATCCCATTATTCTATCCTAATATGCAATTATGCTATCAATATCTAAATTACAGCAATTACTACGCACTGGGTGTCAAAACGACTGTTTTGATGCTTTATACATCTAAATACTCTAGTCCAGCTACGCTTTGCTTTGAAAAACAGGAGGGCAGGAGTTGATGTTATTAAAGAGAAATCTATATTTAGACTTATGCAGGCAGGGGGGTTAATTCTTACCTGATTCTCCCCAGCCAGGCTCACCATAGCGGTCGGATAGTATTATCATTCCGTCATGATTTCTCGCAGCTCCAAAATATCCAACCTCTACACCATGTTTGTTGTAAATCTGAACTTTCCCGCTTCCTGCAGCAGTCCCAAGTTGGGATGTTTGTTTATCATCAGAGTTATACGTAATGATTTTGCCTTTATTCTTAACCATTAACACCCCAGTACCCGTATCAGAAGTTCCTAGATAGACAGTCTCTTTACCATTAGAGTTGTGGGTTTCAAGATGACCCCCACCATCTATTCCGGTCCCAAGATAGGAGGTCTCACCACCATCAGCGTTAGAGGTTGAAATAAAGCCAAAACCACCATTTCTAGCAGTCCCTAAATAGAGGGTTTCTTGACCTTTAGAGTTGAGGGTTCTAAGGATACCGCCACCAGCTGTACCGCTTCCAAGATAGGTTGTCTGTTTACCATCAGGGTTGAATGTTACAAGATGACCACCACCACCTTTAGCAGTACCAAGAGCAAATGTCCGTTCACCAGCAGCATTGTGGGTTCTAAGAATGCCACCTCCATCGGTACCGGTTCCAACATAGGCTGTCCTTTTACCATCACCATTATAGGTCATAAAATATCCATCGTGCCTTGGTGATGATGCCAACCGAATACAGGGTTTATCGTTATCATTTATGACCGTTATAGATCGTACAACTATATTACCCATATCCTTGCTTGAAGCACCTATAAACATAACCGCACTTGCTATAAGACAAGCACCTGTAAAAAATCCCATGAAGTATTGTTTCATCAATTTAATCTCCTTTTTTTATGATTAGATAAAAGTTTTTTTATAAAAGTATACTGAATTTGTCCACATTTTACTTTACGAAGGTACAAAGTGTATTTCTAGTATACAACTATAAATTGGTAGCATTGACCAATGAGGCTATTCATATTCATAATTTCAATTATTTTGGTTGAATCAATGTGCTTTAGCGCTATTTCAACAAAACCATTTTCCTGGTTTGCCTGAACTTGCCAGCCCGTATTTGGTAGAGGTAGATACCAGCACATCATCGTCACCGTCGTTTTCATATACCTGACTCCATTCCAACACTCCTTCCGCATCGGTCATTAAAAGCATTCCCTGATAATTTGCTGAACCAGCTAAGATAAAACCGCCATCGCTGGTTTGCCGGGCGCACAGGGCATTCTCCCCGCCAGAGATAATATTATAATGGCCAATCCAATCAACAACAGTGGTGTAACACGCTTAATCAACCAATAATTCACAGTTAAAGTCACCCATTTTCAGACCCAAATATACAAAGATACTACCAAAATCTATGTTATGTATTAGGCATAGCCCGATCTTGAAGCGAAACGATAAGAAAAAAGGAAGAGTTACTAAAGAAAAAAAATCTGGATATTTACTATCAATTGTTTTCATACAGACTCTAGGGCTAATTTGTACCATCTTTATTTTGGATCTTCTATGAAAAAACTGATTATAGCCCTGGCAGCATTGGTTGTTCTGTTTGGTGAAAATTTATCAGAAACATTTGTTACTTTTTCCGGAAAGGTTTTGAATCCAAATGGCAACGAAATAATTATTCAGGGTAAAGAGTTTACCAAAAAAATAGAATTGCGGGGTGACGGCAGTTTTTCCGATACGTTAAGAATTCCAGCGGAACAGTATTTTTATTCATTTTCTGATGGGAATGAATACACCTCATTATTCTTGAGAAATGGATATAACCTACACCTCACTTTAAACACAAAAGAATTTGATGAATCCATACGATATACGGGAAAAGGCTCTGTAAATAATAACTATCTAGCACGGAAATATTTGTTTCAGGAACAAGTTTTTTCTGATACTCTTTTTATACTACAACAGAGAGCCTTTGAAGAAAAAATCAAACAGATTGAGAAAGAGTTTATAGACTTACTTGAAAATGTGCAGGGGATTGACACCAACCTTGTTGCGGGCGAACAGAAAAGCAGAAACCAACTGATCCAAAGAATTGAACAGGAGTACAATCGAAAAATACTTATGGGTGAAACGCTTGCCGAAGGAATGGATTCCCCAAAATTTGCCAATTATGAAAATTATAATGGTAAGACTACTTCATTAGATGATTTACAGGGGAGATATGTCTATATTGATATTTGGGCTACTTGGTGCGGACCTTGTAAGGCAGAAATTCCCTTCTTGAAAAAATTGGAAGAGAAGTATCATGAAAAGAAAATAACATTTGTCGGTATATCAATTGATACAGAAAAAGACCGTAGTACCTGGAAAGAAATGGTTGCAGAAAAAGAATTGCCTGGAATTCAATTATTTGCAGACAAGGATTGGAATTCTGAATTTATAAAAAACTATTTAGTGAATAGTATTCCACGATACATTTTCATAGACCCGGAAGGGAAGATAATCTCTCCCGATGCACCAAGGCCATCGCAGGAAGAAATCATTACAGCACTCCTTAATCAGTTAGACATTTAAGATCACCCTATTGTAATAAAATCCTTAATAAGAAAGGATCAAATGAATAAAGAAAGACGACAATCAGACAGAAGACAATTACATCGGAGAATGAAAGCGAAATCAGTTATTTCTAATAACAGAAGTGGAAAAGAGAGACGTTCCGAAAAAGAGAGACGCACATAATTTCATTTTATGAAATCTAAATACTCTAACCGAAATGATTTCGGTTTTTGGACAAAAGTCCCGACTCGCTGGGTCGATATGGACGGCTTACGCCACATAAACCATGCGGCTTATCTTTCCTACATGGAAACTGCCCGTCTGAATTTCTACAAAGATCTTGGGTACGGTATGCATAGGTGGGACCAGGAAATCAGTACCATTCTTGTATCAATGAAAGTGGAATATCTTGAACAGGCCAGTCATCCTGCTCATTTTGATATTGGTCAGCGGATTTCCAAGGTGGGAAATAAAAGTTTTGACATTTCGACATCCATATTTAAAGAAGGGGAAGACACCCCAATTCTTCAAGCTAAATTTATATTAGTTACTTATGACTACAGGAATAACCGATCCATTCCCGTTCCTGATGATTTCCGGAAACACCTCCATGTTTCATAATCAGGTTTTTTCTCTCTAAAATTTCAGTTTACTGGAATCCTTCTTGGATCTCTCCAGAGTATTTCCAAAAAATCAGATACTTGATAGTCAACTCTATCGATTTGCTTATGCACATGATGCCAGCATGTACCGGCTGGTACCCAGAGCTGTTGTTCGTCCTTATAATGAGGAGGAAGTGAAATCCTTATTCGCTTATTGCAACGAATCACGAACTCCTGTAACATTTCGAACAAGTGGTACTTCCTTATCAGGCCAAAGTGTGACAGAGGGCATTCTTGCGGAAACAATTCAACATTGGGAGTCAACCAAAGTACTGCATAATGGAGCTAAAATTCAGCTTCAACCCGGCGTGACTGGGGCCAGAGCGAATATCCTCCTGAGACCATATAACCGAAGAATAGGACCTGATCCCGCTTCCATCACTGTAGCAAGAGTGGGAGGAATTATATCGAATAATTCCTCAGGGATGATATGCGGAGTTGAACAGAATTCGTATCATACAATGGATTCAATCCGTTTTATTCTTCCAAATGGCAATACGTATGATACTTCAATCAGAGCTCATTATGAGAATTTTATTACATCCGATTCTGGTCTTTCTGAAGGATTGCTACAATGCAAACGGGAAATAGAATCCAGTCAATTACTAACAAATAAAATCCGCTCTAAGTATCGTATTAAAAACACATTAGGTTATTCACTTAATGCGTTTATTGACTATGATCATCCTTTGGATATATTTTCTCATTTATTGGTTGGTTCAGAAGGAACCCTTGCATTTATATCTGAAGTAACCTTAAAGACTGTATCCGATCCACCTTTTAAAACCACCGGGCTTGTACTGTTCGAATCTGTTGATACAGCTATTCAAACACTGCCAATATTTATTAATGAAGGTGCAGATGCGGTTGAACTGTTAGATGATGCTTCTCTCAAAACTTCCCGTTACTTGAAAAATCCATCTTACGATTACAAAACAATCCAAAAGGACATGGCGGGTTTATTGTTTGAATTTCAAGAATCCGATAATGCCATTCTCACGAAAGTCGAAGGAGAGATAAGCAACAGGTTAAAAAAAGAGAGCTGTGCTTCTGTTTTTGGTCCAACAAAAGATGAACAAACACGAACACAATTATGGCAACTGAGAAAAGGATTATATCCAACTGTGGGAGCATTAAGAGCAGAGGGCACCAGTGTCATTACGGAGGATTTATGTTATCAATATAAAGACCTGCCTGAGGTAGTAAAAGAATTACGCATGATTTGTCAAAATTGGAATTATGATGATGCAGTGATTTTTGGACATGCGAAAGATGGAAACCTGCATTTTGTTGCCTCACTGGATTTGAATAGTTCTGATGGGATTGACAGGTTCGATGGATTATTACGGGATATGGTGGAATTAACAGCAAATAAATTTGACGGAGCATTGAAAGCAGAGCACGGAACCGGTCGAAATATGGCTCCATTTGTCGAATATGAATGGGGCAGTGAATTATATAATATCATGTGGAAAGTGAAACAGTTGACTGATCCAAAAGGTATCTTGAATCCTAATGTCCTATTAACCAAAGACGAAAAGCTTCATATTAAGAATTTAAAACCAATTCCAATTGTGGATGACAGTGTGGATTTATGCATTGAATGTGGTTTTTGTGAATCTGTCTGCCCGTCAGCTGGATTGACTTTAACACCAAGGCACAGGATTGCAATTGCAAGAGAACTACAAATGAATGCAAAAGATACTGAGATCAACCGGAAAAAAATACTGGAAGATATTGATTACAATTCTAATAAAACCTGTGCTGCAGACGGTCTATGTGAGGTCATGTGCCCCGTAAATATAAACACAGGAACTTTTGTTCAATATTTACGAGGAGAATCCCATTCAAAATTTGGTGAATGGTGTGCAGGTTGGGTCCAGGGTCATTTCAAATTTACCCAGTCACTTTTACGGGGGTTAATTACAATAACAAATTTGTGCAGCCAGTTATTCGGAAATTCCTTTCTCCATTCACTTTCGAAAGTATTAAATAGAGCATCCAACCGTTCCACTCCCATTTGGAATGAACATTTATCAACATCACCTGTTAGCCTAAGTGCTTCAGAATTTAAAAATGATATTGATTTCATTTATTATCCTTCCTGTATCGGTCGGGTAATCAGTGCAAATAATGCCAGGAAATCTTTAAGCAAGGTGTTGATTGACTTATGTAAATTTTCAAATATTCAATTGTTTATACCGGAAAAAATACAAGAAACCTGTTGCGGGATGCCATTTAGCTCAAAAGGCTATACACAGGCTGGAAAAACAATGACTGAACAAACTGTTGATTTGCTTTATGATGCTTCTGAAAAAGGGAACATTCCTATTTTATTGGATACGACTCCATGTTCTTTTCATCTGATAGAGGCTGGAGCAGGCCTTGATAAAAATTATCAAGAGAAGTGGAAACAATTAGATTTTGTAGATGTTCTTCCTTTTCTCAGTGAATTGGTGAAAGGAAAAGATCAACCACAATTGGATCGTGATATTATTTTACATCCTACCTGCTCAACCCAAAAAATGGAAAATGTTGATTTAATGATTTCACTTGCAGAAAAATGCGCGACAAAGGTTATTATGCCTGAAAATTATGGTTGTTGTGGTTTCGCTGGTGACAGGGGATTACTTATACCTGAATTAACAAAAAATGCTACAAAAGACGAGGCAGGATCTCTAAACAATATTAATAAAAAAGTCAATGGCTATTCCTCCAGTCGTATGTGTGAGATTGGGATGATGACAGCAACAAACCACAATTATGAATCCATTGTATTTTTAGTGAGAGATTATTTGCAATCAAATATATAATAATAAAACAAATATAATTAACTTTTCGCTGCCAGTTTTGTATAAACTCTAATGACTTATTTAAAATAAATGAATAAATTTTTCACTAAATTATCATGATCAGATGAAATATTTTTCGAAGATATGAGTATATTTTCTAAATACAAGGGAACAATGATTATCTTTTTATCTCTTTCTATCTTGGGGGTGGTACAGCCTGAAACGATTGCCCGCATGATAAAAACAAAAGGTGAGGTTATGATAAAAAGACTGGGCAGGTCTGGGTATGACAAAGTTGCTAAACCTGGGACCGAAATTAATAATGGTGATGCGTGTGAGGTGGGAAGCCAGGAATTTGCAGCGGCAATTTATTTAGATGACCGTTCTATTGTTAAAATAAAGGAAAATACCCGGTTTCAATTTATTGATACCCCAAATACGCGTACTATAAATATTGAATTAGGGACTATTTTAAATGATATAAAAATACAAAAAAAATCAAAAGTATTTCGTGTAGAAACTCCTGTGTCCGTTGCATCGGTAAAAGGTACAAAATTTGCAGTTGTTGTAAATCCATCTGGTGTTGATCAATTTTATGGAATGGAAGGAATAGTAGATGTTATGAATCTGGTAACGGGTAAAACTGTTTCATTGACACCCGGAACAAAAGTTATTTCCGATATTGCAGGAAATATTATTCAGGCACCTGCAACCCCGAATGAATACCCGGAAGATCCAGATCCTGAAGTAGAAGAGCCTCCTCAGGAGGAAGAAATAAAAGAAGATGTGAAGGAAGAACCAAAAAAAGTTGAGAAAAAACAAATCGAACAAGAACCTGCACCGGAACCTGAAGAGGAAATAAAGGAGATAGAAGAGGAACCAATTGAGGATTCTCCTGTTGAACCATCAGAGCCTGAAGAAGAAATATTAGAAAAAGCGCCATCTGAAAAATCATTTAGTATGGGGCTTAGCATTGGTTCAGCGACTATTGATGGAACAATGTACAACCAATTTTCTTTGCGTCCTGAATTCTCTTTTGGAAAAGTTGGCATCGGGTTGGATCTTGGTTTATATATTGATAACGAAGGAAATATACTGAAAGACACGTGGGATATTGATCAGGACCCTGCACTCATTCTTGATAAAATTCTATTTATACGCTGGGGAAAGGAGACTGATCCCTTCTGGGTTAAATGGGGAAGCCTGGAAAATGTAACTCTTGGATATGGCGGTCTGGTAAATGGATATTCAAATATGATGGAGTTTCCATCGGTTCGTCGTGTGGGTATAAACAGTGGCTTTAATCTGTCAGGATTTACAGGGAATATATTTGTTGCAAATTTGAAAGACTTTTCCAGGGGCGGATCACTCATCGGTATAAGAGGCAGTTATACACTATCAAAAACCTTTCCATTGAAACTGGGCTTTAACGTAGTGACAGATATGAATCAATTTGCCGGATTAACTGATAAAGATGATGATACCTATCCAGATATTTTTGATGATTTCCCTGAGAATAGTACTTTGTGGAACGATACTGATGGGGATGGAATTCCTGACCCACATCCTGATATTGACAGTAGTATGTGGGATATAGATGCTGATGGTAATAATATTTTAGATGATGATGAAAGTGATCTTTCATTAAAACAACCTCCATTTAATATTGAAGGAAAGCAGGCTGCTGCAACAGGATTTTCTTTTGACATCGGTTACCCGATAATGAAGACAAAAATTATGACAGTTGAAATTTATTCTGAATATAGTATGTTGGATTTTCCAGCCGTAAATGATGAACAATTCACCCGACCAAATCGAAAAGGGACAGGGATAACAATTCCTGGAGTTAGAGCAAATCTCTTCAAGTTTCTGAATTTGACCCTGGAATTCCGTATTAAAGAAGATTACTTTCTACCACAGTTCTTTGACCAGGCTTATGATCTCACTCGTGTAGTTCCAGATTTTAGTGGTGATACAACCACAGTATTTACAAAGGACATGTCAAGTTTTAACAGTCCTAATTCAAATGAATCCACTAATGGTCTTTTTGGATCAGCAGGATTTAATCTATTTAATTTCGCCACTTTTGATGCATCCTATACCAGCATGAAAGCCGATACTACTGAATTTAACAGCTTCAATGCAGTCTTGGCACTGAATACTGAAAATATACCAAAATTCAGCGAAGCATCAGCATACTATCAGCATAACAATGATAAAGATCCTTTCAAAATTGAATCAGAAAATACAGTATTCGGTTATAGGATTGGGTGGGAAGTGAGTAAAGGTGTAAGTTTAATTTGGGATTATCGTCAGTTTTACCGGGATAAAGGGATTGGACTTGAACCAATAAAGCAAACATCCATTGAAACAGCATTTAGTTTTTAGATAAAAAAGGAGGAACAAATGAACATATCCATTGAATACTGTAATGCATGAAATTATTTACCTAGAGCAGCCAGTATGGCTACCAAACTCCTTGAAAAATATGGAAATAGCATAACTAATTTTTCCCTAACACCATCTGGTGGTGGTGTGTATGAAGTGGAAAAAAACGGAAAGTTGATTTTTTCAAAAAAATCTTTAGACCGATTCCCTGAATTAGATGAAATCATTACCCTGATTGATGAAAAATAATCTTTTCTTTACGCTGCTTTTCTTCTGGTCGCTTGGAATATCCCAGGAAGGGGAGATAATTCCACTTAGCCAAAAAGTGGGAAGTGAAATTGATCCGGCAGAAAATATATTTTACACTATTTTTCCTGAAATAAAGGGGTTTGTCAGTGGTCAATTTTATGAAGTAGACAAAAACAGATATATAGTGAGAATTGTTTTTATTGAATACAGTCACGAGCGATTGTCACAAAAATCCTACACTCTCAGGGAGTTTGCAGCGCTACAGAATTATGTCAATAGACAAAAGACGATTACCGAATCGGACAGGAAATATATTAGTGGAGAATTAACTTATCTTAATACCGATAAAGTGATTAAATCCATACCCTTAAACCAGCTTGTCGTAATGAAACATAGGGACAATAAAAAAATTGGGGGTACTATGAGGTCATATGATGGGAAATACATTGAAATCCAAACTCCCATTTCAATTATTTCTGTTCCAATTTGGGAGTTAGAACAAATTTCTTACCGACCATCAATCATAGAACGATTACCATGGAAATTGCGTATTTTTGGTGTCACTGCACTGGCAGGATTATTGATTAGCGAATTTTGGAACATACAAACAAATCCAAGGCAAGACGTTCAATGGTATTATCGTTTTTTTGGAACTACAATTGGGTTGTTCTCTGCCAGCGAAACTTATGATACTGTTAATATCCTTTTATCACCAATGAAGTCTTTTGCATTAACCCCAAGTGAAATGGATTTACTGAAACTAAAAAAACAGGAGTAGTTATGGATAACAATAATGAACCCAAGGAAGTTCAACCTGAAGAACTTCAAAAATCATATCTTTTAGAAAACTTTGAGACTATTATTGAGCAAATTGGAGAAGGATATGGAGCTCCCCTGCAAGAAGAATTAATTCGGAGAATGGAAAAGACTGTAGCGGAATTTCACGAAGATGTTTCTGATTTAGTCGTCCAATTAAAAGAGCAAAGTGAAAAACGACAAAATACTTTGAAACAAATGTTGAGTTCTGATGATCAAGAGATTGTCGATGAAATTGTCGATGAAGTTGTTGATATCCATGAGGAAAAGGAAATGAGTGACTATGAACGTCGCTTGGAAAACATGGATTCACCAAAAAAAGATGATCAGGATAAAACAGGGGACCAAAAAAAAGAGAAAAGAGGGTTTTTTAAACGTAAAAAGAAGTGATAAAAATTGCTGAATTCCAACCTGGATATATTTTTTGGCTATTTATCGGGGTTTTAGCCTCCTCGTCCTGTATTAATGGACAAAATTCTGACCGATTTAAAGAATATAAACAACTCACTAAAAGAGTATACCATTTCACGAAGGTGGAATTCATCACCGAAGAGGGTGAATTCAATGAGGCGATTTGCACCCTGAATATTCCTGACCTGAAAGAAGACAGTCCTCCATACATTGCAATTTATTATAAACGAGAAAACTCTGAATGGTTTACCGAATCATTGTATCGTAAAAGGGTCAGATTTAGTTTCCAGGATGGGATAGTAAAACTGGATCGAACCAATTTCTGGGATTGGTTTGAATTAAAAGAAATTAAAGTAGTCATTATATATTGATATTTTAATTGAATATTCAGTTGAGGAACCAGCAAAATGCACAGTAATATTTTGAATTAAATTGTAATTAAAAGGGATTGTGATGGCACATTTATCAACATTAAATCATTCGCAAAATGCATTGGCAAGTATCACTGCAGATGCATTGGCTGTCGGCATATACGAAGATGGTTCCATGACAAAGAATGGAAAGAGCATTGATGCATTATTAAGTGAACAGATTAGTAAAGCTCACCAGCGCGGTGACATTAAAGGAAAACATTCTGAAACGACAATCTTTTATGCTGAAAACGGTCCAGTCATAGTGATTGGCCTTGGAAAGGCCGATAATTTTGAAACCGAATGTATCCGCAAGATTGGAGGCACTTTGGCCAAGAAAGCCATTTCTAAAAAATATGCCCACGTCGCCTGCGAAAATTTTGGCGGAAAGGCCAGCGCCCCATTTGGGCGGGCATTAGCTGAAGGATTAGTTTTGGGCAGTTATCAATTCAATGATTATATGACGAAAAAGAAGGACGAACTGTTTGAGCTGAATAAGGTCACTGTGTCCGGTGGATCGAAGGTGGGATTAGATAAAGGCACAATCACGGCAAATGGGGTCTGTTTTGCCCGTAATTTGGGCAATC
>CAJWIT010000044.1 GCA_913041945.1 uncultured Fidelibacterota bacterium
CTTTGTAGCGGGGGCTGGATTCGAACCAGCGACCTTTGGGTTATGAGCCCAACGAGCTACCAGACTGCTCCACCCCGCGATCACTTGATATTCATCTTCAAAAAACGGAGTCAATATTAGGAGTTTCTACAAGGAAAAGCAATGACTCAAATATCTTTATTTTGTCATTGAATCAGGTTTATTTCTACAGAAATAGCCAAATGGTCTGAATACCCTCCTAATAACTTCTCCCCTGCCCAAAACCTGAACGGATAATGTTTGTATTTCCCCCTTTGCTGTCTGTACTTTGGCAGATCAAGGATTGAGACAGCATTATCCTCAATTTTCAAGCCCTGGTCATCCAGTAATCCGCTGCTTGCAATAAATTGATCCAGCAAGCTGTCCTGTCCCCTGTACACATAAGTTCCCACTCCCTTCTTCCCCGTGAAAGGTTCCATGAGATTAATGAGTATATCTTTCGCCAGGTATTGAATGTTTTGTTCGCTTGGCCCCTCATTGAAATCACCCATGAGAAGGATTTCCGCTTTTGGATCTTCATTGAGGATTTTTTCTACTTTTTCTCTCACAAACCTGGCTGTTTCTGCCCGTTTTGGGATTGCCTGCTCCCTTCCGCCGTAATTAGAAGGCCAGTGATTCACAAATACATGAAGTATTTCTCCACCGAACTGACCCTTGACATATACTATATCCCGTGTTGGTTTTCCTGAAGATAAGATGTTTTTTATCTGCTTGGATTCCAGTACTGTAAATTTTGATTCATCGTAAAACAGTGCGCAGTCAATTCCACGCCTGTCTGGTGAATCATAATGGATTATTTTATAATTTCTCCCGGTAAAAGCCTTGTTCAATTCCTCCATCATAAACCTGTTTTCAACTTCGCAAATTCCAAGAATATCCGCATCAAGATCTGCCAGTACTTCAGCAGAATGCACTAATTTCAAAGCGTAAATCTCTTGAGTAACGTTTTTCTTCCCTCCTACTGCAAATTCATTGTCGTTTTTTTTCGGATCATCTATCAAATCGAATAGATTCTCAACGTTCCAAAACGCAACCTTCAGGGGACGTGCATCATCACTCCAGGCTAAATGAACAACAAAAACACTCATATACACTATTTTCCAAAATGATTTCATTTAATCCTCACTCAATTCCTTTCTTCAATCAGTCACCTTGACCAAGTGACAAACAGCAATGAACTCTGACCATTTTTCTTTAAAAGAGCCCTCAAATTGTTCACCTGGAGTGACCTTCACTTTTTTCTGAAAGAAAATATTAAGGGAACACCTTCAAAATTGAAGCTTTCCCTGAATTGATTTTCGAAAAATCTTTGATAGGAAGCAGGAACCAGTTTTGGGTAATTACAGAAACACGCAAAAATGGGAGGAGATACATTCACCTGTGTCATAAACTTAATCTTTAGCTCCTTTCCTTTTGGTGCCGGAGTCGCCTTAATCCTCTGTACCTTTTCCAGCCAGGCATTCAAATCCTTTGTGCTGATTTTTTGCTGCCGGGCCTGATACACGTTCCATACAAAATCCAGCACTTTTGATACCCGTTGTTTCGTAAGAGCAGAAATAAAAAGAGAGGGATAATAATCAAGCGCCTTAAACTGGTGTGTGATTTTCCTCTGAAACTCCTTTAATGTACTGGAATTCTTTGTCACTAAATCCCACTTATTTACAACAATGACCAGCCCTTTACCCTTCTGAATCACATATTGTGCAATAGTTTTGTCCTGTTTCATCACACCCTTATCTGCATCCAGCATAACTAAAACAACATCAGCCCGGCTAATTGCCTGGTGTGTCCGAACATTACTGTAATATTCAATATTATCTGCAACCTTTGATTTTTTCCTTAATCCCGCCGTATCCACCAGTGTAATATCTTTTCCATACCAGCGGAGTGGGGTATCAATAGAATCCCGCGTCGTTCCTGCTATTGGGGTTACAATCGTTTGCTCTTTTTTTAATAGAGCATTTGTCAAAGACGATTTTCCAACATTGGGCATCCCTACAATGGCTAATCGCAATACTTTCTGATCTTCATCGGAAAATACTTTCTGGCCCAGTTTAAGTGTCTCGATTACTACATCCAAAAGATCTCCAGTCAAACGTCCATGCAAAGCAGAAATGGGCAAAACGGTTTCAAATCCCAATTCATAGTATAGATAACATTGGTCATCCTGATTCCTTGAATCACATTTATTTACTGCCAAAAGATGTGGTTTGCCCGATTCCCGAACAAATTGAGCTAGTAATGAATCGCTGGATGTAGGAGGTACTCTTCCATCAACCATAAATAGGATCATTTCGGCTTCTTCGATGGCTGCTTGAGCCTGTTTCCGAACCGCAGCATTCAGAACGTCCATATCATCGGGGATATACCCTCCAGTATCAACAAACTCCAGCGGATATCCCGCCCAATCAATGGTTCCGTATACCCGGTCCCGGGTAATCCCCTCCTGGGAGTCCACAATGGCTTTCCGGCTTTTTAACATCCGGTTGAAAAACGTAGATTTCCCTACATTAGGGCGACCAACAATTGCAATGAGTGGATTATGTGCCATTCTTCTATATCAAACCGTACAGGATAAATTTACAGAGAAAATAAAATCTACCAAAGAAGGCTATCATAAAATTGATCACACATATTGGGCACTTTTTCTCCTAATATCCAGGGAGTCAAAAAAAACAATCCGTTGTAATGATTTTATAATTTTGAGTAATATCCATTTAAACGCCCTAATACCAGAATAGAAGAAAATCAATACGAGATGAACCGCCGTTTAAAATATTACTTTTATCGCGCCAGTGTTTTACTGGATCATTACCGGTCATTAACCAGTTTTATCATCGTTTTCTTCTCAATTGTTCTCCTGGATTTTCTCTTTAATTTATGCTCTATAAATTTACTTGGGCTCATTAACAGAATTTTACAAACAAATGGTGTTGCCTTTTCCGCAGTGAACATGGAATTTGCCCCAGAAGTCTGGTTATCTTTATTGGGATTGGTTTTAGGAACCTTGATTATTGTTATTTCTATCGCTTCGCAAAATACACCGAAACTTATTGATCTGTATATGCATGACTGGAGAAGCCTGTTTTACATTTGGTTCCTCGTCCTGTCTTCAATTCATGCAGTTGTTATTATGATTTTTACCCAGGATCTGATCCGCCCTGGGAGTCCAGTACTAAATATTTACTTGCTTCTGCCGGTCTGCATTTTATTTTCAATGCCGTATATTTTTTATATCCTTCGGTACACCAAAGCCAACCATGTCATTGACATTATTCACAAAAATAATCTTAAATATATTCAGCGCTTGGGTTCCGGAAAAATGAGAGATTTCCTTGAGATTGATGAAATAACAGAAGAATTTCAAAGATACCTGATGGAATGCCTGAATCAATTAGATAACCTCCTTGATTATGCTGGTTTTAAAGAACCCAGGGCAGAAGTTATTAGAAAAATGAGCCATTCTATTCAGGTTTACGTCAAAGAAAAACCTCACATAAACCCAAATTTTTTCAGGATAACTCAAGCGGTACGTTCCGACATCTCTTTCCGGACCATGGTGGAGGAAAAACAGCTAAGTGAATTAGAACAACACCGTATATTTTTTGAAGTAAAAAGTTTCAGATTATTGGGAAATGCCTATGTCATTTTTCTGGATCGCAATGAATTTGACTTAGCATCATTATGTGCAGCGGAACTCACAGCCGTAGGGGAAACAGCTGCAGAGTGTAATGATAATCCCCTGTTAAAAGCTTTGATCTTCCAATTTAATACCATGATGAGATTTGCCATCAAACAGGCCACACGCTTTAACGAAGCACGGAATCTTTATAACTTGGCATTCCATTATGCCAACTTTGTTAATTCCTTAGCCAGCCATCACCAGATTGACTTGGTAAAAGAGTGTTTTCACTACTTTAGAATGTATGGGAATGAGATTTTCAATCACGCAAAACAAAACTATTCCCTGTATTTTATTATTGCCGTTCTTACTGCTGAACTGAAAAATATCCTCATTAATATTCACAAAAAGTCCTGGGATATTGAAATTCAAGGTGAACTATTGGACCAAATCCTTGAGTTGGATACACCCCCGGACATGGACAGGGATGAAATGGATGACAGCCAATTAACCAATGATGGTGTGAGAGATATTCAAATGTCCCTGGCTCTCTACTATTTCAAGGCTGGAGAAGAGCAGTTTGTTTCCCAAATCATAGAAGATATTTTGGAAGACCTCCCTTATTTAGGGAAAGATATTTTTATACAGGTAGTTGAAAATACATTCAAACGCCTTGAGAACAACACTCCCGTTTTCTGGGAAGATACGGACCGAGGGAACACAAACCTGTTTTATACACCCCACACTGAAATGATTGAACCTCTAAAAACTCTTATTCTGGGGAAAATAGAATCCAAAGATTTATAACTCACATGTTTACCCAAAACAACAACAAAAAACCCTGCTGCAAGCGGGGTTTTCTACATTTTGAAATTTACCTAGTTCAACAGATGCATCATTGCTCTACTATCATTCTGAAATGATTATTTCTCCTGGGCCGGAAGCACGGATCCAGTAGCCTTTGCCCGGTGCCAATGTCTCTGCCTGAACGTAGCCATCGGTAAACTCATAAAGTGTCCCTGGGATAATTAATCCATCCGGATCTTGAATGCTGGCTGCAGAAACTGAACTTGAGATCCCGGAAATCAAATTCCAGTTTTCCATTAATTCTATGGTTAATTCATTTAGTGTCTGACCATAAAAAGTAGTGGTGCCTGAATCAGGAAAACGCAGCCAGTAGCCATTACCCCGATCTAATTCATTTTCCAGATTGTATCCCCCTAAAAAGGAGAAGAGTGTTCCTTCTATAGCATCTGGAAAGACATTCATGTAATAAGAATCCTCCACATCCACCGGTAAGCCTACCAAATCCCAGTCAAATTGGTGATTAACGGTTAGTTCTATCCCCGTTTCAGGTTGGTTAAAGTATAATACAGTGAGATAGCCTTCCAAATCACTGGCATATACATATCCGTTTGTAGTAAATGGATAGGCACCCCAGCAACCGTAAAAACTTCCATCATCATGCAGTCCGTAGGTATCATAGGCTGCCACTTCCACAGGGTTTCCCGGATCACTGATATCTACAATTTTTACTCCAACTGTATAATGAGAGATATAAGCAAAATCTCCCATAATGTGGGTATTATGGGCCAGATCGTTTTCTCCCAGATAATTTCCCACAAGATTTATATTGTTCATATCCTGGATATCCCACATTTTCACGGTTTTATTCACTGTCTCCTCCGTGGTCATCAGATACTTGCCGTCATCAGTGGGCCAGGCATTATGAGCATATCCCCCATTGGGAACATCTATTCTTTCCATCATCACAGGATTCATTTTGTCCGACACATCCCATATTGAATAAGATGAGTTGGATCCTTCGGAAACATACACGATGTTATTCATAGCATACACATCATGAATATCGGGCGTACTGACTTCATTTATATCCTCCGGATTTTCAGGATCAGCAAGACTCACAATACGAAAACCGGAATAATTCTGTTTTGGGATATACGCATACCCCGTTGCTGTATCAATTGATAAATTGTGAGACCGTACATTCTGGGGATAAACATACGAACCGACAAACCGTAAACTGTCTGGAAGATACTGAAGATCAATAATCATTAACCCATAATTGACGCCAACCATTTCGTTCACTACATAAGCGTAATGTTCATAGGTTTTGATATCGCGATGGTAGTAGTAGTCGTTACTTTGCGGACCGGGGATGATGCCAATAACTTCCAGGTCAGAAGCTCTTACAACAGCTACTCCCTCAAGAACGCCCATAATGGCGTACTCCTCGCCGTCAGGTGCTGTGTAACCCCAGACATCCGAACCTCCGGTTGTGTCTCCGGAATTCCATTCCTGGGAAGGAAACCAAATCCTGCCTACCAAATCAAGGCTAAAATCCTGGCTAAAAAGATTTGGTTGGGAGATGAAAAAAAGAAAAGAAAAAAGAAAAACAGAGTAGCCTGAACATCTTCCCCTGACAAGATTTATCAATGATTTATAAGAACTTGTTGTATTGAATATCATATCCATTTTCTTCTTTTTTCCAGTAAATAATTAACTCATAATACACTATTATAATGACAATGTCAAACCGGCTTTGGGAAATGTGATCTGGATCACATCAAGACAATATGTACCCAACAGATCTATTTTACAACTTTGTAAGTGCCTATTTCAGCAATAATATTCCCAACAACCAAGGCAGATCCGCCTAATATAAGCCATAGAGTAAATTTTTCCATCCCAAATCCTATGGCAAGGATGGTTGCCCATACAGGTTCCAGAGCATAGAGTACCGACGCTCTAACAGGGTCCAATAGTTTTTGAAAATAATTCACTAGAGTCAGAGCAATGAAGGTCCCGAAAACGGCTGACAGTATCAATGGGATGAGAAATTTACTGTCCTTCAAAAGTCCAATAATTTGGAGCTCCCCCGGATTCAAGGACATATATACAATAGAAACAAAAAAACAGATTAGAGCCGATAATAAAATAGAAGTGAAGGTAACAGCGATAGGTGAACTACGTTTCGTAACCACATCTGTGGCGATAATATGTCCGGCAAACATCAAAGCACACAAAACGGTTAACCATTCTGCAAAATCGAAATGTAATTCCGGAGGACCCTGAATATATCCCGCTCCGAATGTAGCTAATAAAACTCCCGATATAATGAGAATGGATGGAAATTTCTTTTTCCAACACACCATAATTAACGCCGTAAAAATAACATACAGGCTTGTTAAAAATGCAGATACTGCTGGTGTAATCCCATCAAGTCCAATCATCTGAAAAACAAAACCTCCAAGCATAAACAGGGCTAAGATAAACCCATCTTTCCAGACAGCATAATCTTTAATCTTGATCCGGGCTTCCTTAATAAATAATGGAAGAAAACATGCTGCCAAGCCAAAACGGATACATACAAATAATAGGGAGACCGCAGTTGTGCCATCAGTAGTTGAATACATCTTTGAAGCTTCAAGAGCCTGCTTCAGCCAGACGAAGGTCCAGCCCCAGATGAATGTAACTATGAAAAGTGCAATTGTTGCCTTATTCCTCATGTTTATTTTAGTAATATCATCTTCCTTGTGCGGTTAAACTTCCCTGTTTTGATCTGATAAAGATATACTCCAGCGCTCACTGGCTTTCCATACATGTTTGTGCTGTTCCAGCTGATCGTTTTGGAGCCTGCATCCTGGGTGGTATTCACCAGCTGTGTAACTTCTTCGCCAAGGATATCATAGATGACCAGGGTGACATGGCTACGTATTGGAAGATCGTATTGAAAAGTTGTAGATGGGTTGAAAGGATTGGGGTAGTTCTGGTACAGTGAAAAAGTTTTTGGTACAGATATGAGTTCCTTTGTTAAAGTGAATCTATCACTGGAATTGACTTCAATCTCTCCTGAACCATCCAGAATATATTCCTCACTTTCTTCTGAGGTCAATACCCACTTGTATTGTGTTTCTAAGGGTATAATAATATCATAGGAAAGAGTAAGATGTTGAGAACTGTTCATTACTTCAATTTCACCTAAATCCCCGCAATATTTCCAATCACCAGTAAAGCGTACATCAAATGCTCCCACAGGTGGTTTGGGAGGTAAACTGTAACTCATTCTTTCTCTGTCAGTCAATTCTATACCAAAGTACAGTTCTATCCCATTTATAGTTAAGGTGTTCTCTTTACCCTTAAGATTATAATTCTTATGGGATGCTTGTGATACCGTACCACTAGTTAATGTAACCTCTCCAGCCTGGAATGTTTTAAGCCAGTAACTCTTGCCAGGAATAAATTCTTCACTGGGAACATAGTTATATTCAAAACCATAGAGCGTCCCTGGTATAATAATTCCATCAGGATCTGTGACAGAGTAGATGGACACAATATTTCCAGGTCCTGAAACCAGGTTCCAGCCTTCATCTAAAGTCAGAGTTGTTTCATCGATGATATTACCTGTAACTATAGTGCTCCCCTCTTCTTCGAACTTTAACCAGTAACCTTCTCCAGGAACAAGAGTACTGTCAAGGTTATAGGTTACATCAAATGAATAAAGTGTGTTTTCTACTGATGTGGGAAATATTGTTTGGTAGTATGGATCTTCTACCTCCACAGGTAAACCGACGAGATTCCAATCTTCAGAATAGTAGAGTGTAATACCTACATATTCAGTTTCGAAATCAAAGATCATATTGAAATTCACTAAATCAAATTCCAGAGAGGAAATATCCTGGGGCCCGCTCACCGGGTTCACTCGTGCGAAATAATCTCCAGGGAGGCGAACGGAATAATCCGTCCATGTAGTGTCAGATTCATGACGTGGATCTGGTCTATAATAATCCGTGGAAATAAAATGAGCCCCGCTTGCAAGTGCTATATCCCGTCGGGATGTATCACCGGTTCGCGCTTGTTCCGTGTCCGTATCCGACCGGGTACGGACCAAATATCCTTCACTTACACGTTCAGCGATTTCATCACTGGGTGTATTCATTCCCAAAAATGCGGCTTCCGGTGTACCGGGATTGGCTTCCACAAACAAAATGCGGCCACTGAGGGAGGGATGACCATCCATGTAATCATTCATTAAACTGCCACCGTTGTCAAGTCCAAACAATACTTTGCCCCTGGCATCACCCAGGATAGGCCAGGCACCATCCAGCACTGCCTCTTCCAGAGTTCCATAGTTTCCCCGGACCATGTCCGGAGTAATTATGCCCAGAAGAGAATCCCCAAAAACACTTCGAATCTCTGCCTCAGCCTCTTCCAGCCCTGCAAGATCAAAAGGTATGGGTTCTACATATGAAAGGGTAGAATCAATATTCTGTATGTTTTCTATAAAATCTTCCATTTGAGGATAATCATCAAAATAATCTTCCAGCCCTGCAGATTTGCACTCAATCAGTACAAAAACGGGCACATGTCTTGGATAGAAATCAGACCAGTTTTTCAATGCTTCAAGGGCATATGAAAAGGTTAAATACCGGGTATCAAAATCTATATCTGGAAAATGGAGAATTTTTATCCCTGGCTCATACAACTCCGGAATGTCCGGATGAACATCTTCATAATGTCCCGTCAACCAATTTCCGAGACGATTGGCAAAAAGACCACCCTGAGGGTCCCTGTAAATATCCAGTTCTATCTGTCTTATCCCGTAATAGAGGAGCTGTTCTTCCAATGTTAGGTGGGTATAATCAATGGTCCATGCCAAGTCCGGCGCTATAACATCAATGACCATCAATAAAGTATCATAGGGAGCAATATGATAACTGTTGTGGCTGCCGATTACCTGAAGCTGGTTTAAACGAAGAGAATCCACGAGATTTAGAATAGAATCAGGCGTGAACAAGTCCAGAAATTGTCCCTGAGTATTCTGCCACCCCCAATAGCTTCCCTCATGAATAAGAAATACTGAAGCAGAGGAATCATAAATTTGAAGAGTGAATGGTTCCGAGCCTGTCAGCCCTTCATCTGTTTCACCGGTGGCAGGATCATCTCCATAGGCGGTCAGGATAAATACAGATCTGTTATCAATCAATTCAACCTCCGCAGCACCGGCACAGTTTCCTGAATCATCAAAAACACCAACCCAGTCCCCCTCTTCGGCTGGCACATTATCAATAGTCGCCTGCCCTAAAATAACTGCTGAAAATTCTGTAGGTGTATGGTTAAAGAGATCCGGCTGCTGAGGCAGGATGAAACTACACAAAAAAAAGGAAACACAGATTCTCCATTTTTGAGACTGTATCATTCCTAGCATGAGTGGAATCTCATTTCCATTTTTCATATCACGATTTCAAATGAATCGTCAACAGCACCTGGAATATTATTAGGCAATTCATACTGTAAAAATATAGAGCCCATCAATTGAAGATAGGCTCTATGTTGAATTGAGTTATTTTCTGGAATTAGTTTTTATATTTCTCTTCAAATATATCTGATCTATGCCAAGCAGACAATCGACCTAATTCCAAAGGATTTCTCTTTAGGCGAACTGGTCGCGGAGACCGCTTCAGCCTGTTTTTTACACGATTAATTAACTTCACTGTACTAAATATCTCCAATAATAAAAGGTTATTACTTGCTACTTCATTTCAACTGGCTGTTGATCCATGCAAAGTGCAATTGCTGATTTTTAATCCAAATCAGCAGGCAAAGTTATTACAATTAATAGCGATGGGTATATAATAATTATTAAAAATCAATAAATTTTAGATGGATTTATTCTCCCTTCAATTTATTCGAATAAATTGATTTTAATATTTTGGATTTTCTATGACGAATTTCGGAGTTTTTTCAATTCTTCTTTGACCGTCCTTAGTTTCAACAATCCAGAGCACATTTAAATCTCTTCTATCAGAGATCAATTTATTCCCTTCTTCAAAATTCAAAACCATGAGAGCGGTAGCCCAACCATCCGCTTCCATGCAGGAATGTGTAATTACTGAAACGGACAATACATCCGTTTCAACAGGGTAACCAGTTCTTGGATCAATCGTGTGACCCAAAATCTGCCCATTTTTTTCAATAAAATTTCGATAATTGCCCGATGTTGCCATTGCTTTTCCATCAAGATGTACAATTGCAGATAATTCTTCTCCGGGAGATGTAGAGATTTTAGGGTCAATAATTCCAACCCGCCAGAACTGACCATTCTGATTTATTCCTGCACAGCGGACTTCTCCGCCAATCTCTACAAAAACGTTTTCAAAGCCATTTTCAAGAATCCATTCAAAAATCTGGTCCACACCGTACCCTTTCGCAATCGCATTCACATCCAGTTTTATATCAGGATTTAATTTCCTCACGCCTTCTGGCTCTACGATGATATTTTGATATCCCATTCTATTTTTTACTTCTTCAATTTGGACATCAGTGGGTAAACCCGCTCTCGGATTAGGGCCAAAACCCCATAGACTCATGAGGTCAAATACAGTAATATCAAAAGCACCCTTCGTCGCTTCAGAAATTTCCAAACTTTTGGAAATAACTTTTCTCAGATGCGGTGAAACTTCTATC
>CAJWIT010000045.1 GCA_913041945.1 uncultured Fidelibacterota bacterium
TTGCAAAAACGGAGGATGTGAGCCAGGAATTGCCCATTGAAGAAGATCAGTATGTAGCCGGATTGGAATGGGGGGAAAGTTTGGGAGCAGATATTGCCTCATCCTCACTGGGATACATTGACTGGTATGAGTTTGAAGATTTAGATGGAATGACAGCAGTCACAACAATTGCAGTGAACACGGCTATTGAGAATGGCATGGTCGTAGTTACAGCAGTGGGGAATTCGGGTACAGGTGGAATTGTTGTGCCTGCTGATGCTGAAAATGTTATTGCTTGCGGAGCTGTTGATTCTGATGGGAATATAGCATCATTTAGTTCTCAAGGTCCAACTGCTGACGGGAGGATAAAACCGGAAGTATGTGCTCTGGGTGTTTCTACATATTGCGCCGGTGTAAACAGTACTTCAGCATATAGATATGAAAATGGGACATCTTTAGCAACACCACTGGTTGCCGGAGCAGCAGCCTGCGTTTTACAGGCCCATCCGGACTGGACACCACAGCAGGTTCGTGAAGCCCTCATGATGACTGCCAGTGACCCTGAAAATCCGGATAATCAATACGGATGGGGAATAATTGATGTTATGGGAACGATTAACTACCAATTTATGGAAATAGTTAACTCAGTTATAGTTCCAGTGGATTATTCAATCTCTCGTCCATTTCCTAATCCGTTCAATCCAATGATACATTTTAATGTGAGTATTTTCCAACAAAGCAATATTACTCTTACAATCTTTGATATCTATGGAAAAGAAGTTGAAAGACTTTGGTCAAATAACATAGAAAAGGGAGTATACCCTATTCAATGGAATGCGGACGGTGTATCCTCAGGAGTTTATTTTATCAATTTGAATGGAAAAAATGGTTCCGTTAATCGGAAAATTTGTCTACAGAAATAATTGGCGATATTCGATTAAAAAGCTTGTCCGTTATGTAAAATACCGCTGAAATTTGCGTTCTCACATGAAACAATTGAAAAAAAATATGGTACTATCTATTTTTCTGATATGGTTGAATAGAAAGAATCACTCAAGTGGATGGATATTTACCGACTGTATTTAGTCAAAAAATGATTTATTTGAAATGATAGTGAAAATTTATCAGTGATAGTGAAACGATTGATTATAAATAGACACATAAAACAGAGTTTTTCCATTATACTCCTTTTTCTGATCGTAGGATGTGCAACCCACCCAACAGTGAGTACGACCCGTATGGAGAAAGGGATGTCATCATACGGATATACTTTATCAGCAGAAAATATTCTTCCATATGCCTGGTTTCGGTATGCCACTTCCAATATCAGCAACATTGGGTTTCGTATTGGATTGCCTGTGTATGGGACTGGAATTGATTATAGTAGATTATTGTATTCAAAAGAAAACAAATGGGATGTCTTAAATATCGCCTGGAGTTTCAATCCGAACCATAATATTGATTTAACTTATTATAAATTTTCCAAAAAGAAATCTCTAAGAAAAAATCGCCCCGGCACGACAAGTTGGTGGGGTCTTCGGGGGATGTATATTCCTACAGGAATAATGGGGAAAACGAGTGTACGGATTGGTTTTCTTCTCGGTGGTTGGATGGGTAAAAAATTTGGGTATGAAATCGGATATTATCATGACTTCAGTTCGATGCCTATTACCTCACTTTTTGATATGAGTTGGGATGCAAACAGTGAAAAAAATAAGGATCGGTATGGCGATACTCCCCATAAGGACCCTGCTTCAGGAATGCCTTCTGAATTTTCCAGATTAACAGGAATTTCCTTCCAGCTATTTTTTATTTTGAATCAAAAATCTACCTCAAAAAAGTAACAATCCTGGGCAAATCCAGCGGAAGAAATAAGGTGAAGTTTTTCAGCGAAAATTCCGTCAGTAAACCCCCTAAATATTTTAAGAAAAATGTTAAGCTGTTTAAGGCCTGAAAACAAGTGTTATTGAGATGAAAATTGGAAACTATTCTCTTTACAGCATTGTGACAAGTAAATTCGGTTTAGACGGAGGTGCAATGTTCGGGATAATCCCAAAGCCATTGTGGGAAAAAGAAGCCCCGGCAGATGACCATAACCGGATAAAAATGGTTACACGATCACTCCTGCTGGTAAGCACAGACAGAAAAATCATTGTTGATACAGGGAATGGAGAAAAGTGGCAAAAAAAGCTCAGTGACATTTATGATATAGATACAAAAACCGTTAGTTTGAATTCATCATTAAAACATCATGGCTATTCACCTGAGGAAATCACGGATGTAATCTGTACACATCTTCATTTTGATCATGTCGGTGGCAACACCCGCATAGATGGAGATAAGATTGTTCCCACCTTTCCCAAGGCTACCTATTGGATTCAAAAGGAAAATTGGGAGTTGGCTAATTCTCCATCGGAAAAAGACAGGGGAAGTTTTATGGCAGATGATTGGTCTGTCCTGGCAGAAAATAATATGGTAAAACTTGTTGATGGAAAGGAAGCATTCTTACCCGGGATTGATGTTCATCTTACTTATGGTCATACAACAGGGATGATACATCCTATTATTCAAGACACCTCAAATACAATTATTTATATGGCTGACCTGATTCCCATGGCTGCCCATATTCCTCTGCCTTGGGTCATGGCTTATGATATTCATCCTTCAGTGACAGTTCAGGAGAAAAAAGATATTTTACCAAAAATTATAGAGGAAGATTGGATAATATTTTTTGAACATGACCCTTTATATCAGGCGGGAACAGTACAATTCAATGGAAAACATTATCAATTAAAAGAATCCATAACAATCAGTGAGTAATACAATTGAATGTGCTTAGAAAACATTATAACAGGATTGATAGCTGCAGCAAGCTTCATTGGAATATAATTCCAGAATTAGTTTGAAGATGAATGTAAGTTTATTTATCAAAGATTTTGAATTGGGCACACAAGTATCCAGCAAATTAACTGAGCTGGATTCACCCTTTGAGTTTTGCGAAAAGAGTTCAGATGTGTCTGATTTAACTCAACTGGTTATAGTGGATCTTGACAATGAAGAAACCGGGAATGAATTTTTTATACATCAAATGGCTTCAGATAGAAATGATATTCAGATTGTAGGCTATATGAAACAAGTGCAAAAAAGATACCATGAAAAATTCAAAACAGCAGGCTGCAGTGTGATTTTCCCAAAATCATCGCTGGTAAAGAATCTATCTACGTTTATCAAAAGTAAATGAGGGAGAGCAAAGCACGAAAGATTCAGCGCGCTGCTGAGATAGTAAAGCAGTTAAAAAAATCCTATCCGAACACAAGATGTTCTCTCGATTATTTAAGTCCGCACGAACTATTGGTAGCAACGATATTGTCTGCACAATGCACAGATCATCGTGTTAATCAAGTAATAAAAATATTATTTCAAAAATATCAATCCCCTCAGGCATTTGCTTATATTGATGTGAATGAATTGGCAAAAGATATTTATTCCTGTGGGTATCATAATCAAAAAGCCAAAAATATTCAGGGATCAAGTTTGGAGATAGTGGAAAAGTATAAGGGCATTGTTCCGGATAATATGGAGGATTTAGTAAAACTTCCTGGTGTTGGCCGCAAAACGGCTAATTGTGTATTGGGTGAGATATATGGCATACCATCAATGGTGATTGATACCCACATGGTACGAATTATGAATCTGCTTGAATTCACACATTCAAAAGATGCAAAGAAAATTGAGATAGAGATAATGGAGATTTTCGATAAAAATGATTGGATCAAGCTCACTCATATGATCATTGATCATGGTAGGGCTGTTTGTATTGCCCGCAGACCTCAATGCAGTATGTGTTCGATTTCGAACTATTGTCCGTCAGTAACTAGTTAACTTACATATTTGTCCCATTTCCATTAACTGTGTTACTTTGTATAATCGAAATATTTAAATCATTCATCTCTTTATGCAATTTTTAACAAAAACATTCCATTTCTGTGCTGCGCATCAGTATGGGCATGAGGACTGGTCGGATAAAAAAAACGTTGATACTTTTGGTGCGGATGCTCAGGTACATGGACATAACTACACGCTCGAGGTAACAGTAAAAGGGGAAATAAATCCTGACACAGGATTTATTGTGGACCTAACTCATCTAAAGGACATTGTGAATACAAACATAATCGCTAAATTAGATCATTCTCAAATCGAAAAGGACATATTGTGGTTCAAAGATAAACAACCATCATCTGAAAATTTGGTTGTCTTTATCTGGGATAAAATTGCTTCCAGTTTGACTGGGGCGGCACTGCATCGCATTCGATTGCAGGAGACTCCCACTATTAAAACTGATTACTATGGCCCAAGTTTTCCTAAATGAATTTTAAATCCAGATTTTATTTGATCTTGGCTGGTATCTTTATTGCTTCCCTGGTCAGTTGTAATCTGATTTTCCAGAAGTTTTTTTCCTGGACACCATTTGGTATTTATACCTTTGAAATATCCGTTGGAATCCTACCATATCCCATAACATTTTTAGCGACCGATCTAATTTCTGAACTTTATGGTAAGAAAAAAGCAGACCAGGTTGTGATTTCAGGATTAATTGCCAGTGTCTTTGTTATGATAATAGTTCTTATTGCAAATGCAGCCCCAAGCACAGTTTGGTCCCCAGTTGATGACGATCTTTTTCAAAAAGTTTTTGGACTTCAGGGTATGGCTGTTTTTGCGTCCATGGTTGCTTATCTCTCAGCTCAATTTATTGATGTAAGGATTTTTCATTTCTGGAAAAAACTGACCAAAGGAAAACATTTGTGGCTCAGGAACAATGGCTCAACAATTGTAAGCCAGTTTATCGATACTGCAGCCGTCTTGATATTAATGTGTTCAGCGGGTGTAATCGAGTGGAATAGATTCTGGCCGCTACTGGAAAACGGATTTTTGTTTAAGGTTCTGGTGGCCTTAATGGATACTCCCATTATATACGGGGTGATCTATGCATTAAAAGGCAAAATTGACATTGCACACTATGGTGAAGGATAATTAAATGACAAATCATGATATACTAGAAAAAATAACTAGAAATTTGCTAAAAGAAATTGGTGAAAACCCAGATCGAGAAGGCCTGTTAAGAACCCCGTCCCGTGTTGCAAAATCCTGGGAGTTTTTCTCAAAAGGATATCGTGCAAATGTTCATGACATTATCAATGGAGCCATTTTTGAGGAAGATTGCAGTGAAATGATCGTGGTGCGTGATATTGAATTTTTCAGTGTATGTGAGCATCATCTGATACCATTTTTTGGTCGCTGTAATGTAGGATATATACCAAATAAAAAAATTATTGGGTTGTCAAAAATACCACGGATCGTTGATATGTTTTCTCAACGGCTTCAAGTCCAGGAAAGATTAACAAACCAGATTGCTGAAACTATAGAAGAAATTTTAGATCCTGTTGGAGTAGGTATTGTTATGGAAGGTCGTCACTTGTGTATGCAAATGAGGGGTGTTGAGAAACAAAATAGTTTTGCTACTACATCGGCAATGTTGGGTCAATTCCGCAAGTCTGTCGAAACACGGTCCGAATTTTTGAGCATTATAAGGATGAAATAATTTTAATGATGGTAAAGTATGATTTAGCAATTTTGGGTGGCGGTCCCGGAGGATATGTGGCAGCAATCCGAGCTGCTCAGCTTGGGATGAAAACAGCCATTATTGAAAAGGATAAATTAGGGGGTATTTGTTTGAACTGGGGGTGTATACCTACAAAAGCATTGTTGAAAAATGCTGAAGTGGTTCATTATATAAAGAATGCAGAAAAGTATGGTATAAATATTTCGGATTATTCATTGGATTTTTCCCAATCAATCGCCCGCAGCCGTGATGTAGCTGACAGACTTTCAAAAGGGATTGCTTTTCTCATGAAGAAAAATAGCATCAACCATGTTATTGGAGAGGGGCGTCTTTCTTCCAAAACCACAATTGAGATAAAAAACGATAAGGAAAAAGAAACTATTCATGCTGAGAAAATAATTTTAGCAACAGGCGGAAGCCCGCGAATTCTCCCTGGAATGAAATTAGATGGGAAGTGTATCATTTCCTATAAGGAGGCAATGGTTTTAAAAAGTATTCCGGAAAAATTGGTTATCATTGGGTCAGGTGCTATTGGAGTGGAATTTGCTTATTTTTATAATGCCTATGGCACAGAGGTTCATTTAATTGAAATGCTTCCAAACGTTTTGCCTATAGAAGATGAGGAAATTTCTAAGGAACTGGCCCGTAATTTTAAAAAACTGGGTATCAAAATTTATCCCAACACCACCGTTCAACAAATAGAGTTGAAAAATGATAAGCCTCAGGTAAAGATGGAACGGCAGGGAAAGGTTGAAACCCTGGAAGGTGATATCGCTTTGGTAGCAGTTGGCATTGCTGGGAACATTGCAGGTATTGGTCTTGAAGAAATTGGTATTTCGACTGAAAATGGGTTTATCAGTATAAATGAATATAACCAATCTTCAATTCCTTCAATTTATGCTATAGGCGATGTTACAGGTTCACCCTGGTTGGCGCATGTTGCTTCGGCGCAAGGGCACGTAGCGGTAGAACATGCTGCAGGGAATGAAATAAAACCAATAGATTATTCAAATATCCCAAGTTGCACTTATTGTCAACCACAGGTGGCATCTCTTGGTTTGACAGAGGCTTCTGCCAGAGAAAAAGGGTTTCAGGTCAAAATTGGCCGGTTTGATTTTCGTGCAAGCGGAAAAGCGGTAGCAACCGGGGATACTACGGGTTTTGTGAAGTTAGTGTTTGACAGGGAATTGGGAGAACTGTTAGGAGCACATATAGTTGGATCGGAAGCAACTGAAATGATTGCAGAATTAGGTATTGCGAAAGTACTTGAAGCCACCTGGGATGAGCTTGCTGGAACTGTCCATGCACATCCTACTTTGTCGGAAGCGATTATGGAAGCAGCCCTGGATGCAAAAGGATTGAGCGTGCATCAATGAACCTGCAGGTACAAGATTTAGGTTTGTGTTCTTATAAGGAAGTGTGGGATTTACAAAAGAATATTCATGCTGATCGTATAGCTGGTAAAGATCAGGACACTCTTTTGCTGGTTGAACATACACCGGTGTATACTTTCGGGAAAAATGCTGACGAAAATCATCTATTGCAGCATTACCCGGAAAATGTACCAATATTTCATATTGAACGGGGTGGAGATATAACCTTTCATGGCCCAGGCCAGCTCGTAGGATATCCAATCTTAGACTTGAATAATTACAAAAAAAGTATTAGTTGGTATATGCGCTCTTTGGAGCAGGTCATTATAGATACGTTAAATCTATATGGACTTGAAGCGAGCCGGAAGGATGGACTAACTGGCGTCTGGATAGGGGACGAAAAAATTGCAGCTTTAGGGGTTCGTATTTCGAGATGGGTGACTATGCATGGTTTTGCATTAAATGTGAATACGGATTTGAATTATTATGATGGAATAATTCCCTGTGGCATATTGGAGTATGGAGTGACCTCAATGGAAAAGCTGCTTGACCATAAAATCAGTATGGATGATATAAAAAATAATCTGATTTCTTGTTTTCGAAATATTTTTATTAATGAATTAATTCCTATGAATTCATGAATCAAGTTCAAACCACAACAAACAAGCCCAAAATACGACTCCGAATTGGCCCAAATTATTCTTCTGTAATAAATGCGGTACGAGAGAATGAACTTCACACAGTCTGTGAAGAGGCGCGCTGTCCGAATATTTACGAATGCTGGGAAAAGGGGACTGCAACCCTCATGATTTTGGGAAACGTGTGCACCAGGGCGTGCGGATTTTGTTCGGTAAAAACGGGGAAACCTATCTGGAATGATCCAATGGAACCATACAGGACTGCTCTAACTGTAAAAAAGATGCGTCTTCGACATGTAGTGATTACCTCAGTTGACAGGGATGATTTAAAAAATGATTATGGAGCGGAAATTTGGGCAGAAACAATCTATCAAATACGTTCATTTGTTCCTGACTGTACCGTGGAAGTACTGACGCCGGATTTTCGAGGATATTATCCTGCTCTAAAAAAAGTTTTTGATTCAAAACCGGAAATATTTTCGCATAATTTAGAATGCGTTGAACGGGTCAGCAGAAAAGTACGGCCCCAGAGTAATTGGCAGCGTAGTTTGAGCGTACTTCAACATGCAGTGGATTATGGTTTGCGAACCAAAACTGGTATAATGGCTGGCCTTGGAGAGACAAAAAAAGAAGTGTTGGAAACAATGCAGCAGGCAGTTGATTTAGGAATAGCAATTTTTACTATTGGGCAATACTTACAACCCACTAAGAACCACCTGCCTGTAGATCGTTATGTGTCTGAAAATGAGTTTTTAGGTTATAAAGAAGCAGGTTTGGAAATTGGTTTCAAGGTAGTGGAATCAGGTCCCTTGGTGCGAAGTTCTTATCATGCAGATGATCAGATAAATAGATTAAATTTGGATGAGTGAATAAATAATTCAATTCATGCCATATTAACAAATAATAATTATTGATCTGCCAGAATAGCATAGATAATTTTTTGGTATGCTGTTTGTAACATAAAATATTAATTAAAAGAAAGTTAGATTTATTATGGATGAAAAGATAGAAAAGGAACAGGAAATAGAAAACGGAGATGGCAAGACTTATCCTATAATGCCCCTGAGGAACACGGTCTTGTTTCCTCAACAGGTTATACCCATTTACATAGGACGGGAGAAATCTTTAAAGTTGGTCAACAGCTTGGGGAAAGAAAACAAGCGTATTGTTGTTGTTGCTCAAGAAGATGGTTCCATTGAGGATCCCCGTCCCGAAGATCTGTATTCCTACGGTACACTTGCAGTTGTTTTAAAGGTGTTTGACATGCCTGATAACAGTAAATCAGCAATTGTTCAAGGTGTTGACAGAGTAAAAATTCTCTCATATATTGATGATAAACCTTTTTTTAAAGCTGTTGTTGAACAAGTGGAAGTTGAAGAGCCCTCTTCTGAAGATCTTGAATTAGATGCTTTAACCAAGAATCTGAGAGGAAGCTTCAGTGAATTGATCCAGGTCGCCCCAAACCTTACCGAAGAGCATTCAGGAATGTTGTCCAATATCCAAAATCCTGCCCGGCTGGCAGATAGGGCAATCTCACTATTAACGGTTCCCAATGCAGAAAAACAGGCAATTCTGGAGGAAACGGATATCAAAAAACGGGTGGAAGGAGCCATGACCATCCTGACCAGGGAAATTCAGCGCATAAAACTTGGGGAGGAAATCCAGAGCGAGGTACAGGATGAGATTACCAAGTCTCAGCGGGAATATTATCTCCGGGAGCAAATGAAAGCCATCAAGAAAGAACTTGGGGAAGATGAAGGGTCTGTTGAGATACAAGAGTTGGAAGAACGGGTTAAAAAGGCAGAATTGTCGGAAGAAGCAGAAAAAGTAGCATTGAAGGAACTTGACCGCCTTACTAAGATTCCTACACAATCACCGGAATATTCTGTTTCGAGGACATATGTTGAATGGCTTGCAGATCTGCCGTGGAGTAAATCTACAGACGATCAATTAGATACGAAAAAGGCAGAAAAAATCCTGGATGAAGATCATTATGGGCTGAAAAAAGTCAAAGAGAGAATCCTGGAATATCTTGCCGTACGGGGTTTAAAGCAGAAAAAAGATCCAAAAGGTACAATTCGCGGACCTATCCTGTGTTTTTCGGGACCTCCAGGTGTGGGAAAAACATCTCTGGGTAAATCCATAGCCCGTTCCATGGGAAGAGAGTTTGTACGTATTTCACTTGGTGGTGTAAGGGATGAAGCGGAAATTCGAGGCCATCGCCGGACGTATATCGGCGCATTGCCGGGAAGGATAATTCAGTCCCTGAAAAAAGTTGGAATGAATAATCCGGTGTTCATGCTTGACGAAATCGATAAGCTTGGATCTGATTTTAGGGGGGATCCATCTTCTGCAATGCTTGAGGTGCTTGATCCCGAACAAAACCATTCCTTCAGCGATCATTATCTCGAAGTCAACTTTGATTTGAGCAAGGTCATGTTTATTGCAACTGCAAACTATAAGGACGCAATTCCCCCTGCACTAAGAGATAGAATGGAAATATTAGAATTTTCCGGTTATATCGAGGATGAAAAAATTAAAATTGCCCAGCGTCATCTCATACCAAAACAGATAGAAGAAAACGGTCTCACTTCAAAGGATGTCTCTGTTGATGTCACTGGAATAAGGGAAACAATACAATCGTATACAAGGGAGGCAGGCGTCCGGAATCTTGAAAGAGAAATCGCCAATATTTTACGAAAAATTGCCCGTGACAAAGTGGAGAAAAAGATCAAAAAAGTCAAAGTCTCGAAAAAGAAAGTAAATGATTATCTTGGTGCACCCAGTTTTTATTCTGAACTTGCTGAACGAGCCACAAAACCGGGAGTTGTAACGGGGCTGGCGTGGACGGCAGCCGGTGGTGATATTCTGTTTATTGAATCTTCAAAAATGAAAGGTTCAGGGAAATTAACACTCACAGGACAATTAGGCGATGTCATGAAGGAATCCGCAACAGCCGCATTGACCTATGTTCGGTCTCATACGGACATTTTGGGATTGGAGGAAGATTTTCATGAAAAAACAGATCTTCATGTCCATGTTCCAGCCGGTGCGATTCCGAAAGATGGCCCCTCTGCTGGAGTTGGAATGTTCACATCTTTGGTATCATTATTATGCGGAACTTCCGTGCAAACAGGTGTTGCCATGACTGGTGAAATTACCTTAAGAGGAAACGTGCTTCCAATTGGTGGAGTGAAAGAAAAAGTAACTGCGGCTCACCGCTCCGGGATCAAGACAATTATTCTTCCGGATCATAACCGAAAAGACCTGGAAGAAATCCCTGAACACATTAAAAAGGATCTATCATTTCATTTCGTGAAAGAAATTATGGATGTTATTGATGTTGCCATTCCTGACTTGAAAGGGAAAAAAGCCAGGAAGAGTAAATCACAGCAAAAAGTAACTTCTTAGAATATGTAAATTCTTTTATATATAGAATGGGCGCTTAGCTCAGTTGGTCAGAGCGCCGCCCTTACAAGGCGGAGGTCACAAGTTCGAGCCTTGTAGCGCCCACA
>CAJWIT010000046.1 GCA_913041945.1 uncultured Fidelibacterota bacterium
TGAAAATACAAAAAATTGTATAGATAAATTTCATAGTGCACAGGAACTTTATTTTAGTCAGCAATGGGATAAAGCTATAAAAGGTTTCAAGGAATCTGAAAAACTGGAAAACATGTTTGCCGGTAGAAACACAAATCCTTCCACTGTTTATATTGATCGTTGTAAAGTTTTGAAGGAAAATCCTCCCGGAAAAGATTGGGATGGAGTTTGGACCCTGACCAAAAAATAAAAGGTATAGGTTACGGTATTAAAATTATCTAATTATGAAAGTGTATGGTAGAAAGTGTATAGTAATTGTGAAGTTTTTTGTAATAAAGGGATTATTTAGAGCATAAAAGTAGCAAATAGTTCTATCCTTAATCCTTAACCTTATTATTCACCTCGACCGGGAACGAAATCATATTTGATAAATTCCTTTGAGTATTTTCTTTCTTTTTTCTCTAAATTCAAACTATGGCAAACGAAGCAAAAAACTTTCAATTAACAGCTGATGACAAGGAACGGTACGAAAAACAGATCAGCGGGATTGATCTTTCTTCGAAAGAAACACTTCTCAATAGTATTCCCCGGAAAATTGAAAGTCTCAGGTGTCTGCCTGATTTAAAGTCATTTCAAGTTGAGCTTATCAATGATATTTCCACCCTTTATAATTTGATTACAACCAAAAAAGACCTGAATGGTCTTGCTCAGCGCAGAATATTATTTGCATTAGAATATTTTAATAAAATAGAAGATGAGATTCCTGACCAATTACCTTGGGTGGGTTACTTGGATGATGCAGTGGTGGTTCGGTGGGTCCTGGAAGATTTACTAGCCGATTATGGCAAATATTGTGATACCTGATTATACAAGAATATCAGGAAATATCCTCCTCAGAAAACTGCCATTGACATGGACTGCACCACCATGGTTTTCCATAATATTGCGGGCGCTGTTCGTTTAACTGGAGCAATTCTCCGCATTTTGGGCAGTTTTGCTGTGCACCCCCTTCAGGCCACTTGTAATTCGGATAACTTGGATTCGTTTCTTTTGATTCGTCCATGAAATAAATTTAATACTATTTGTCTACTTCCCTACAACAGGAAAAAATGAATATTGCCAAAAATTCAAAACAGGTTAAGTACTTTTCGGTTTTCTTTTTTATGGGTTTACTTATTTTCTGTTCTGGCTGTGCCTATTTTAATACATTTTATAATGCCCGAAGGTATTATGAAGAAGGGGAGAAAGCCCGGCTTGAAAATATGGGTGAATCACTTCCATCCTCCGCGAAAAATGCCTATCAAAGTGTTATTGATAAATCCATCATTATCCTGAATAAATATCCTCAAAGTAAGTACGTTCTTCCTGCAATGCTCCTTATTGGAAAATCCCGTTACCATCTTGGGGAATACACCCAGGCGGAAAATATGTTCAGACGACTGGAACAGGAGGGAGGAGCTGAATATCAAAATGAATCCCAATACTGGCTGGCGCTCACAAAATGGAAGTCCGGGAAACCATTACCTGCCCTGAACGACTTGCATACCCTGTATGATCAGATCAAGAATAATCAATTCCTGGCGAAGATTCATTTGTCCATTGCGGAAATTTATCTTGAGATTGAGGACATAGACCAGGCCCTTGCTTCACTGGATAAAGCTGCTGGCTTGACAAAAGACAGGTCAGAGAAAGACCAGATTTATTACCGGTTATCTACCCTGGCTTTTGATCAAAAGGAATATGATCGTGCACTTTCCGCTTATAGGAATGTGATTAAGTATACTATGGTCAAAAAACGAAAAGAAGAAGCAAATCTGCACATGGTTAAGATTTACCGTTTACAGGGTGTTTTTAAGGAAGCTTCAAAAAGGATTAAGGATTTACTGGCTGATGAAAATTTTAAAACAGTCCACGGAGACTTGGAACTGGAGTTGGCAAAAATATTGATAGATCAGGGTGAACAGGAACTGGCAAAAACCCGTTTTGAATCCATAACAACGGATTACGAGAAAAGTAAAGTTTCTGCTGAAGCATATTATCATTTGGGTGAATATTCTTTGAAGGAACGGGGTTTTGAGGAAGCCCTCAACTATTATGAACAAGTTTCATCCGAAAGCAGAAAATCAGCATTTTTAAAGCCTTCACAGAGAAGGATTAAAGAGATTCAGGCCTATCGAACTGCAAGAAATGAAATGGATGCACTTCTTGAAGAAAAAACAGCGAACCCATCGCTGGTAGGCGAACCTGACTCATTGGGAATAACGAAAGATGATTCACGGGCAGTCTCTCAAGCTCAACACCTTCCAAAGATAGGTTTGAGTGGTGTGCCTGTACAATTTGATTCCACAAGTGCAGGTTCAAATGAGACAGATCCCCAAAGTCTCTTATCAAAGAAAAACCAGATAGCAGAAAAATTGTATTCCTTGGGCGAACTGAATGCATTTCATTTCGATCATTTTGATTCAGCTATTGTGCATTTGCAGGACATCATTGAAAACTATACAGATACAGACATTTACCCTAAATCCCTTTTTACTCTGCGTTTTCTATTTTTTGAACGCGGAGATACAGCTGAAGCTGTACAATTGGAGGATATCCTTCTGGAACAGTTTCCAGAATCAGAATTTTCTCTGGCAATAGGAAAAAGTCAAGATATTGAAGAAGGGTCACATGATAATTTTCTCCGGGATGCGGAACAATTATGGGCTCTAGATAAAGAAGCATCTCTAAATGAGTATAAATCCATTGTATCTGCAGATTCCACCAGCGATCTGGCAGCAAAGGCGGTATACTCCCTGGCCTATCATTATGATCTGTTTCTTCACAATGCGGACAGTGCATTGAAATACTATGAGATGATTCAAAACTTTCATCCTGAAAGCGACCAGGCATCCGCTTCACGTATCCGGTATAACACTCTAAAAAATCTGTTCAAGGAAGACTCTGAAGGAGAGTTGAAAGAAGAAAAGCAATCTTCCTCTTCCGAAACAGTTCCGTTAGATTCCATTCCGTCCATTCCTCATAAATCTGTTCCCAAGGATTCTACAATCAGCATTGTAAAACAGGATTCTGTTAGTGCTCCAATTGATACAGCTGTCATAAAGCATGCTTATTGAACAATGTAAGATTATCCGGAATGAGGAGATAGCTGGAGGAATCTGGGAAATGGAGTTCTCAGCTCCGGGAATTGTATCCTATTATACTGGCCCAGGGCAATTTCTGGAAATTCTTTTAGATAACAAATGGAGCTTTACTGTTCGCCGGCCCATGAGCATTGCGAATGTGGAAGAGAAGCGAATCACGATCATATACAAGATTTTTGGACGGGGTACAACATTATTGACTGAAAGTAAAGTTGGCGGAATTCTTGATATTCTAGGTCCCCTTGGGAATGTATTTTCAGGGTGGCAGGGAAATTACGTTCCGATTTTAGTTGGTGGTGGTGTTGGGTTAGCTCCAATTTTGAACCTCTTTAGAGAGTGTCAGAAACACCAAATTCATTCCAAATTAATCATTGGAGCAAAAACTGGCCGGGAGCATTTCATGGACCATGACCCTTCAAATGGGATTTTCCTCACAACAGATGACGGGACACTTGGAAACCCAGGGACGGTGATGCCGTCGTTGAAAAAGGTATGTGCTGATATTGATAATCCAATGGTTTTTGCCTGCGGCCCCCTTCCCATGCTTAAAGGTATGCAAGATTTTGTCATTCAGAATAAGATTCCAGCTCAATTATCGGTAGAAAGTTATATGGGGTGTGGTACAGGGCTTTGCCAGGGATGTGCCATAAAAAGGCGAAATGTTAAAGAAAAGGCGCACAGTTATCATGAGCGCTATTCCCTAGTGTGTATGGATGGCCCAGTGTATTCAGCCAGTGAGGTCTCTTTTGACTGATCTTCGTATTCAAATTGGAAACATAGAGTTTAAAAATCCAATCTTTACTGCTTCCGGTACATTTGGTTATGGGAATGATGTACCTGATTTTGTGGATGTCTCGAAATTAGGCGGTATTTTTACAAAATCTATCACATTACATCCTCGGGAAGGAAATCCACCGCCAAGGATCGTGGAAACACCTTCCGGAATGATAAACTCTATTGGATTAGCAAATGTTGGTGTAGATCATTACATGAGGGAAATGGTTCCGTCTTACAGCACCATCGGTACAAAAATTATAATGAATATTGCCGGGTCGACTTTAGATGAATATGCTGAAATTATACGGAAGATGGAATCAATATCATCTGACATTGTTGGATATGAAATAAATATATCATGCCCGAATGTAAAAAAGGGAGGAATGGAATTTGGCGTGGATAGGTCCCTCACGGCAGAATTAACCAAAATACTGAGATCCTTAACTGAACGGCTCTTAATTGTGAAATTGAGTCCTAACGTAACGGATATCGCTGCAATTGCAACAGCAGCAGAAGAGTGCGGTGCTGACGCTGTTTCTGCCATTAATACCGTTGTTGGGATGAGCATTAATCCAACAACCTGGAAGAGTAATATTTATACAGTTTTTGGCGGTTTATCAGGCCCTGCATTGAAACCGATTGGTTTAGCTGCTGTGCAAAAAATATTTCATTCTGTCAAGATACCTATCATTGGAATAGGCGGAATTACTGGCTCCCTTGATGTGATTGAATATTTTCTGGCCGGAGCATCCGCTGTCCAACTGGGAACTGTGAATTTCCAGGATCCGTCTACCGGTGAAAGAATGATTGATGAACTTGAGACGTACTGTAAAGATGTATCCATTGATAGCATTTCTTCACTTGTTGGAAAAGTAAAAAACTAATATCCGGTTAGTGCATAAATATATTTTACCAATTATCATTTCCTTATCAGGCGTAATACTTGTTCTGAATTGCTCCAGCTCACCCCGGTATACAACAGGAAGCAGGAACCGCTCAAAACCAGTCAAAAAAGTAAATTCTACCACGAAATCCAAGAAGATACTTAAAGGTATAAGCTCTTATTACGGTGAGGATTTTCATGGTAAATTGACTGCAAACGGGGAAGTATATGATATGTATGGACTCACTGCAGCACATAAAACACTTCCCTTGAATACAATAGTCAGGGTGACCAACTTGGAGAATGAAAAATCATTGATTCTGCGCATTAATGATCGCGGACCCTATGTGAAAGGGCGTATGCTGGACTGTTCATATGGTGCGGCTTTAAAATTAGGCTTTATCGGCAACGGGACGACCAAAGTCAAAGTCGAAGTCATTGAGTTGGGGGACGATAAATATATGAAGCATAAAGAGTAGGGATAGTGGCCTTTAAAATATATTTAGCTGTCAATCCGCATGGTGGAATGGAAAAAGGCCTGGGGATTCTTGACTTAGTCAGACCTGTTTTTCATGATAAGGGCGTTGAATTAACAGTACTTGAAACAGAATATCCCGGGCATGCACAGGAAATGATCAACACTATGGATTTCGAAGACATTGACGGGTTCTGTGCTATCGGTGGTGATGGTACATTCCATGAAGTTGTCAATGGACTTTTAACCCGGAAAGATAAAAAGCAGGTGCCAATTGGTCTGATCCCAGGCGGGACAGGGAATTCCTTTATGCATACGATTGAATGTCTGGATCCTGTAGAAGCAGCAAAACGCATTGTTTCCGGGAGTACAATTCCTGTAGATGTGGCTGAGGTCAAAACCGGGAAAGAATTGATTTATTCAATAAATATCATCGGCTGGGGATTGGTAACTGATATTGGAATAACAGCAGAAAATTACCGGTGGATGGGAGAAAGCCGATATACAGTGATATCGATGCTGGAAATATTCAGATTGAAACAGCGATCAGCTAAATTAATCATAAATGAAACTGAAGAAATAAATGATTTTACTTTTATCCTGGCCTTGAATACAAAGCATACTGGAAAAGGCATGTATGCTGCGCCGAAAGCAAAATTGGATGATGGATTAATTGATCTGATTATCGTTCGTGAGAAGGGGAAAATGAAATTATTGAATTTATTACCGAAAATTTTTGATGGTACTCATATCGAATCAAACATCGTTGAATATTCTCAGGTGAGTCACTTCTCTTTATTTCCTAATGAGGAGTCGCCATTGAATATTGATGGTGAGATAACAGGAAAAACACCTATCGAAGTAAAAATGTTACCTGGCTGTTTTCAGTTTTTGAATTAATTAATGCTCGTATTTTATCTCAGTAAAACTGCATTTTTTTAATCCTTTGGATTTCCATAACTTCACCGCACTATTTTTTTCTGCTCATGGCTGATACCTTATCATCAAGAATGTTCGTAAATACTCTGGGAATTCCAGGAATTCTCATTATGATTTGGCTTGGTGGACTTTGGTTCACCATTTTCACGTCTGTGGTTATGTTACTTGCAATTCGTGAATTTTATCAAATCAATTCAACACAGGATTCATCCCCGATGCTCTGGTTAGGTTGGATAGCTACTCTGGGGATTGTCATGATGTATGACAATTCTATAGCTTTGGTTGATAATTATTTGATTATTTCCATTATCGGTGTTGTCTTAGTCGGAATGGCAGTGGAACTTTTTCGTGTTAAACCGAATCCAACGAGGAACATTTCCATTACTTTTTTTGGAATTTTCTATGTACCCATCTTATTAGGGACATTACTCTCTTTACGTCAAATGGATACTGATTATAATTCGCATCTGACATTTGGGCTGTTTATTTCAATTTGGGTGTGTGATTCTGCGGCGTACCTGGCAGGACGTAAATGGGGGAAGAAAAAAATATGTGAACGTATCAGCCCTAAAAAAACGGTTGTTGGATGTGTTGCAGGATTTATTGGTGCAGGCGTGGTTTTTTCCGTCATGATAGCAACAAAAGTTTTAGGTACTCAATTCGGGTGGATAGATGTAGCTATGTTTACGGTAATATCCGGTGTTTTTGGACAAATGGGTGATTTTGCTGAATCGTTGATTAAGCGGGATGTGAGCGTGAAGGATTCTGGTTCTTTCCTCCCTGGTCATGGGGGTGTCCTTGATCGGTTTGATTCTCTGCTTTTCGCAAGTCCGCTCACATTTGTTTATGTGCAGTTATTTTTCTGATAATTTGATATAATTTCAATGGAATTGCGATCAATTTTAGCCACTGACTGTGGCAGTACAACGACAAAAGCCATCCTGATAGAACTGATGGATGGAGAATATCGTTTACAAGTCAGGGGAGAAGCTCCCACCACCGTCGAAGCGCCTTTCGAAGATGTAACCAAAGGTGTACTCAATGCAGTCATGGAAGTTGAGGAATTGTCGGGTAAAAAGATTTTGAATGGGGATCAAATTATCACACCACAAAATGGAAGCAATGGAGTTGATATTTACATTTCAACCAGTTCAGCAGGTGGCGGTTTGCAAATGATGGTTGCTGGTGTTGTAAAAGGAATGACTGGTGAATCTGCTGAACGTGCCGCACTTGGAGCCGGCTCTATTGTTATGGATGTATTAGCTTCCAACGATGGCCGTAAACCTCACGAAAAAATTACTAGAATTCGCCAATTACGTCCGGATATGATTTTGCTTTCTGGTGGAATTGACGGTGGTACAACGAAACATGTGGTGGAATTAGCAGAAATTTTGGCTGCTGCAAATCCAAAACCAAGATTGGGTCAAAATTATAAGCTTCCCGTTATTTATGCTGGTAATAATAAAGCAGTAAACAAAATTGAAGAAACATTAGGTGAAATAACAGATTTGGATGTGACTGAGAATATTCGTCCGGTATTAGAAATGGAAAACTTGAAGCCATCCAGGGATAAAATCCATGATCTTTTTATGGAACATGTCATGCAGCAGGCTCCCGGATATAAAAAATTAATGTCCTGGACAGATGCACCGATTATGCCAACACCAGGTGCGGTAGGTGCATTGATAGAAATGGTAGCACAAAAAGAAAACATTTCAGTTGTGGGTGTTGATATTGGTGGCGCTACCACGGATATATTTTCAGTATTTCAAAAGCAATTTAATCGTACCGTGAGTGCAAATTTGGGGATGAGTTATTCTATTTGTAATGTATTAGCAGAAGCCACATTAGCAAATGTATTGCGTTGGGTGCCATTTGATATTGATGAAAAAGAATTAACAAATCGAATTGGGAATAAAATGATTCGTCCCACAACTGTTCCTCAAAGTTTGGAAGAATTAGTTATTGAACAAGCAATTGCTAGAGAAGCTCTTAGATTGTCATTTATTCAACACAAATCATTTGCAGTCAATTTAAAAGGTGTTCAAAAGGAACGGACAATTTCTGATGCTTTTGAACAAACGGATTCAGGAGAAACTCTTGTTGATATGAAGGAACTTGATTTATTGGTAGGCTCAGGAGGTGTTCTTTCCCACGCTCCCCGACGTGAACAATCAGCTCGTATGCTGATTGATAGTTTCTTACCTGAAGGGATTACTCAATTAGCAGTGGATTCGATTTTTATGATGCCTCAATTAGGCGTTATGGCAAATATTGAAAAAGAAGAATTATCTGAAGAGGCAAAAAAAGCTGCATTTGAGGTTTTTGAAAAGGATTGTCTAATCCATTTGGGAACCTGCATAGCACCAACAGGAAAAGCGAAACAAAATTTAGTTGTATTAACGGCAGAATTGACACTAAAAAATGGGAATCAAGAAACACACAAAATACAATTTGGAGAATTATTGAGAATTGAAGTTCCCTTTGAACCGGTCAATATTAAACTTACTCCTGGAAAAGGGTTGGATATAGGTTCGGGTAAAAATGAACCAATTGAAACAACAATTTATGGTGGTGTCGTTGGTATTATCTTTGATGGACGGGGACGTCCTTTAGATATATCAAAAGATCCAAAACAAAGAATTGATGATTTGAAAAAATGGTCTGATGCAGTCAATGAATATCCTAATTTTAATCAGAATTCTAATTCCTAATCATGGCTCACGCATATACACCTGGATTAAAAGTACTCCACGAAACGATCATTCATAAAGAACGTCGCTTGCCCTTAAAAGGAATCGTTTTAGTTGAAAATGGTAAAGAAGTCACACCTGATGATATCGTTGCTAAAACGGATTTACCAGGTAACGTGCAAATGGTCAACGTGGCAAATCAACTCAATATAGATACTGAAGATGTGAATGATGCTATGATTACTAAAGAGGGCACTGCTGTCTCGAAAGGTGAAATGATTGCAGAAACGAAAGGTCTGTTTGGTTTATTCAAAACCAATGTAACAGCTCCGGTTGATGGTACTATTGAAGTCATTTCCGATACAACCGGTCAAGTAGTGATTCGAGAATCACCCATTCCTGTAGAAATCGATGCGTATATGAGCGGTTTCATCAAAGAAGTTATTCCCGAGGAGGGTGTTATTATTGAATCAGAGGGTGTTTTTATACAGGGAATTTTTGGTATAGCTGGGGAGAGCAGAGGTGAGCTAAGTGTAATTGTAGATTCCAGGGAGACAGAAATTACAGAAGACATGATAACTCCCGATTGTAAGGGAAAAATTGTAGTTGGCGGATCGTTTATTAGCTTAAAGGCGTATAAAAAAGCGATTCAGTTGAAAGTTGCCGGTGTTGTTGTAGGTGGTTTTAATTATTTTGATTTAGAAGATATTCTTGGATATACATTAGGTGTTGCTATCACAGGATCTGAAGATTTGATTACATCACTTATTCTCACTGAAGGATACGGAAAAATTCGCATGGGGACACAAACCTTTGATTTATTGAAAAATCATCACGGTAAGTTTGCATCCATGAATGGAGCAACTCAAATACGGGCCGGCGTAATTCGACCGGAAATTGTTATTCCACTTACAAAAGATCAGCTGAAAGGCGATCATAAAGACTCTGATGCATCAGAAGGAATTCAAGCAGGAAGTCTCGTTCGTGTTATTCGAGCACCTTATTTCGGTAGAATGGGAAAAGTGATTGATCTTCCATCTGAATTAAGAAAAATGGAGTCAGAAACAATGGTTCGTGTGGCTATCATCGAAATCGATGGAGAAAATATAGAAATTCCCCGTGCAAATCTTGAAATGGTTGAGATAGATTAATATTGGAATCGGCAATCAAAACCAATATTCAAATCACATTATCTGAACTAGATAAACAATTTGTAACGCGTTTAGCAAAACGTATACAAAAATCCGGATTTGTAACGCCTGCAATATTTTTTCTTGAAATGACAAAACCTTTAGCTTTGTTGGGAAGTCATGCTATGGTATTTTTTGGCCCAATTGTAAATTCATTTATTAAAGCAGATGGTTATTATCGTGCCGCCGAACTTTTTGAAGAACCGGACACAGTAGAATTTCTATTAAATGAAATTGAGCGTCTGGATAAAGAAGATTCCGTAACAGAAGGAGAATCAATTGAAAGATAGACAATTTTGGATTGTTCTGGGAAGTTTGTTCGTTGTGTTCCTGATTTATTGGTACCTCGGGCATCATATGTTCAATGTAAATCGTGTTGTTATGTTTATTTCTATTGTTGTGATTGGTGCAACATTGCTCTACAATATCCGCATGGCTGAAAGAGGTGAAGAGTTTTATTTAAGACCTATTCCTGGATTGAAAGCGGTGGAAGAAGCAGTTGGTAGATCTACTGAAATGGGTAAACCTGTTTTATATGTTCCGGGAATTATGGACATGGATCAAGTAGAAACGGTTGCTGGTGTAATTGTGCTCGGTCATGTTGCAAAAATGACTGCACGCTATGAAACCAGTCTAAATGTACCTGTTTCACGATCTATTGTGATGAAAGCTGCCCGTGAAACTTGCCGTGAATCATATATGCTGGAAGGTCGACCGGACATGTTTCATGATGACGTGGTTCATTATTTGACAGATGACCAGTTTGCCTATGCGGCAGGTGTAAACGGTATCATGGTTCGCGAAAAACCGGCTGCCTGTTTGTATATGGGTAAATTTTATGCGGAGTCACTGATTCTGGCAGAAAC
>CAJWIT010000047.1 GCA_913041945.1 uncultured Fidelibacterota bacterium
GATCGATAGGATCTGATAACATACTTTTCGGAATGGATTTCCTGGTTTTTGAATCACCTAGTTGGACATACAGCCCATACTTGCCATCTTTTAAATACACTGGATCACCGTTCTCTGGATCAGTTCCCAGCGGGGCGTCTGCTTTATCAGCCTCTTCTAAAAGTTCTTGCGCTTTTTCCAAAGTCAAATCTCCCAGGGCTACACTAAATGGAATTGTTTTTGTTTTCTCACCCTTTTGGAGATAAGGACCATATAGACCAATTCTGGCATGAACTGCATTTTCATCTTCAGGCCAATTATCAATCGCACATGCTTTTCTGATATCAATGTCTGCCTCAAGCATCTTTTCAAGTCCGATAGTTTTCTCATTCCCGAAATAAAAGGATTTCATGAATGGAAAAGCGTCTAGTTCTCCCCGGGCGATAGCATCTAAACTGTCTTCCATCCTGGATGTAAACTCTGTATTTACTAATGACTCAAAGTGGTTTTCAAGCAGTTGAGTCACAGCTACTGAAAGAAAGGTAGGAATCAGGGTCCCCTTTACATTTTTCACGTATTCCCGAAATACGATGGTGTCAATAATGGATGCATACGTTGAAGGTCTCCCAATACCTTTAGCTTCCAATGTTTTCACAAGAGAAGCTTCTGTGTATCTCGCTGGGGGTTTTGTATTGTGTTCTACGGCAGAAAGATCATCACAGTGGATTTCGTCGTTTACATCTACATCTGGAAGGATTGTTTCCTTGTCAGCCAGTTTTGCCTCAGGATCATCTTTACCCTCAACATATGCACGCATATATCCGGGAAAAAGGATGACCTTCCCCCGGGAACGAAATAGAGCATTCTGGTTCGAGATGAACAGCGTAGTCTGTTTCATTTTCGCCGGTACCATTTGACTTGCCATGGTTCGTTTCCAGATCAAATCGTACAATTTGGAAGCATCGTCCCCCAACGCACCGGAGACTGTGTCCATTGAAGTGAATACTCGGCCTGCTGGACGAATTGCTTCGTGAGCTTCCTGAGCATTTTTCACTTTGGTTGCGTACTGAATTGGTTTGGAAGGCAAATATTCTTTCCCATACAACCGGTCAATATCTGATCTGGCGGCATTCAATGCTTCACCCGATAAATGTGTGGAATCTGTCCGCATATACGTAATAAACCCTGCCTCATACAGCCGTTGAGCAATTCTCATCGTGTTTTTGGCAGTGTACCTGAGTTTCCTTCCTGCCTCCTGCTGAAGGGTGCTGGTTGTAAATGGAGGATATGGTTTAGAGGTTCTTGGTTTTTCCTTAATATCGGAAACAACCCATGGCCCCGGTTTAAGTTCTTCCAAAAGAGCGTTGGCTTGTGACTCTGTAAGAAGAAGCACCTCTTGATTTTTCAGTTGGCCTGTTTCCCTTTCGAAATCTTTTCCTGTTGCAAGGTTTTGGTCATTCAGTTTGAAAAGGTTCGATTCAAAATTTTCTGAATTTGCGGTTTTTAAGACGGCTTTCAGATCGAAATAATTCGCTTGTTTAAATCGTGCTCTTTTCCGTTCCCTGTCAACCATAATCTTCACCGCTGCAGATTGGACACGACCGGCAGACAAAGCTGTTTTGACAAATTTCATATTTTTCTGGAGGGTTCCCCATAATACCGGTGAAATTGAGTAACCCACCAATCGGTCAATAATACGGCGGGTCATTTGGGCTGAAATCAAATTTGTGTTTAGGGGTCTGGGCTGACCTAAGGCATTCTTAACAGCTGTTTTAGTTATTTCCAAAAACTGAATCCGTTCGATAGTAGCCTGAGGAATTTCCTGGGTAATATGATCCGCAATTGCTTCACCTTCCCTGTCGGGATCCATGGCAAGAATTACTTTGGAAGCAGTTTTCGCTTTGGATTTGAGCTCCTGTATAAACTGTTTCCTGTCGGGAAGAACTTCCAGGGTGGCCTTAAAGTTATTGTGAACATCAATATTCAATTTATTTTTGGGGAGATCCTTAACATGTCCTACACATGCAAGAACTTCAAAGTCTCCATCAAGATATTTTGAGATAGTTCTGGCCTTGGAAGGTGATTCCACAACTAATATTGGTTTTTTACTCATTTCAAGACATAATTATCAAGTGAACAAAAAAGTTATTCATGATACACGTTTTCGCGTGTGCGTATTAATGTAAAGGAAAAATATTATAAATTCAAGCCAACAATATAATCAACAAGAGAATCCTGCCTGATTTCAGATTGGTCACCAGTGCGAAAATCTTTAACCTGAGCATTTTGATTCTCCATTTCCTTTTCGCCTATGATCACTGCTATCTTCACCCCGGTACGATTTGCATCACGCAATTGGGCTTTCAGGCTTCGGCGGAGCATGTCCGTTTCAGTTGCCAATCCTTTTTGTCTCAGTGTCTCTGCTAAAGTGAAAGCCACCATTCTGGATACATCACCTAAACAGATAATGTAAATGTCTGTATTTGCCGGTTTAGTATTTGAATCAAAACTCTCCAATACAAGCATGATTCGCTCTACACCGGCAGCAAAACCGACTGCAGGAATCGGTTTTCCGCCCAAAGTTTCTACAAGATGATCATACCGGCCTCCTCCACAGATAGCATTCTGTGCTCCGAGAGCATCAGACGTGATCTCAAATGTGGTACGGGTATAATAATCCAGTCCCCGAACCATCCGGGGATCCAGTTCGTATGGAATATTACATTCATTTAATACCGCTTTGACCTCCTCAAAATGGTTCAAATCTTCATCTGATAGATAGTCACTAATAACCGGTGCATTTCTTAATAATGCTATTTCGTGGGGAACTTTTGTATCAAGAATACGGAGAGGGTTTGTCTCAAATCGTTTTTGGCTTGTTTCCGACAGATCAGAAAGATAAGGGCGAAGAAAGTCCTGGAGGCTTTCCCGATAAGCAGTTCTGCATTCCGGATATCCGATGCTGTTCAGTTTCAATGTAAGATCAGTTAATCCCAATTCCTTAAAAAAATTATATGCCACGATAATGACTTCTCCGTCCTGTTCCGGGAATCCTGATCCAAAAGATTCCACCCCGATCTGGTGAAATTGCCGCCAGCGCCCCTTTTGTGGGCGATCGCGCCTGAACAGGGCATCCATATAATATAATTTTGTTATGGGGGATGTACCTGAGAGATTGTGCTGGATAAATGACCGGACAACCGGTGCAGTTAATTCCGGCTTCAAGGTGAGATGTGTTCCCCCCTGATCCGTCCAGCTATACATCTCTTTTGAGACTATGTCCGTATCTTCTCCGACACTCCGGGAAAATAGTTCTGTCTCTTCAAACGCCGGCGTACGTATTTCACTGTATCCGTACAGGGCCATAAAATTATGAAGGGATGTCTCCAGCTGTCTCCATTTCCAGGATTGGTCCGGCAGAATATCGTGAGTGCCTTTAATAGACTGAATTTGTTTTGAGGACACGAAAGTTATCCTAGAATTTCACTGAGAATTTCATCAGCCTCTTTTTTGTGCTTCTCAGGGACGTAGATAGTGACGTTGCTTCCGGCAAGATTTACTGCAGTAATGCCGAAAGCGGAACCCGCCCAGTCAGATTTAATGTAATTAGGAATATTTTTTGATTGTAGCACCTCCGCTACCATCTCGGCATAAATCTGACCCGGAACGGAACGTAATTTAACCCAGATAATTTCCTGGAGGGGTAGCTCAAGGGGCTCGGTATCTACCAAGGAGACTTTACAGTCTGCACAGACTTCAATCCCTTCAAGATATTCAGCATGACAATTGGGACAAACCATATTTATTAGCCTTATTTACTCTTGGAATTTCTCACATTCGGGATAGAGAAGGAACTGAAAATTTTGTTTTACATCACAAAACTTAAAATAAGAGCAGCCTGTTTAAAAATTCGCCCTGCGTTGGAAAATCCCTCCCCTTTGTTCAAATTTCAAATCCGAAAGAGTTGGAGATTTCACATTAATTTTTAAATAGATTCCCTGTCCTCGTCCGCTGGGAGTCCAATTAATGGACATCTCCCAACAGTGGAGATCACGATAGATAGAAAAACTATGGTTCACCATATCCCTGCTTTCAAGATCAAACCGTGCATTATAATTCACTCGCCAGTATTTTGTGATCTGTATAGAAGAGTTCGTGTTCATCCAAAAACTTTTGAGAGGATTGTCAGGATTGGCATTGTTGTAGGAATAACTCAAACTAATATTCGTGTTCCAGAATTTATCACCACCGGTAGATTTTTGGGAACTGGGAACAGGACTGAAATCTCCCAAGTCATCTGTTTCTGCAGTCGCAGTTGAATCTTTTTCCAGATCAGGGGTTGTTTCTCCAATCCATTGGTAGCGCTTCCCTGAAAAACCGAATCCCGTGGAAAACTGGGCATTTACCAACCGTGGTATAATGAGACCATTTTCATTTTTGTTGAATGTATTGATTCGTTTATCTTCCTCAAGGTTATATTTATAAAAATCATGTGTCATCCGAACATCCAAGGATAATTTTCCCCCAATTTTTGTTCGGATTGATGACTGTAAATTCGCTAACTGAAATTCCTCCGCAACAAAGTTATAACTGGTAGACATCCTCCAGCTGAATAGATCAATTTTCTTTTCTTCTTCTAAAGATTTCACCTTCGCCTGAAACACATTATTTACGGAAATATTCATGGACTGCCGTTCAGTTTTGGGCGTCCCGCCAGCCATGGTTCCGCTGAAACGGTCATGAAGAATTTCATTTCCAGCAGTATCAATTATCGTTTGAAAATAGCCAAGGTCCATGCCGAACAATGGTTTGGAAAAATCAGGTGTGTACGAATATCCCACGGAAGGAGTCATAACATGACGAATACTTTTTACTTCTGCAATATTAATCGGGAAAAGGCCATACAACTGGGTCCGGAGGCTGAGGCTCATGGAACCAGTTGTACGCATTGCTAGCCCTGTACGCTCGATAGTTTTCTTGTTATCATCCGAATCTAAATACGCATCATAGGATTTATTCACCCAGGAAGACTTCATGGAAATTCGGGGGCTCATAGTAATATATCGAAATAATTTCTGGGGAGCAGACAGTGAAAAATTATGATTGAGAATCCCATCATACACTGTGGTATCCTCTACCTCCCAAAAATATTGCTCTGTCACTGGATCATGATAGGTTTCAAAATAGGTTCGAAGTTTATTTGTAAAGTTTGATGAATAATTCCAAGAAATGTTGTGATACCACCTTTTCTTTATCAATTTCGTTGGAAATAATTGGCTCTGTCCATGCCTGAATGAAATAGATGGAAGGGTTCCGCTGTATTTGTTCAATTGATAACCAGAACGGGTTGGTTCAACAAAAAACGGATTATCTAATGATGAATCTATTTTCCGTTCTGCCATGAGGTCCTGTTTCAACTGAAAATTCATACTTAATGAATTCTTAGACTTTTTCCACCGTTTTGAATAGGTGGCTTTTGAAATTGCCTGCTGGTCTAACCGCTGGCTCAGGTCAATTCCCGTTTCCTGGTTAAAGTCCCCCCGGCTGTAATAACTTGCATCTACACGAAGGGATTGATCATTCCTTAACGTTTGGTTGTGTGACCAGCGAATGTTGTAGTCCGTTGTTCGTTCCAGTTGATTCAGTTGGGATATATCCCTGTCTGCTTTAGGAAGAGATGATTTAAAATTCTGTCTCGTCTCAAATTGAAAATTACCTGTGTACCAATACCGTTTTTTATACCTGTTGTACACTTTTACAAAAAATCCCTGCCGATCCGCAAAACTTGTTGTGACCTTTGTATCTAAATAATCGTTGAATGCCCAGTAATAACCCAGTCCATCTAAGAATTGACCCCGGTTTGATGTTTCACCGTAGCTGGGCATGAGCCACCCTGAATTGCGATTGCCACTTTGGTGCGGAAAAATTGCGAACGGAAGGGGAAAAAGGGGAATTCCCCCAATGTAAAGAATCAATGGGCGGCTTACTACTTTATCATTGTGAATCATCTTCATTTTCTGTCCTCCAAAATGAAAATGGGGAATATCCAAATCGCATGTGCTGTAAATGCTGTTTTTTACATAAAATGTGTCATCAGCCTGGTTTCTAATTTCATTCCCATGATAATAGCCATCCTTCGTTTTGGTTTTACCTTTGATAATTTTTCCGCGCCGGGTGTTTAAATTATATACCATTTCATCACCGGACATGGGCTCTTTTCCTGCTTCTTTCATTGTCGGGCGGGTTTCTTTTAAAGTTGTATCAACAGGACTTATGGGAAATGCCTTCAAAAGGTTAGTCTGCCAATTTATATTCAAAAAACCTGCAGACAGGTTCATATCGGTATGTTGTATTTCAGCATTGGTATGCAGATTGGTTGTCTCATCCGGAATGTTGTACTCAATGTTGTCGGATTTATACACTATGGGAGCTTCAATCTTTTTATTTGTTGAATCGGGAGTAAATGTACCCCGTCCTCCGCCTGCAATAAGTATTTGATGGAGATCCTTTTCCTGTAAGAGTATTGTCATTGTGTCTCCGGAGGCCTGATTTTTTCCCTGATATACAGAATCTTCAAAAATATGATACAGTGTGGTCGCCATCCCTTCAACCCGCATTGAATCCAATCCACCATCTACGAAAAACCCTTTCAGTACTTTTCCAGTCATATCGTCCTTGAAATGAACGGGGTCCTGTGATGTTGATTTATTTGTTGTATCTGAGGTTTGCCACCCTGAGCTGGTTGAAACAACATGAGCTTTTGAAGGGATGTACATGTATTCCAATTTTTCATCACTGTATTGGAGCTCAATTTCACTTCCGGATAATGTGCGCGTATCAGTTTCCACTTGGGGGTCCAAGTATAGATGAGTAGTTTCTTTTTCCTGTGAATAGATTGCTTTGCCACATGTCGCTGTCCTCTCCTCTTCTTGAATTATAACGTGGCCAATCGCCTCGTAGGAAACAGCATCGCTTTCAGGAGCTTTTTCATAGTGCAGCAGATCCGCTGTTATGATTTGGTCTTTCTGCTTTAACCTTGTATTCCCCAGGGCTTCTCCCCTGTCCATTTCTGTAAAATAGTTAAGGGAATCAGAAATAAGATCATAGTCTTTATCCCAGATATGAGTACTCCCAAATGTTTTTAGAATATCATTGGGCGAATCAAAGTGGAGTGAATCACAGGTGAGAGTTAATTCCTCTTTTATAACCTTCGTTTTTCCAGTCATGGAGCCCTGTCCGGTTTTTTCCCTGTATTTGGCACGGTCACAGGTAATAACCATATTTCTCTTGGTGAATTTAACGTTCCCGGTAAGGATCTGAACTGCTTGACCCTTTACGGTGATGTTTTCCAGCATATCGGCATGGTTCAGCCGGAGACGGTCATCTGCAAGAACACAAAGAGGTAAAAATATGCAGATATATCTAAACAAGTACATCAGTCTTTATACCGATCTGACCAAAAGTGTTTTAATCGTTCTGAAATAAATTTTTCATATCCCTGTTCCGTAGGATGGTAAAAGGATTTTTCAGTCCCATCTGGAAAATAATTCACATTCACAAAATGTTCCGGATGAGCATGTGGATATTCATAGTCTTTTCCATAATCCAACGCTTTCATAAGTCCTGTTGGGGCATTACGTAAATGCAGGGGAACACCAGGAGTTCCCTCTTCTTTTATTTGTTCCAAAGCCGTTTGTATTGCTCTGTAGGACGCATTGGATTTAGGTGCTCCGGAAAGATATGTTGTGACCTGCGCTAAGATAATAGCAGCCTCTGGCATACCGATCATGTGAACAGCCTGGAAACCGGAAACCGCTAAAGTCAGTCCCTGTGGATCAGCATTGCTGATATCCTCGGATGCTAATATTATAAGTCTTCTGGCAATGAATTCCGGCTTTTCTCCCCCTTCGATCATAATTGCCAACCAATAGATTGCCGCATCCGGATCACTGCCACGAACCGATTTGATAAAGGCACTTATAGTGTCATAATGATAATCCCCGGTTTTGTCATAAAGATGAGATCGTCTCTGGAGTGCCTCAGAAAGAATTTTTTCTGTTATGGTTCCTTTCCCAGAAATGAGATGCATGGAAACCTCCAGGGTATTCAGCATTTTTCGGGCATCTCCTCCTGCTGACTGAATCAATTGTTCCCGTATTTTTTGAGGAAAATCAATTTGGTTTTTCTGTAAGATAATATCTGTATTAAAAGCATGATCCAAAATTGTATCAAGGGCAGTGTTTGAAAGCGGATTGAGTACCAGAACTTTACAGCGGGATAAGAGGGGACTGATGATTTCAAATGATGGGTTTTCAGTTGTAGCACCTATGAGAATGACAGTTCCATCTTCCACAGCATTTAACAGTGAATCCTGCTGTGATTTACTGAAACGATGAATTTCGTCAATAAAAAGAACGGTTAATTCCCCCAAATCCTTATTCTTTTCCCCTTGGCTGATTACCTTTCGCAAATCCTTAACTCCGCTGGAAACGGCGGAGAGTTTATGTATGTCTGCTTCCGCGGTTTTAGCGATAATTCGAGCTAAGGTAGTTTTTCCGGAACCAGGCGGCCCCCAAAACATCATGGAAAAAGGTTGTTTATTTTCCGAAATGAGTGACAATATCTTCTCGTTTCCGGTCAGATGCTCCTGCCCTACAAAGACATCCAAATTTCTTGGGCGAACTCTATCTGCAAGAGGGGGGAGATGTTTTGAAAATAAAGACTTCATTTCAATTCTATGTTAAATTTTTACCTGCCATTCAGTGTGATAACCCCATCGCCATTCGAGCGCAACCAGTACCCAAGGCCAGGCATAAGAACATTAGTAGTATCATAGGCCACATCGAAGGTATAAATTGAGTTGGAAATAATCAACTCCCCTGTATCAACTATTGTTTCAGTATTCACTGGAGTAGAAACTCCGGAAATCAAATTCCAACCTTCAATAAGTTGAATAGTCACTTCATTGATTGCAGTACCAAAAATGGAGACTGTATCTGCGTTTTCAAAATAAAGCCAGTATCCGATACCATTTTCAAGAGTATCTTCAGAAGAATATACATCACTAAAAGAATACAGTGATTCCTCTACTGCATCCGGAAAAAGTGTCAGGTAGTGCGAATCGTTTACTTCTACAGGAAGTCCAATTAAATTCCACCCTAGTTCCATGTTGATTTCAACGAGAATTTCTGGTGGCGCATTCAGCATTGCCATCCAAATTTCCCAGGGAAGATTCCCCGGACAATCTGTTGCAGTCCCGGGCATTTCCTGATGTCCGCGTATCCCGGGTAAATCACGCACTTTTGGGATATCATACTGATCACAGAAAAACAGAGCCATGTCTGTAGAGGCTTGAAGCATCGGAATACTGTTCCAATACTCCGGATGTGTAATCGTCGCTTCATGTTCCACGCCGATAGAACGGCTGTTATTGTGCGGATACCCGGATGCCCCGGCATGCCAGGCGGTATTGGCTACAAGAACAACTTGTGTGATTTCCCCATCTGAGGCACGAATTACAAAATGTGCACTGGCGTACGCCTCACAATTATGGAACCATGAAATGGCGCCTGCATACGTTCCCACTCCAATCCAATGGTTTGTCCATGTATCAATAATGTGGTTTCTTCCTGTTGTATAGTTGCAGGGCGTAAGATTTTCAATCGCTCCAGAATAATCGTCGGAACGTGGCTTAATAAATTTCAATTTGGGTTCAATATTAATTTCATTATGTGGGCTCAAAACGATTTTTTCACCCCAGATTGTTTCAGAAGTTCTTCCGTTTTTTAACACATCATAATACTGTTGAGCCTGGAGTTCCTGCAATTCGTCTGATATGAGTCCGGTGAATATTTTTACGGCGTCAAACCAGTCTTCCGGTTTTGTAAATGACATCCGGTCAATCCCTGCAACATATGCGAGCAATGCCGCGCCACCACGAATATTCATACGTGCATCTTCCTGCAAAACACGATGAGATACCTCCAGGATTTTTGCCGCATCTGAAAGGGTGTGAGCATAATCATTTTCAACCAAATGCAGAATCCCCCACCCCTGATCAATGGAGGGACCAATTTGTGTCCAGTTCGTTTCAACCAGACCGATCGCTTTCAGTAAATCTACGGGAACATTAAACTCCTGAGCTGCTTCCTCAAAAAATCGGTTCAGCGTCTCCACCGTTGGGTGTGGTCGTTTAAGGTATTCTCCCCAAGCAGCTATATCATGATGATAGGAATGAAACTGGACACCTTTATCCTGAAGATCATCCACAAGATATGACATATCCCGGTTATGAAACGTTTGTCCGAGTAAAAAAAACGGTATGCTGATGATGAACAGGATTGTTCCTCCCATCTTTATTTTCTTGTTTGAGTGCAGATTGTTTATGGATTGAGTCTCAGACATGTCGAACCAATTTATTTTTTCTCATCGTGAAAACAAAGAACAGAAAATTATTTTTAAAAAATGAAAATTAAAGAAGTTTATCAAAAAAAAACTCCATAATTTTGCTGTCATTATTTAGTGCTTGCCACTGTAGCTCAGCTGGTAGAGCAGTTCATTCGTAATTTTACCATATAACATAGGTACTGACGACAAACTGTAATTTAGAACTTAAAAAAGTTATTCAGTATCCATTCAGTAAAGAAAATAACAAACCAAAAAGTATTCAGTAAATCATTCAGTAAAAATGGTAATTAAAATCTATTCAGTAATGAGGATTTCAATATGGTAAAACAAAATGTAATCACTTGGTCTTATGTGCGTTGTTCCACAACAAGCCAAGACTTATCAGTCCAAACCCAACAACTAATAGATTATTCTAATGCCTTTGGATTTACAATCCACAAACACATTTCCGACTTTGGAGTAAGTGGAAGTGAGTTTGATAGGAACGGATTAAAGGAAATTAAAGATGGAATAATAAATAAAA
>CAJWIT010000048.1 GCA_913041945.1 uncultured Fidelibacterota bacterium
AACTGACAGTCAAAGTGATAATTTCACGAGAGTTAATGCGGGCGTCGTATAATGGTTATTACCCGAGCTTCCCAAGCTCGTGACGTGAGTTCGATTCTCATCGCCCGCTCTGGTTTATTCTGAAATTTATACATTAATTACCATCCCGTCGTAAGCCATCTCAATTTTTCCATTATAGTATCTTGAAATCGTACCGAGAATATTTGTTTTTAGAACTTCCGGAAAAAAATGTGTTAACACCAATTTTTCGCATTTAGATTCCGCAGCAATTTTTCCGCATTCAGTTGGTGTTAAATGGTTTTCGCTTTTCATTTCGTCAGGCGCTGAACACTCAAGAATTAAGGTTTTAACGCCCCGAGCGCTTTCAATCAACTCCTCACAGAGAATTGTATCTCCCGAATAAAAAATATCATTTCCTTTCCCATCATCAAAACGAAAAGTAATACTGTGATCTGTATGGATGGTTCGGTTACAAGTTATATTTAAATCGGTTAGAGCGATCTTTTCTCTGGTTACCTCTTTAATTTTGATATCCATATCTTCAGGTAAAACCCATTGCCCAAAAATGTCCATCATTCGATTAAAAAATGATTGAAATCCTTTTGGTCCGATTATCTGAAGTGTTCGATCCAGTGTTTGAACTTTTGGATCATGTTTAAACGCAAATAGCAGTGGAATTAAATCCATAGTATGATCGGGATGGAGATGGGAATAGCAAATTGTATCAATCTTCCGGTAATCTAAATTGAATTCTGGAAATTTCCGCAGCGTACCGGATCCGCCGTCTATCAAAATGGAATGGTGTTCTGTTTCAAGAAAATATCCGCTGTTTCCCCTTCCTTCCTGTGGAATTAACACTCCTGAACCAATAACCGTTAATTTCATAAAATTTTATTTTTATGATGAGACGTTGATAACAATTTTCCCGTGACTTTTTCTTGATTCCATCAGTTCATGTGCTTTTGCTAATTCTTCAAAATTGAAAATATGCCCAACCACTGGTTTTATATTATTTTTTTCCATAAAAGTATTTAATTCGTTCCAGGTCTTTTGAAGTTGCTTTTCATCAGGTAACAAGTAACCCAGATGAGTTGCCATGACGCCATAGGATTTTTCTGCCATTTTCATGATGGTTGCCTTTGGCATGTCACGCCATGTTCTGAGCCAACTCAGGGGATTCCATTTTTGCAAATTCATACTTGCAAATCCTGCTATTACAATCCGTCCCAATGGATTTAAAAGACGGAGACTCTTTTTATAAACATCACCGCCTACTACTTCCAGGATGACGTCAACGCCTTTTCCATTGGTCAATTTTTTAATTTCATTTTCGAAATCTTGTGTTCGATAGTTAATTGCGCCATCGATGTTTAAGTCGGAAAGGAGTTTGATTTTCTCATTACTTCCTGCAGTTCCAAAGACGGTACACCCGAAATGTTTTGCCAGTTGAACTGCTGCTGTTCCAACACCTCCTGCTGCCGCATGGATGAGAACAGAGTCGGTGGAGCGGAGGCGTGCCATTTCAAACAGGCTTACCCAGGCTGTCAGATAGTTTACAGCATAGGCAGCATTCTCTTCAGGCGAAAATGACTCAATAACCGGCAATGCCTGCCGTTCTTTTACAATTATTTTTTCAGCATAAGATCCAAACTGAGTTCCAACAATAACGTGCTCTCCAATTTGGCGATGGGACACATTTTCACCTAAGGCATCAACTTCCCCAAATGCTTCCATCCCCAGGATGTAGGGAAGTTTTGGAGCCCAGCCATACATTCCTTTCCTGGATAAGATTTCAGCATAATTAATTCCGATTCTCTTGATCTTTATTCGTATTTCCCCGGCATTTGGCTCCGGCTCAGGCACTTCTGCTATTTTAAGAACCGAAGGTTTTCCGTGCTTTGTTAATGTATATGCTTTCATTTTTTTATCCTGTAACCAGATCGATAAAATCAGGAAGTAGGGTAGAGTTTGTGTCATCTTCTTTGAACTGTATGAGCATTTCTTCTAACGATTTTTCAACAGAAGAATGGTGATTATTTTGGTAATAATATTTGAGCCTCACAACATTATCCTGGTAGTCTTGTTAGAAATGATCTTATGACTTTTTCTTTATGGTATACGTAATGGTGGATGTTTTGGTGGTACCTTTTGAGGAAGACGGCATTGGGAGAAGTTTTTCGAGTGAAATAATATAATCTTCGATTTTTTGCAGTTTTTTCTCAAGGGCTTTTAAACGGTTATCCACCGTCTTGGTAATTTTGGTGACCTGGGTGACCCGGCGTTTCATTTTTTCCCCGGAATAGTATAGACAATAGTTTTGGATGCCTTTTTGTCAGGAGCTTTGGCTTTAGTCAGGATCTTTTCCAACCGTTTTTCAATATTCTCAAGTCGGTTTTCAATCCGAAGGAGTCGGTCGTCTGCAGCTTTTGTCCATCTTACCTTTGTTGTCGTACTTTTGTTGAGAGGTTTTAAAGGTTGATTTGACATTTTCTTGAACTGTAACTAAGAGGAAAAATTACATGAGTTCAGTCAAGAATCCAAGGAGAGCCTATTTGAAATGATGATTCCTCATTTTGAAAGGAATTCGTCCGCCATTTGTTTCCCCTCTTCAATATTCACTTTCATCAGGAAATAAGCACCAAGTATAAAAAGGGACAAAATGGAGAGGATACCATAACGGGCATTCCCGGTCCAAAGGGTTATGATCCCCATTAGCGCTGGTCCAATTACGGCAGCAAATTTCCCCAGCATGTTATAAAAACCGAAGAATTCAGCTGATTTCTTTTTAGGAATAATTCTGGTATATAAACTACGGCTCAAGGCCTGAATGCCTCCCTGAAATAGTCCAATCAGCACCGCCAGGATATAAAAATGCCATTCTTCTGCCATGAAATAACCAAGAAAAGTGATAATACTATACCCTAAAATAGCAATGAGAATCGCCTTCTTGATTCCTATCTTTGCAGCAAACCAGTTGTACATTAAAGCTGCTGGAAAGGCAATGAATTGCACCATAAGCAGGGCTTTGATTAGTGAATCACTTGGAAATCCTAATGACATTCCATAATCCACTGCCATTTTAACGATTGTATCCACTCCATCTATATAGAGCCAGTAGGCAAAAAGAAACATCCCGACAACCTTTAGATGACGAATATCTCTCAGGGTGTCACTCAACTGTTTCCAGCCCAAGCCAATGGCTTTCCCAATTCCCACTGGTTCATATATCTTGGGTTCTTTTACCCACAGCGCAATGGGAATGGAAAAAACCGCCCACCACACAGCAACTGTTAAAAATGAATATTTTATTGCTGTTGCGCCATCAGGTATGCCAAACAACTCAGGTTTTTGGAACATGATAACGTTCAGAAGGAATAATAGTCCACCCCCAATATATCCAAGAGCGAAGCCAAGGGATGAGGTATAATCCACTTTTTCCCCCGAAGCAATATGAGGTAAAAGTGAATCGTAAAAAATATTTCCCCCTGCAAATCCCATAGCTGCTAACACGTAAAACAAAGCTGCCATTTGCCAATGGCCCTGGGCTACAATCCAGAGCCCGCCTGTCATAATAATTCCCAAAAAAGCAAATAGAAACAGTAGTTTCTTTTTTGCTGTTCCTCGATCAGCAATTGCACCGAGAAATGGAGCCAGGGCAGCGATGATAATAGATGCGATGGAATTTGCCATTCCAAGATAAAAAGTACTCTCATTTGGGTTGCCGGGATCAGCCCAATATTCTTTAAAAAACAGAGGGAAGAACCCTGCCATAACTGTTGTTGCAAAGGCTGAGTTTGCCCAATCGTATAATGCCCAGCTCCAAATGGATTTTCGTTGGTCTAATTTTTCCACATTAATCTTCAGTAATCACTGTTTAGCTTGTGGTTATTTTCATCCACCTTGCCATGGAATATCTCTAAATTATCTCAAGGAAAATAACTCTGTTAACAGTTTGGAATGAAAGAAAAGAACAATTACTCGTTATTTCACAACTTCAGTATTTTCAGGATGTTAAATATGATATGAAACAATGATACTGCTTAATCCCAAAACCGAAAATTTTGAGCATTTTGATCCTCAATCCAGGCAACTTTTAAAAAAGACTGTTCAATGGTTTGAGACAAAGGGAAAAGAGAAATTAAAACATGATGATCATCATCGTGTTTGGTACAGTGATTTCATAGAATTTGTTAAAAAGGAAAAACTATTTGCCACCTTTCTTACGCCGGCTGCCGAAGGAGATGGTGAGACACGCTGGGATACTTATCGCAATTGCGCATTGAATGAAATATTGGGGTTTTATGGTCTTGCTTACTGGTACACCTGGCAGGTCACCATTCTTGGATTAGGACCTATTTGGATGAGTTCAAATAAATCCATAAAGGAGAAAACAGCTGATCTGTTGCAGAATGGTGGAATATTTGCCTTCGGTTTGTCAGAGAAAGAACATGGTGCAGATATTTATTCTACTGATATGCTGTTAAAACCTCAGGATGACGGCACGTTTCTTGCTCAAGGAGATAAATATTATATAGGAAACGCGAATGAAGCCGCATTGGTTTCTACTTTTGGGATAATATCTGAAACAGACGATTATGTATTTTTTGTAGTGGAATCAAACCATGAGAAGTTTGATTGTGTTCGTAATGTGGTGAATTCTCAAACCTATGTTGCTGAATATGTGTTGAATGACTATCCCATCATGGAAAAAGATATTCTTGCCAAAGGTAAGGATGCCTGGGACATGTCACTGAATACTGTCAATGTGGGTAAGTACAATTTAGGCTGGGCTTCCATCGGTATCTGCACTCATGCTTTCTATGAAGCCCTGAACCATGCCTCCCATCGCAGATTATTTGATCATTATGTCACAGATTTTACACACATCAAACAATTGTTTATAGATGCATTTACACGTTTGACTGCTATGAAGCTCTTCGCTTTGCGTGCTTCCGATTATATGCGGTCAGCATCCATTGACGACCGCCGCTATTTGCTGTACAACCCCATGGTGAAAATGAAAGTAACCAGTCAGGGAGAAGAGGTCATGGACCTTCTCTGGAATGTTATTGCGGCTAAGGGTTTTGAAAAAGATATGTATTTTGAAATGGCAGTCCGGGATATTCGAGCGCTTCCTAAATTAGAAGGAACTGTCCATGTAAACATGGCTCTGATTATTAAATTTATGGCGAATTATTTTTTTCATCCCAAGTCATATCCTGAAATTCCACTCTGCAATGAACCTGTGGATGATGATTTCCTGTTTCATCAAGGGCATGCAAAGAGTCTGGGGAAAATAAAATTTCATGATTACCGATTAGCATATAACAGTGTAAACCTTCCTAATGTTCGGATATTTAAAAAACAGATCAGCACATTAAAAAAATTACTTTTATTGGCAAGACCGAAAGAAGATCAAATAAAAGATTTTGATATTTTACTGAACCTAGGAGAATTATTTACCCTCGTTGCGTACGGGCAATTGATTATTGAAAAATTTCAATTGGATAATTTTGATGCAGATATCTTGGACCAAATTTTTGATTGTATGATCCGCGATTTTTCCCGCTATGCCTTGAATCTTTATTCAAAAACGAATATCACTGCACCACAGAAGTATTTCTGCAAACGGATGATCCGGAAACCGATTAAAAATACAGATCGATCAAAGCGTGTACTGCAAAATCATATCTATTCTTTGAAAGATCAATATGAAATGAATTCTTGATGGGGTTTTGGGGAAATGGCTGATTATTTCAGTAAAACCATCTTCCCGGTTTTGCTTAATCCGTCCCGCGTGCCTGCAAAAGCACTGTGTACATTCAATCTATAAAAATACATTCCAGAACCAACAGCAATTCCTTTTTCATCTTTTCCATCCCAGCTAACAGAATGTTGTCCAGGATCCTGGTTTGAATCTACAAGCTGTCTGATTTTTTGTCCAGAGAGATTGTAAACAGAAACATTAACAGTACCTTGTTGATTTAAATGATATTGGATCGTTGTACTTGGATTGAATGGGTTCGGATAATTTTGCATTAATGAGAACTTTGTAGGAGTAAGGTCTTCTACAATGCCCATGCTAGTTTCAGTACTAAAAAATTTTATCGCCAGGCCGTTAGCTAACCCAGACGCTCCCTCTGCAAGCTGGTAATTAAAAAGATATTCTACACCTTCATCTTTATCTGGTTCTTCTATTCCTATGGTACAACCGTGATCATCTATATCATGGATTTCCTTGTACTGGAAAATGATTGCCCCATCGCCAGATTCTGAGATGTCACCTCCATCTAATATCAGTTGGAATGTTTCTTTTACACAGTCAGGACAAAATTCATCATCCTGGCCGTTAGATACATTATCCCATTGGACAATGAGTGTATCTATGCTATTTGTCCAAAAATATACATCAAATGGTAGGGTTCCCCCATTGTCGTCTAAATCATCGTAAAATGGTGCCAGCAATCCATAAGGACCAATTGGAAAACCAATGGAATTGTTGGAGAAATGATTAATGACACGACATTCTCCGTCTCCATTTCCATCTAAGCAGGGTAAAAAGGAAGCCCATCCGTTTGAACCCACAGTCAGGCTATTGTACGATGTACCATAAAATTGAAAGCCAAATCCAATAGACACATCTTTCGCATGACTATCATCAACTAAATCAAGGTTAGTGCCAATTACATTGATCTCTATCCAATTATACACTGGTGCTAATTCATGTCCTGATTCAGAATCATAAAAGTTGTATTCAGAATCCCTTTCAATTTCATGGACATAATAATCGTTTAGCTCTGCTCCATCATCACCAGAAAAAGTGAGACTGATATGTTTCTGCATAAACTGGGCTTTATTCAAATACAAATCAAGACTTGCACCCACAGGAACATTCTCAAAATCAATATTCAAAACGCCTTCATGATTTGACAGTCCCTTAGCAATTAAATTACCATTATAAAGCAAGGCCCCAACTACATCTGCTAATGGCTTCAAGTTTTCGTCTGTTACGGTTGTTGTGACAAATGAATTACTAAGAATTAGGTTGTTCTCAATATCTGCAGTCATAGTTTCAGGAGCTTGTAGCCATATTGAAAGGCTGGGATCTCCTAAGGTTCCGTAAACTTCATGATAAAATTCCACTACATTAATCTCATTGAGCACAAGATCACCAAATTCCTTAATAAGCGCTTGCTTTCCTGTATGAAGTGCTGGAGCTAATTCGAATACTCTTTCTTCCAAAAGAGCATCCCACATAGCGCCACACATCACGTTGTTGAATCTGGTATCCGTATCCAAATCTGAAGGACCTATCATAGCAACTGCACCTTTTGGGGAGGAAGATCCACCATAGGTTATTAATGCCTCCCCAAAACAGTAATCATGACTGTTGTTCCCAAAATCACCTGTATTACAAACAAAACTAAATACCACCGGTAGTTTCCAACCATTGAGTAAATCATTAATATCATCGCGATGAAACCAAGGTTTGTGCCACCCATTTGCATCCCCCCAACCACGATAATTAATTACTCCAACACCATTACTCCAAGTATTCTTTAAAAAAGTAGTCAATCCTTCCGTACCATTTTCCCAGTTTCCCGCATGGTAAAATACCGTATCTACTTGCTGATAGCCATAATAGTATTGTTCTTCCTGTAACCAAAGAGATGTCCAAACAGGAGTGACAGGCCAGGTTTCGGGTGGAACTTCCAAACCGTCGTTGGTTTTATAGTTTCCTGCAACAAGCAGTGATCGGTTTAGATATTGTTTTTCTTCTGGGGTGAGATTAGTCATATTTGAATATTCGATTGTTCTGGTTTTAATATTAACCAGATCATTTTGGTTTTGTATAGACCATCGACCAATAAAGCAGTATGGGGATAATATTTCATCGGAATCATGATATGTGTATGGATAATCCGTAACATCAAAATCACCTGTTTCATTTATAGATTCAACATGAAAAGTTGGAATAACATAATTCCCACTAACATCACCCACCAATAATATGTATTCCAAGCTTGAACCATAATCCTGCTGAATTTTATCCTTTATTTGCACAGCTGTTGTTAATCCTTCTACATCAATCGAAATAACTTCTACTGTATATCCCTGAGTCTCTTTGAATTCAACAAAATTATCTCCATATGGAGGAAAATTATTTGGATTGGTGAGACGATCCACTAGTTGTCCCTTTGCTAAGATAATTAGATATGTTCCTCTTGTATATTCTATATCACGGTTTTCTTTAGAAAAAGATTTCATCGACAGAGGAATATTTTGTGTTTCACCAGCCGATAGGATCGTTATAAATAAATAGATGATTAAAATAAGTTGTTTCATAATTCCTTCAATTTTATTTAATGAGAACTAATTTTTTTACTAGTTTATTGGATGGAGTATCAAGCACATAGAAATAAATTCCGCTGGATATCCGACTCCCATTCCATTTAACCCCGTGCTTTCCAGAATCCTTAAATTCATTCACAAGTTTTATCACCTCTTTACCTGTTAAATCGTAGATCGCCAACTGTACGTGACTTTTTAAAGGCAGCTCGTAGGTTATTGAAGTCACAGGATTAAAAGGATTCGGATAGTTTTGGTGTAACAGGTATTGATCAGGCACATGACTGTCAAAATTGCCAATGGAAGCATTATTATCCGATTGGTTTAATATTGCCAGGTTATGAATTTTTATTCCTCTATACTCCACAGTATTATCGGGAATAATTCCTATTTGTATTCTAAAAGAGTCTGAATTTGTTATAAAGGGAAGACACTCTGTATGAAACTGCCAATTCTGATCTGTCCAATGAAAAACAGTGGTGTCTTCATTACCTAATATTGCTACATAAGCCGTGTCATTTTCCCATTCCATTTCGTACTGAAAGTCAAGCGAAAGAGCTAACGATTGATAATCGGGATTATTTATCCATGAGGAAAGAATGGAGTTGAGAGAATTGGGATATATCAAATCCGATTGAGAAATCAATGTACCATTGTCAACATGCCATTCTCCGCTCTCTATGGTCCAGTTACTGAGATTGGGAAAAGGTTCGTTAAACCATTCTCCTGCAAAATTCATATCAATAGTCAGAGATGTATCTGCAGTCAAATCAATTTTATTGAAATAGGGAAACAAATTTTCGCCAATAATTTTGATTGTATAGTGGTTTTCAGGGATTTGGATACTAAAGTTTCCATTGCCAATCTGTAAGGTATCTGTTTTATATTGATCGGTAAGGAGTAGTTGGACTGATTCACTATAGTCGGAGGGGGTAGCAATATTTAACTCCAGCGAGCGTGTCTCCAGAGGGATCAAACTTATATCCTGAACTGTTTGGGAACTGGAACTGGGTGTTATGGAAAAACTTTGATTCTCATATCCTCTGGCAGACACATTAAGTGTAAAAGTTCCATTCGTTAACAATCGGCGATAACGGCCAAATTGGTCTGTAACTCTTGGTTTCAGCATAGGTCCATCCATCTCAGAAATTTTTATAATAGCACTATCAATTGAATTTCCATTGGAAGCATCAGTGACAATACCTGTTACCTGATAGGCGTCCGCTGCAAAATCACCAATAAAATACCCAATTCCCCGATTCATGAGATGCAATGCTCCTTCAAGGTTTCGTTCGATAGTGTCTTCGATGAGTTCCAGGTTGTCAGGCTGCATATTTGCAGTTCCTGCTTCAATGAGAAATTGGACACATCCCGTTTCAGTATAAAACCAATCATGTGCATTTCCTTTTCTGGACACACTTGCAACTGGAACATAATTGGCAAATTCAACTCCGGTTTCAGTTGGTATTAAATTGGAGATCCCCGTGGCCAGAGATGAAATCACAGGGTAATCCGGCGATGATTTGCCTCCATCCCACATCCAGGGGAAAATAATCTGTTCTGATACATTGCCTGACCTAGAACTGTGATATGCAATGGAAAGAAGAAATTGTTTCTCTAAAGCAAAATCCCGGATGAATTGGGTTTCATTTTCTGAAAATGGTGATTCACCCCTATAATAATCAAAGTGAGACTGATAGCTCCCATAATCTTCTACCCAGGCTCCATCACCAAATATCCAGTTGAAATTATAATTTCGGTTTAAATCAACGCCATCGGAATCGTTGCCTGCTTCGGCAGTATTGTCAAAATCGAATATTCCATTCAAATTGACGTCCCGTTTGTTTTTCCTGTAACTAATATCCTGAAGCCAGTTTCCATCTGCACTGTCTCCATGAACAACTGTTAATCCCTCAGGGTTATATGTTGGGACAATCCATACTTCAGCAGATTGAAGAATTGCTTGCATATTTTGAAGATGATATGAGGGTGAAGGGTTAAGAAATTTATTAATGAGTTCCATGGTAATTTCGACACCCAAAATTTCTTCAGCGTGGCATTGTCCCAGGAAGAGAATCTTTGGTTCATCTTCATCAAGATTAGCATTGTACGATAATTTCACAGCCCAAAAGGGGAGCCCGTCTTCTGTTGAGGTTCCCAATTCCTCCAGATGATAGATTATTCCGCTTCCGGGATATATATTTACCGAATCACCAAACTCATCATTCCATTCCTCCAGCTGTGTTTGGATTTCTTCATAGGTGTGGTATCTTTCATGAAGCGGACTGTCACCAAATATTAGAGTTAATAGATAAGAGGAAAAAACTGTTCTTTTCCAAATTGTATTCATAATTGGTTAGTGAATTCACCTCGTTATTTCATCAAAACCATTTTTTTATCAGCACGATAGTTTCCCGCTGTTACAGTGTAAATGTATATCCCGCTTGAAACAGGATCACCATGCATATTTGTACTGTTCCATGTGGTATGATGAT
>CAJWIT010000049.1 GCA_913041945.1 uncultured Fidelibacterota bacterium
CAGCAACAGCTAACCGGCGTGTAGCTGGAGAGCCCACCATTTGCCGAGCTTCAGTATCCGTTACATTATCCACCGTCAAGTTAACCAGGATTTTTTCCGAGACATCGTAACTAATACCCAAGTCAATGAGAGTATAACCGCCCAAAGGACCTTCATCCATAAAGTATGGATTACCGGTGATGCTGATTCCTTTTCCTTCAGCTGTGGCACGATGGTTGCCGGAAATAAAATCAAATTCATCCACATGTCTTGTAGAAACTGAAATGGCCAAACCTTGTAATCCGAGGTCTTTCATATCCACGCCAGCTGCCCATTTGGTTTCGGGTGCATTGATATGCAGTGAAGCATATTTCGCAGCCGTAGCTTCGGCTTCCTTTTTATTTTTCAAATCAGAATAATCCGCTTTTGAATAATTCAGGAATACACCGATATTGTTGTTAAGAGCATATTTAACACCAAGGTCAAAACCTGACATTTTTACTTCACCAAAGTTTTTGTAGGTCATAATATACTCAGGATCCAATGCCACATCGCCAATATGCGTAATGATGAGCGGCGTTCCTGGTGTTCCGGCTAATCCCAATCCGAGAGGATCAGAAATCATCTGTAACGGGCTAATGAAATCCTTGTAGTTGCTTTGGAAATAATTCACGTCCAAGTACATTCCTTTTACAGGAGTGCCCTTAAATCCGAATTCTAGTGTTTCGTTGGTTTCAACTTTCAAAGGATCAATCGTGGAACCGTCTGCATAGGTAAATCCACGACCGCCGCCCCGAAGGATTAAGCCGTAGGGACCGACAACTCCATAGGGTAGATACAGCATCTGCTGTAAAATTGCTGGCGCTTGGAACGCTCTATTCCACGTAACACGAATATTTCCAAAACCAAGACCTTTCCAAACCAACCCAACTCGAGGACTGGTATTCTTTCCGTAGTTATCGTGGTTATCGAAACGCAAAGCGGCCGTCAACGATAATGATGCAGGTAAGTCCGCTTGTGCCTGCCCATAAAAACCTGTTTGGGCAAGTACAATGGCCTCTCCCGCTTCTACGCCGGTAACGGGGTCTTTACCTTTATCGTCCAAGTAGGTTCTGCCTGATATTGGATCAAATTTCATGTAGTCGAACCCGGCAATTAAATGCGTAAAACCTAACTTAATGTTCCCTTGGGCTTCAGCTCCTATGAGTCCGGAATCATCAACATATTTGGTTGTTTCGATGGCATTTCCTCTAGTCATCCCACCCAATTCCAACATAGATCGGTTTGGAACTGAATGAGTGGTACCTGCTTTATTGGTTGTATTATAAAACCGAGCAAATACATTAGGATGACTAACTTGTACCCATGTATTATTCACAGTCCAACCTTGCAGAACATTGGCACCTAAATTGGTTGTTCCCCAACCGGTTTGTTTACCCTGACCAAATCCTGCGGAAATTTCCATGTCGTTGTTAATTGCATAATATATTCCTACGTTCAGTCGTTGGTCTTCGATTTTACTATCTTCTTCATGACCCACTACGATGGTTTCGCCTGCATCCAGAGTACTATTTCCATTCAAATCACCCCAGTATTCTTTGTTTGTTGTCCAATCGGTTCCTGCAATATGTTCGAAATTCACCTTATAAGCAAGAGCACCGGCAATGCCTGCATATCGAACCCGTTGGGTCAAAATACCATTTTGACCGGCTCCGAGAACCACTGACCCGCCGGGGTAGTCTCTAGGATGTTTGGAAATTACGTTCATCATTCCATTATGAGCATTGGGTCCGTACAAAGCGGAACTGGGTCCCATGATGACCTCTACCCGCTCAATATCTTCCTTTGCCACAGGCCATAATCCACCGGACGATAAGCCCGCTCCAGGAAGCATGGCATTCATTCCGTCGCCCATCATCATAAAGCGATAGCTGTATGCCGACATAAAGCCCCGGGCATTTACGCCTATGCCTTGAATACCGGCTTGGTAAATATCAGCGCCTTTCACTTCCTTCATCAATGCACCAACATTAAAACCGGTGCTTCGTCTGATTTTTGCTTCGTTGATGACAGCAATGGTGACCGGCGCATCCACAATTTTTTCCACTCTTCTTGATGCCGATATCACTACTTCATCACCTGGCAAAAATGAAACAGCAAGGGCAAAGTTCGCCGTTGCAGCACCGTCGCCCACTGTAACTGATCGTGATGAAGATGCATATCCAATGAAGGAAGCCGTCACCGTATAGGAACCTGCCCCTACGCCGGAGATTGTGTATTCCCCGTTAGCGTTAGCAGATGCTCCCATGTCCGTTCCGTCCACTAACACATTGGCTTCTACCAACGGACTTCCGTTTTCATCTGTTACCGAACCGGTAATAGATCCTGTTTGTGCTGATAACCCGGCTATTAACGCCAAGGTTAAACAGCAGTTTATGAACATGGATTTCTTATTCATGTTTTACTCCTTTTCGTTTACTTTAAAAGTCTTATTGATGAAAAATCCCCCAATTAATGCAGGAAATGTAGAGGTCAATACAGCCAGGGATGCACTTACCCCCGGATTTTTAAAAACCAATTCTGATTCAGGGAAAATACTGGTGCCAAAAACATACAGGACAAAATGTACACTTAATCCTAAAATTGATGTTCCCCAGACCAGTGGCAGGGATACATTTTTATACATTATTCCCGATAGTAAGGGTGGAACAACCGCCACAACCAATCCATAAACACCCAATTGGCCAAAGATACCCAGTAATTTAGGCGGATTTAAACAAATCAAAAATGCCATGACAGCAACCACCACCAAAACAATATGACTGGCCTTATGGGCAAATTGAAGTTGGCGTTTTCTATCCCAGTGGTGCCCTTTGAATTTTTGAACCAAATTTAAAACTAAATCATTGGCAGTAATGGTTGATAGGCCTATGAGAATTCCATCCAAGGTGGACATCCCAGCGGCCAGAAGAACAACGCTTATGAACTGAAATACCCATCCAGGGAAGGCATTTTTAATATACATGGTCATGACCAAATCCTGGCGCAAGGTCCCTGTTGCATCCAACAGTTGTTCTGGGGGGATGACCACGCGACTGTAAAATCCAACAACAACTAAAGAGAAGAATAGAACAAGCACAATGATTCCAACGGTTAAATACTGGCGAACTTGTTTATCTGTATTTAGATAGAGCGCCTTCGTCAAAATATGCGGCTGGCAAACCAAGGCAGCACCAATAATGAATCCCGCCGGGTAAACGGAATAAAAATTATTGAATAGATTACTATTTGGATTGACCCACATTGTTAAAGAGGCATCCTGGTTGCGCAGTTGATCTATCAAGCTTGGATTATTAAAGAATAAGGTTAACCCAGAACCGATAACAATAAGCGCAACCAGGATCATGAGAGAGCCTTGTAGCATATTTGTAAAAACGTGGGCGTAGGTTCCGCCAGAAAATATATATCCTGTTACAAATGTGAGTATAATTATAAGCGCCGCCACATTGTGGATACCCAAGAGGTTTTGCATGACGATTGAAAGTCCGCCAACTATTAATACGACAAATGCGAATGAAAGTAGATTTAAAAAAGCAAAGTATAGCGCGAAGCTTTTTGAATTGTATCGATTTCCAATCCAATGCGGTATGGTAAGCGCCTTATTATCAGCGCCAATTCTGCTAAACCGGAAAGATAAGATAACCAGCATTACAATAAATCCAATGGCAATCCCCGGTGCGAAATGCATAAAACCGGCTAGTCCATGAACATATACAAATCCCGGATTAATAATAAATGTAGCCGCCGAAGCCGTGCTGGCCGCCATCGTGACACCTACAACCCAGGGTGCAAGATCGCCAGCGCCAATAGCAAAACTGTCAAAGCCTTTTGTTTTTTTATACCCCATCCAGCCCAGGTAACTGGTGACCAAAATGTAGATACTGAATAAGGTCCAAGCTAAAGACATTGGTTAAGACACCCTTCCCCATTGTACACAGGCGGCGCCCCAGACATATCCAACTCCGGCGCCCACCATCATCATCAAATCTCCATCATTTAATTTCCCTTGACGGAGGCTTTCAATGATGACTATCACATTATCATGTTCACCCGTATGACCATATTCGGAAAGGTAAACCGATTGGGTTTCACGCAAAAAAAGTCTGTTAAGCATATCTTTATGGGCCGAGGGTTTTACATGGATCATATTTAAAAAATCCACACTTTCCCGCGTCAATTCCCTGTTCAAATATTTCCCACTATCAACCAATGATTTATCAATACATTTGAACCAGTTATCCATGGAAACTTCTCCCAAACGGGATTTCATGGCTTCTGGCTCGAGGAGTTTAAAATAAAATTCATTATTTTTTACCGCTTCATCGGTGGGATGCTTTTTGGTCCCACTGGATGGTATTACACAATGAAGATTCATGGAACCATCCACAATTATGTGGCTGCCAAGGACATGATTCTCAGGCCAGTTTTTCTTTAACAAGATCGCTGAACCACCGGCGCCAATATTGAACATCCAACTGGTGTCATGATCTTTCAGGTTTACAAAATCGCCCACATTATATCCACCGGCAATCATGACTGTATTGATATCCGGGTCTTCCAACATGATACTCTTGGCGGTTTTCAGGGCGCCAATGGATGTGCAGCAGCGCATATGCAGATCCATGGCCCAGGCATTGGTAGCACCGATTTCGTGGGCCAGGTTGATTCCGGAAGTCCACAGCAGGTATTCCCGCCACTCTTCCGTGTTGCACAGGATCACATCAATTTCTTTCGGATCAACATCGCATTTGGATAAACAATCTTGGGCCGCCCACGCACCCATTTGGTTTGGGTGCACACCGGAATCAGGCATATATTTTTTTTCAATGCCAAGTTTTTCTTTCACCACCCACTCGGGTAATCCGGAACTATCAGCAATGTCTCCCGCCGTCATAAAAGTCTCGGGTGTATACATCCCTGCGCTGACGATTCCAACTGACGGCTGACTCATGACACTACCATTTTACGTAATTCTGTTTTTAGGATTTTTCCCGGGCCTGATAAGGGCATTTCTTCAATAAATCTAACTTCTTGGGGCACCTTGTATTTGGCCAGGTTATTTTTCAAATAATCGATTATTTCTTTTTCTGTAGGGTTAGCCTCAATGTTTTTAACGATAAATGCACAACCAACTTCTCCCCATTTCTCATTGGGGATTCCCACTACGGCGCACATTTCAACATCGCTGTTTTCGTATAGAACCTTTTCAATTTCAGCTGGGAATACATTTTCCCCACCGCTGAGGAACATATCTTTCAGGCGGTCAACAATATAGAAGTATCCTTCATCATCCACTTTAGCCATATCGCCCGTATGGAGATAATTTTCATCGTCAAATAGGGCGGCAGTGGCTTCTGGGTTTTCAAAATATCCTGTAGTTGCCATGGGCCCTCTTAAACAAAGTTCGCCGATTTCATCGGGTGATTTTGTTTCATTTGTTTCGGAGTCAACAACTTTTGCATCCACGAAAAAATTAGGCTTCCCGATCGAGCCTGCCTTCCGTTCCGAATCCTCCGCTGAAAGGATAAAATCTGCAGGGCCGAATTCCGTCAGGCCAAATCCCTGGCGGAAAACCACATTTTTTTCCTGCTGATATTTCTTCATTAAAGGGACAGGCATGGGTGCACCGCCACTGATGCAGTATCTTAAAGATGATAAATCTGCCTCAGCCCAACTTGGACTTTGTGTCATCATCTGGTAGACGGAGGGCACCGCTGCAAACAGCGACAGCTTTTCATCCTGGATCACGGTTAGCAATTGATCCGGGTCTACACCCTTTGTCTGGTAAATCGTCCCGCCCATGATTTGAATGGGGGTTGCAAATACAAAAAGTCCCCCTGTATGAAACATGGGAAATACATTTAAAAAACTGTCAGTTCCCTTGACATCTGCAAATTCTGTATTAAAAATATTCCAAACTACTTGCCGATGACTGATTTGCGCAGCCTTAGGCAATCCGGTGGTTCCGCCGGTGAACAGTAAGCACAGAGTATCTGTTTCAGTCAATGATTCACAGGTTATTGGCGCTGAACTTGATGTGGCTAATTCTTCTTCTAATTCATCTGATTGAATGAATGTAACGTGGGGTGCTTTCGTTTTTATAAATGAAACAATTTCGGATAATTCACCCTCATCGCTGTGAATAAATACTTTTGGTTTACTAACTTGGACCTGATACAGAACCTCCTTGGGATGGAGTCGCCAGTTATAAGGTGTGGAGACACAACCCGTTTTTCCGCAGGCATAGAATAAGTCATAATGATGAATACCATCCATAGCAAGAATACCGGCTCGATCGCCTTTTTCTAATCCAATTTTCCCCAACCAGTGCCCCACCCTGTTGGCACGATCATTCAATTGGTTAAATGTATATTTACGGCCATTGTCTCCTAAGTCAACCAAAGCTAGATCATCCCCGGAATAAAGAGCGCGCCGACCAATATAATCTCCAACATACATTTTACTTTCCACCTTCTATTGGATGGGATTGTATAAAAGAGATCACATCCTGGTTAAACTGCTCCCGATCTTCGAAAAAAAATAAATGTTTGCCTTCATAAATCTTCAAAATGGATTGATTAATTTTTTGATGGAGCATTTTCACGTCATCAAGCGGGATCATTTTATCATCTTTCCCACCAGCAATAAATGTGGGGACACTTAATGCATCCAAAGTACCGTTTTGGATATATCCGTACCCGGCTAATATCTGACGGTAGTAGGCAAATTCCGGCTGGGGATATTGAATCCGCCAATTCGTGATCTTATCCAGTTCTTCCCCATTATTTTGGATAAAGTCTTCTGTGAAATTCAGTTGGTAAATTTCTTCCAACCTTTCTTTGCGCGTTTTGCCTCGGAGGCGAATACTTTGACTTAGGGTATTTCCATCTGGGCCAATACTATCACTTCCGCCCGAGGATGTAGCAATCAATGCCAGTGATGCCACCTTTTTTGGCCATCGAATTGCAAACTGTTGGGCAATGTATCCTCCCAAAGAAACACCAAGAATATGGAATTTTTCATATCCCATTTGATCGACAATGGCTGTCATGTCCTCAGCCATTTGGGGAACGGAATAAGAATGATCCGGTTTTTCGGAACGACCACTTCCACGAAGGTGGGGCATTATTAATTCGTAGTTTTTAGATAGATCCGGAGCCATTGAATTCCACAGCCAGGATCCAGCTCCAACGCCCGGCACCATTAATAACGGCTCTCCGGAGCCACATTGCTCCACGTATATTTGGGCACCATTTATATTGAGCGAAAAATGTTTCAAAGATCAACGTCCATTTAGGTACTCATCCACATCGGGAAGTTTTTCTTTTTCGCTCTCCCAACTTTTAATGAATTCTTTGTCAGCGGCGAGAAGTTTAAGAGTGTATTCCTTCATTATGATAAGTCGGGTGCAAATCAATTTTAATGATTGCTTTTCCTTACCTACCGCATTCTTATACGCTATGAGAAACTTTTCTAAATGTCTTTCAGCAATATCCAAGTTATCAAGATACAATTTAGATTGATTTATTGATGCCCGTACAAATACATCATCGGCAATTTCAAAATGTTGTTTACGTTGACCTTTTACCCAAACACGTCTAATTATTTCAAGATCAACCAATCGGCCGCAAATTTGGGTGATAGGTGTTTTGGTGATATCCAGAGCTTCACAGATTTCATCAATGGTTAAGGCCCCATTGTTACTTAGCATTAATCCCACGACTCTTCCCATGAGATTACTATGGCCAAATTTTTTGTACCCGTTACCAAATGCTTCGATCAATGAATATTGATTATTATTCATAATAGTCCTTTAACGTAGTAAGAATTCTAAAACATCCTTGTTAAATGGTTCGGGATCTTCCACGAAAAACTGGTGTTCTAATCCTTCGTAAATCTTTAAAGTACTGTTTGGAATTTTTTTATGCATATTTTCGCCATTGATCACAGGAACCAATATATCTTCCCTTCCGTGGCCAATAAATGTCAATACATTAATTTTATGAAGCCGTTTAGACGCATCGAATTTGAGTCCAATAGCCGCCTGGGCTTTATATCCATACTTTGGCTGAGGGTTTTGCAGCCGCAAATCAATGAGGTGTTCCACCCGTGCCGAATCCGCCATAAAACGATCAGAATAAGCCATGGTTAATCGATCCTGAATCACCTCCCGCGGTGCGCCCTCCGGTGCTTTGAGCAACTTCGTGAGTGTTTTCATACTCATGGGAACGTGTTCTTTTCCGCCCGCAGTTGTTGATAACAAAACAAGTTTTTCCACTCTTTCCGGATGACGAATTGCAAATTCCATGGCAGTGAATCCGCCCATTGAAGCTCCCATCAAACTAGCTTTCCCGATACCAAGCGAATCCATCAGTCCCAACAAGTCATCAACCATCATATCGATCGTATAAGGTCCTACCGGTATACTGGAATGACCGATCCCCCGATTATCATAAGCAATTATTGTAAAGTGTTTAGATAGTGCTGAAACATTATTTTCATACAACCATGTTTCAACCCCAAGACCTTCAATTAAAATTAAAAATGGTCCACTCCCGTTTTTTTCATAATAAAGGTCTATACCATTTACCTTTACCGTTTCCCCCGGATAGAGAGATTTGTCGTAGTAGGATTCAGACTTTTCAATGGGACTAAGGTTAGGTTTTGAACCGCAACCAATAATAGCACCAAGCATAATTCCTATTAGGATTGTTAGTTTATTTTTCATTTAATGTGTGTTGAGGACTAAATAATAACTATAAAAACTATTTTTACAGTTATTTTAGTTATTTAAAATATAGGTACCATCAGATTGAGAGCGCAAGGATTATTTTACAAACAAAAAACCCCGCAAAATGCGGGGTTTTAATTAAAGTGAATCGATGGCTGTGGAGTCCGGTTCCGGCGGTGGGGGTACCTCACCCCAATAGGTTGGCGAGGTATTCAACTGCCATGCAATATTCTCATTGGTCTGATATACTTCTACTTCATCACCAACACGGATATTACTGGCGGACCATTCCGCACCTGAACGACCAACAGTAATGCGACCCAAAGATTCGCTGTTATGATCTTTCAACACCAATAGGGATCCGGTGGAGTCTCCCACATTGAACTTATCCCATTTATCTTGACTCATCGATACGAGGGATGTCCTTTTCAGCAAATTCAGAAATGGATGCATTAACAATACGTGCTTGTTTCTCTATCGGTAATCTTTCAAATGGATTCATATTGTTTAATCATTTAATAAATGTACAGTGACCAGGTGGTCATATTATGGTTTTTGATATCCTAAATCAATATAATTTTCTTACAAAATGTATACATGTAAATATTTTGCTTGGCAATTACATATGATCGTAATAAGTTTATATATTAAACATATGATTCATTTATTAAACAAACCCGATAATCCAGTAAATCTTTCTGTACAAAATGGATCGGTTTATAAAACATTTCAGATCCTGGAACAGTTTACCAGAGAAAAACCTGAATTAACTATTAATGAAATAGCTATTCCATTAGGGATAAATCGTTCTACAGTCTTCCGATTCCTAAATTCATTGAAGTCCTTGGGAATCGTTGAACGAACTGAAGCGGGACTATATAAATTAGGGATCTATCTTTTTGAACTTGGCCTTCGTGTAGATGTTAATCAATCCATCGTTGAAAAAGCACAACCTCATTTACGTGCACTTTCTAATGAAATTCAAGAATCAACATGTTTAGCTATACGAGATAGAGTAGATGTGTTGTGTTTGGTAAATGAGGAATCAAGTCAAAATATTCGAATTGACACCCTGGTTGGCACTAGAAATCCAATGTATTGCACTGCCTTGGGGAAATCCATTCTTGCGTTTATGGATGGTGATTTTATGGACTTATATTATGAGATTACGAGTTTAAAAAAGAGAACAGATAACACAATTATAACGGAAAGTGAATCACGTAAAGATTTGCAGAAAGTTAAAAAATATTTCATTAGCTATGATAAAGAAGAGTTCGCAGATGATGTTTATTGTGTGGGAACAACTATTTTTGACATAAATGAGCAGCCTGTTGCTGCCATAAGTATATCAGGATTGAAAAGAAGGATGATGGGACGCAAAATTGAGATATCAAAAGCTATATTAAATACTGGAATGAAAATAACAACAGAGATTGGAGGACATTATCCTCGAAAATGAGTTAGCTAAAGCATGAAATTTGTAATAAATATTAAAAATCAATGGTGGTATAGATAATATTTAGAGTAAGCTTTTTTTATTCTAATACAAGATAATTTGATCAAAATATCTAAATTCGACCGAATGAGTCACATTATGTTTTTCATGACTAAATCGAAAAAGTAAAGCTAGCTATAGTAAAAGAAACGGAAGGAAAAGTATTCAGAAATGATTAAGAAAATAATTAAAAAAATATGTAAAGCATTATTTTAATAATGAAAACAAACAAAGCAAGGAGAAACCTACGATGACAAATAAAACAGAAGGAAGGTTCCCGGACCCTCATGAGTTTGAGGTCCCAGCTGAACTCAAAGGATGGGAGGACATGTATCCCTCGCATCAGTTATTTTCCGGCGATAGAGAAGAATGGGAAAAGAATCAGTTTTGGTTTCAGGACAAGATTCATGCACCGGAAGCTATTCCGCCACTGGATCATATAT
>CAJWIT010000050.1 GCA_913041945.1 uncultured Fidelibacterota bacterium
AAAAGACGAATTTGATGAATTTCTCACATTACCAGCATATAATTACTTGAATTAACTTATAAACTGACAGGGAAGGTCTTATGAGCAGTATTGAAGAAAAAGTATCATCGCTATCTATTGAAAAAAGAGAAAAACAAATTATAAGTCACATGGTTGCCAAGGAGGATGTAAAACATCTTAAAAACCTGTGGAAAAATGATCCCAGATGGTCTGGAATCTCCCGGCCATATACAGCGGAAGAAATGCTCAAGCTCCGCGGGACGCTAAAAATCTGGCACACATTTGCACAGGCTGGAGCTGAAAGATTATGGCAGCTTTTTCATACAGAAGATTACATCATTGCCCTTGGAGCCATGACTGGAAACCAGGCTGTCCAGCAGGTGGAAGCAGGTTTGAAGGCAATCTATCTCAGCGGATGGCAGGTAGCGGCAGATGCCAACCTGGCTGGTGAAATGTACCCTGATCAAAGTTTATACCCCAGCAACAGTGTACCCGCAGTGGTAAAACGTATCAACAACGCATTGCTCCGTGCAGACCAGATCCAGGTTCTTGATGGCAGAAAAGATGGTCCCTACTGGTTTGCCCCGATTATTGCTGATGCCGAAGCGGGATTTGGCGGGCCTCTGAATGCGTTTGAGTTAATGAAGGGAATGATTGAAGCTGGTGCCGCCGGTGTCCATTTTGAAGACCAGCTTGCCTCTGCAAAGAAATGCGGTCATATGGGCGGAAAAGTGCTGGTACCTACCAGTGAATTCATTACCAAACTCATTGCGGCTCGTCTTGCAGCAGATATCTGCGGTGTGTCCACTATTCTCATAGCCCGTACTGATGCAGATGCAGCAAAATTAATTACCAGTAATATTGATGAGAGGGACCATCCATTTATCACTGACGAATCAAGAACTTCTGAAGGGTTTTATCGTTTCAATGGGAGCATTGACGCTGCTATTGCACGGGGCCTAGCCTATGCACCTTATGCAGATATGGTATGGTGTGAAACCTCCCATCCAGACATAGCGGAGGCCAAGGCATTTGCCGAAGGTATTCGATCCGAATTTCCAGATAAACTGTTAAGTTATAATTGTTCCCCCTCTTTTAACTGGAAGCAACATTTAGACGATGCTACCATTGCAAAATTCCAAAGGGAACTTGCTGCCATGGGTTACAAATTCCAGTTTGTTACCCTGGCTGGATTCCACGCTCTGAACCTGGGAATGTTTGACCTGGCTAAAAGTTATAAAAAAGATGGAATGCTGGCGTACTCCAATTTTCAGGAAGTGGAGTTTAAACATGAAAGAGACAGCGGATATATGGCAACCACCCACCAGAAATTTGTGGGCACAGGTTACTTTGACCGGGTGATAAATTGCATAACTGATGGTGAAAGTTCTGTAGGAGCATTAAAAGGTTCGACGGAAGAAAAGCAATTCGGAAATAACGAAAATTGATCTTTCTATTGTTGTTCTAAACTGTTCTTCGTCATCTATTCTAATCCCGTTGTCCAGCGATTTTATTTTCTACTCTAATGAATACAACTCCAAATAAATTTGAAAAAGATGTGGTGTCGATTGATTCCATTATTGATGCACTCTATGATGTTATTTCAAATAAGAAAGGACAATCTCGTGACTGGGAACGGTTTAAATATCTTTTTCATCACACTGGTCGATTAATGTCTGCGGATAAAGATAAAGATGGTAAAATTGATACACGACCTCTGACATCAGCAGATTTCATTAGATGGGTAGAGCCATTCCTGCTTGACGTAGGATTTTTCGAGCGCGAAATTAGCCGAAAGGCTGAACAATACAGGTACATCGCTCACGTGTTTTCAACATATGATAGCAAACGGTCTAAAAGTGACGAAGAACCATTTGCTCGAGGTATAAATAGTATTCAATTACTTTACGATGAAAAAAGATGGTGGATTATCAGCATTTATTATAATCGAGAAACAAAGGAATATCCTATCCCGAGAAAATACCTGGTAGATAAACACCAATAAAAGTCCTCTCCAGCGGCAGGGAGAATTCCCATCCTCTTTGTTATAGTTGTGTTTTCCGGTACCAGGATTGTATCTGCAGGATATGAAGCCTGTGCCTCCGAAAGAAAAAGCCCAGGGACAACCAAAAGAATGAATAAACTGGTAATTTTGAGTTTTAAAATAATCTTTATGATATTTTCCTTGAATCCTATATCAAAACCGTTCAATTTTGCCATGATACCAATGTACAAACATACTCCATTTACAATTATTTTCTTTCTTTTTTTAGTATATCCTGTCTTTGGGAATGGCTTCACCATCTATGTTCTTCATACAAATAACACCAATGGTAAGCTTGAAAATTGTTACTGTCCTGATCTGCCTCTTGGATCGCTGGAAAAGCGGGCCGTTTTTGTTCAATCGTTTCTAAAAGAACATCCCAATACAATAGTAGTAGATGCAGGGGATTTTTTTTCGCCCGTCCATAAGCCCTTGAAAGACAGCCTCGTTACAGAAGCATACAGTTTTATTCCATATGATGCAATTCTTCCCGGGGATCAGGAACTCACTCGCGGGCAGGAATCAATGGATGGAATCCTACGCCGGATTGGGGCAGATTTAGTTGTATCAAATGTTCAATCGCCATTGATTCAAGGGTCCATGACATTAAAAATTGTGGAAAGAGGCGGTCTAAAAGTAGGTATCCTGGGGGTCCTGGGAAATCGGTCATTAAAATATTATCCAAAGGAAATCAGCAACGCTATTATACTCCATGATCCTGTCACAGCAGTAAAAAATATTTTAAAGAAAATTCGTGAGAAAGTGGATGTCGTCTTAGTGCTTTCACACCAGGGCTTTGACCAGGATGTATCTTTGGCACGACAATTGAAAGAAATAGATATCATCATCGGAGCGCACAGCCAGACAGTTGTCCATGACCCAAAGGAGGAAAACGGTGTCCTCATTACCCAGGCGGGGAAGGATGGGCATTACGTGGGAGTGATAAAAATACAAATGGAAAAACAAAAAAAAATAGTATCTAAAACTGGGTATCTGAAAGAAATGACCCTGGGGATGATTGACCATCCAAAAATTATGGAACTCATCCAGGAATATGAAGAAAAATCAGGTTTTGTTAATCGTGCAAAATTGAAACACAAGGAAAAATAATGGAAACAATTATTGATCAATTGGCAGGGAACCCCGTTTATCTTGCCGTAGCTGTGGTATTGGCTTTGATCATTCTATTTGGAGTTATAAAAAAACTCATAAAATTGGTTATCATTGGAGCGGCAATATTTGTACTCTATATCGCCTATATGGTTTGGACGGGAAAAGAGATCCCGAAATCTCTCCATGATGTGCAGCAAACAATCCAGGATACAGTTGAAAAAGGAAAGGAAAAAGGCGGACAAATACTTGAAAAGAAAGTCGGGGAAAAGATAGACCAGGTGTTTGATAAAGAGTAAAACCCTTACTCAATCAATTGTTGTCATACGTGATGTTTCCGGGCTTTAAATGAGTTGAGATAGCAAAGAACGAATGACAATATCATCAGCAGCTTCAAAGAAAAAATCCTGTACGGCCACACCGAACATTATTGCTATAATGATGAGTATGATGATAATAACAACCATCACAATCATCATCGTTCCATAGAGAAACATGTAAGACCGCAACTGATCCAATGCCTCTGAAAAACTGGCTGATTCTTCATGGAGAACACAATGGTTAAGATTCCCCGCAACAGAAGTCAATCGTGTGCCAATAAGTATTAAAAAAATACCTATAATAACTGTGGGTATTGAAAATATAAAAATGGTTAAACAGTAAATGAATCCAAAAGCTATATTAATTAATCCTACAAATTTACTCCAACGGGCCAGCTTTAAAAGGACATCTTTCCCATGATAGTCCAGTCCATAGTTCAGCTTGGGCGTGTTTTCCGAAATATCATCCATTATTTTCTCTGGTTTAGGATTAGGTGGATTCTTTTTCAGTTCTTCTCATTTCTTCAATTGGAGAGGTTTTTCTATTAATAACACAAAACTCTCCTTTGAAATTTATTTCAGGGGATAAGCAGGACACAAGAATCCTCTGTATTTTCATTAATGGTTAAACATATATAAAATAACGAAAGCAATTACGAGGACAACCAGTGCAAGGATCCGAATGAACAAACTGGAATAGGCAGATGAAAAATCAGTTGGGGTTGTTTGAGAATCCTCATACATGTACTTTTTACGGTTGAATGCGATGAGTTTTAGGCTGAAAACAAGCAGCCCGAACATAAAAAGAATGGATCCAATCATAACCAGGGGATTCATGCTGAAAAGTACAAGGGATTCTCATAAGTCTGCAAGTAAAGGAGAAGGCTATGTTTCAACCAGACCTGTTAAAAAATAAAACCATTCTTATAACCGGAGGAGGCACCGGCCTTGGAAAATCCATGGCAACCAGGTTTGGGGAACTTGGTGCTAACCTGATCATTTCCAGCCGAAAACAGGAAGTGCTGGATCAGGCTGCGGAAGAACTCCGGCAGACTGGAGCAAAAGTATTTCCTTTTAGCTGTGATGTGCGCAATCCGCTGGAAATTGATGAGCTTCTAAAACAGACAAAAAGTAAATTTGACCGCATTGACGCTTTAGTAAATAACGCCGCTGGGAATTTTATTTCTCCAACGGAAAACCTTACAGAAAAAGCGTTCAAGGTCGTTGTAGATATTGTTCTTCTTGGAACTTTCAATATGACCCTTGCCGTTGGAAAGGAAATGATCAGCCAAGGCAATGGAACCATCCTGAATATCGTTACTACCTATGCTTGGACCGGCAGCGGATACGTAGTTCCATCCGCAGCAGCAAAAGCGGGGGTACTTGCTGTTTCCCGCTCACTGGCTGTGGAATGGGCAAAGTATGGCATCCGAACCAATGCTATTGCACCGGGTCCGTTTCCAACAGAAGGTGCCTGGAAACGCCTTGTACCGCCAGGGCTTGGGTTTGAGAAAAAAATGAAAAACAGAATCCCCTTAAAGCGATTTGGGAAACATCAGGAATTGGCAGATTTGGCTTCTTATCTGCTCAGTGACGGTTCTGGTTATATCAATGGAGAGGTAGTGACAATTGATGGTGGAGAATGGCTGAAAGGAGCCGGGGAGTTTAATGATTTGGATCGCCTTCCCAAGACTGCATGGAAGATTATGGAAAAACTACGGACAAAATCAAAGAAAAAGTAATTGTTAACAATCACCTGAACATTTGTTAATCTTCCCTCGGTGATTTAAAAGGGGAAAAAGATCACGAAAATATCCTGAACATTCAAAAATAAATTGTTGCCTTGAATATTAATCTTGTAATAGTCTGTCCCTTGTAAAATTGATTCATTTGTTCACTTTTTTTCTTAAAAATTTAAAGTCTGCAGGGGCAACTTTCCCTCCATACCCCCAATGCTCCTGTGGGCTTTCTGTTTCTACATTAAAATCGAGTATATTGTTTTTTGGATAACAATAAGATATCTTTCTAGAATAATTTCCCGATCCAAATTTTTAGGTATCCACTCAATAGTTTGTACAGAACAATTGTGTAGGGAATCGTCACAGCAAAAAAGGCAATGGGGCTGACTCGCATTTTCTTTGCAAAGGGATTATCCTCTTGTTGTTTCGTGTACCATTTCCCTACCTGTTGTAAAGTGAGATGTGCCAATAATCCTGCCAAGATGAATAGAAAGAGGATAACCAGCTGATCAAGATTTGAAAGAGAATTCAGCCACCGCGCAAACTTCATTAACCATCTCCCGTGAGTAGTGCTGCCCCAAATACGCCGGCTGAATCTCCAAGTTGATTCTTCAAAATGGGGGTTAAAACGTGATCGCTTAATACTTCACTATACACAGCATCTTTTCCTTCAGAATAAAGTATATCAACTTTTGAAAGCCCACCGCCCAGCACAATACAATCAGGATCGATTATATCGATTATATTACTTAAAGCACGTCCATAGTTGAGGATGAATTTATCTTTCCATTCAGGGTGTGACTTATATAAACCATTATCGATAATATCAGTTACGGTATGATTCTCTCCTGTTAATTCATACCATTCTTTTTCTAAAGCAGTACCGCTGATATATGATTCTGTACACCCTTTATTTCCACAATAACAATCTCTTCCATCTGGATATAAAACATGGTGGCCCCATTCACCGGCAATATGATTTGGGCCCCGATGGATGTTGCTATTTATGATTATTCCACCCCCAACACCTGTGCCCATAATAACACCAAATACCACACCATAACCTTTAGCCGCTCCCAAAATTGCCTCAGCAAGGGCGAAACAGTTTGCATCGTTTTCCATTGATACAGGAAGATCAAATTCTCTTTCCAAATCTTTTTGCAGGGGTTTACCAATAAGACAAATTGTATTGCTGTTTTTCATTACTCCTTTAGAAGGGTCCACAGCACCTGGAGTACAAATACCAATCTGTTCAACGCCAGTTGATTTCTCTAATAATTGATGGCCCAAACCGGTTATTCTGTTTATTATGGCCTCGTAGCCATCCTCTCGATTTGTTGGAATTCTTTTCCGATCGATTGTATTGCAATTCTCATCCAGCACAATCCCTTCAATTTTTGTTCCGCCAAGATCAATACCTATCTTATTCATCAATAACCTCTTTTAATACTGTTTTAAATTCTGATAAAATCATAGACGTTGCACCCCAAACCTTTTCCCTGTTTAACTGAAAATAGGGAACATCAAATACACGACCCCGAATAGTCCGTTCTTCACACTGGCAGGAATTTTGATCCGTAAGTGATAAGACCGAAGCCGAGAACAAAGACTCAACTTCGGTTGGATCCGGAGATGTCTCTGGTTCATCATCCACCCAGCCTACAAAAGGATGGATCAAAAACCCTGTAACCGGCACAAAGAGGGGTGTCAATTCACCAATGAATTGAATATGTTCTGCTCGAACTCCAATTTCCTCATTCGTTTCTCTCAGGGCTGTTCCCCACAACTGTTCCCCTTTTTCCCAAGCGCCTCCCGGCAAGGAAATCTGTCCCTTGTGGTACTGAACCACACTGGTCCGTTTTGTGAGGAAAAATCGAATGTCCTGTATTACGGGGAAAAGGAGGATTAACACTGCAGCTGGATTGGCACATTCACTATTCGAGGAATAATTGATGGGGTTTCTAGGTTTCGCCAGCATTATTTTCTGCGCAGATTTTCCCGGTAATTTCTTTATTAAATGCTGTGCTAATTTTATTTTCAATGTGTGAATATTCAAAACAAATCAGTAATTATGCTCATGATAACCTATAAATTTACGGGAAAATAAGTGATTGTAAAACCCTTGGAATATATGCTTGTCTCTTTAAATAATCTGGCTGATGTTTCTATTTGAATTATGGAGATAAAACACATTATTTGGGATTGGAACGGAACGTTGTTAGACGATCTCTGGTTATCTATCAAGGCAATTAATATCGTTTTAAAACGGTACTCCCTCCCTGCAATAACTGAAGAAAAGTATCTTGACATCTTTACTTTTCCTGTAGTGGACTACTATGAACTTCTTGGATTTGATTTTAATAAACATCCCTTCGAAGTTGTCGGAACGGAATTTATTGAAGAATATACCAGGCTCCAGAAAAAGCCACAGCTTCATCATGGTGCCAAGGAGCTGATGAGTGAAATTTCCAGCAGAGGAATAACACAGTCTTTGCTATCCGCAGCAAGAAAAAAAATGTTAGACACGTTGATGAATCACCATAATCTTCATGGCTATTTCATCAATGTCATTGGACAAAATGACCATTACGCCTATGGAAAAACGGAAGCAGGAAGAGAGTGGGTCAATGAACTGCATTACAACGCACATGAAGTCCTGTTTGTGGGAGACACCATTCATGACCTGGATGTTGCGAATGAAATTGGGGCAGACTGTGTATTACTTTCTCACGGTCATACCAGCCATGAAAGACTCAAAAAAACGAGAGCTTTAGTTTTTACCAATTTTGACTCTTTACAGAAATGGTTGATAAAAAAGCTTGATTTTAGTTGAAAACTTTAACAATATCCTTTTTGAGAACTACTTATGAATAATCCAGCGCTCACCCTCGCCTTCGCCATGGCTTTCGGAATGATAGCCCAGGTGCTGGCACGTCATCTTCGTATCCCGGGGATTGTATTGTTACTGGGGGCAGGTCTTTTGTTAGGTCCGGATGCTTTGGGAATTGTACATCCTTCCAGCCTGGGTGATGCTCTGCCCTTTATTGTCGGTTTTGCCGTTGCTGTTATCCTTTTTGAAGGCGGGATGAACCTGCGCATAAACAGAATTCGACGTGAAGGAAAAACAATACGGCAGCTCATTACAACAGGCGCCCTGGTTACTGCGTTGGGAGGCACAGTTACTGCCAAAATATTTTTAGGATGGGATTGGAGGATTTCACTGTTATTCGGTGTCATTGTAATTGTTACCGGACCAACAGTGATTACCCCTTTATTACGGCGGCTCAAGTTGAGAAGATCCGTGTCGACTGTTTTGGAAGCAGAAGGAGTCCTGCTGGATGCTATCGGGGCAGTGATCGCAGTTGTCGCCCTTGAAATTGCCCTGAGTCCGTCAGGGTTGTCTTTCCTGACAGGACTCTTTCATATTATAACCCGACTCATCGTTGGAAGTGCTATTGGAGCCGCAGGCGGGTTTTTGCTGGCTTTCCTTCTCCGTTTTCGTAATCTTGTTCCAGAAGGTTTGGAAAACGTTTTTACTCTCTCCCTTGTTTTTGCTTTATTTCAAGGCGCCAATTCCATAAGTCCTGAAAGCGGGATCGTTGCTGTGACAGCGGCAGGACTGGTGGTAGGAAATATGAAAACTCATGTACAGAGAGAATTAAGGGAATTTGAAGAACAGATGACTGTGTTACTTATCGGTATGCTTTTTATCCTTTTAGCCGCAGATGTAAGACTTATAGAAGTAACAGAGCTTGGATGGGGAGGAATAATAACTGTAACCATTCTGGTCTGTGTTTTACGTCCTTTGAATGTATATATCGGGACAATGGGGTCAAATCTTAATATCCGTCAAAAAGCTCTTTTGTCATGGATTGCTCCAAGAGGGATCGTTGCTGCTGCGGTTGCTTCCTTATTTGCCCTGGAACTGGGAAAACACGGCGTTGATGGAAGTCAGCTACGGGCAATGGTGTTTTCCCTTATTGCCGTTACAGTGTTGCTCTCCGGGTTAACAGGGAGTCTTGCTGCACAATTCTTAGGTTTGAAACGACCTATAAATATTGGCTGGGTAATACTGAGCGCAAACAATCTTAGCCGATCATTAGCAAAAGTATTAATAGGATCCGGGGAAGAGGTTATCTGTATCGATCAAAATCCAAAAGCCTGCAGACTCGCAGAAGAAGAAGGCATCAAGGTTATCTATGGCAATGGGCTGGATGAGAAAACATTGCTCCGGGCTGAAATTGACACACGCCTGGGCGCCATGGGGCTGTCTTCTAATGAAGAAGTCAATCTCTTGTTTGGAACCAAAGCAAAGGAGATCGGGAAACCCAGCGTGATCCTTGTGGGTCTTAAAAGCATGGCTGAGGGAATTACTGCGGAAATGGTCAAAGAAATGGGCGGGAGAATTCCGTTTGGAAGACAGTGCGATATTGAACAATGGGCTGGCTGGATTCAGCGTGAAATAACATCAATATGCAGGTATTCTCTAACCTCACCTGCATCAAATAATAATTTCCAAGATGGAGCGGAAGGCCTCATTTTACCTCTGGTTTTACATAGGAAGTCCAAGTCCCAACCGATTGATGATACCACTGAAATTAAGGCTGGGGACGAAGTAACAATGATTGTGAATAACCAGCGGGAAAAGGAAGCCCGGGAATGGCTGTCTTCCCAGGGTTGGATCCTGGCAGAAAATGGATAACAGCTTAAAATCCTGTGCCAAAAAGAAATTTCTCAGTTTCAGGAATCTTTTTAATAAAAGATAGATGGGATGAAATATTTTACGTTTATTCTCTTTTCAATCAGTATTGCCACAGCACAATTGGTGAAACCTGCTAACGGTGATTCTCTAAATTATTTACAAGTTTATTTTGAGTGGGAACAGATTTCCGGCGCTAAGTCCTACCAACTTCAAATAGCAGAAAATGATTCACTGGGATTTCAAAATCCTCTGATTGAACAAGTAGATTCTACTTTATTATTAATCATTGAAGATGGACTTGAATGGGATAAGACTTACCAATGGAGGATCAGGGGAATTGATGATAATGATAATCATGGACCCTGGAGTGAAAACTGGAGTTTTTATATTCTGCCATTACATCCAGAATTATCTTCTTTCAACATAGTAATATATGATTCATCCGAAGTTCAGCCCGGAATTACCATCATGGATTTGCTTGGGTCAGGATTAATCTATGCCATAAATGTCCATGGTGATCCAGTTTGGTTTGTGGATAGTAATGTGGAATGGGATAACGGAATGGACTACAAAGTTCAATTTACCTATTTTCTGAAAAACGGGAATTTTATCGGGCTTGCTGATGGAAGGGAAAACAATGAACCCGGAAGAGTATTTGAGATGACGATTGATAACGATCTTGCCTGGCAGGGCCCGGGAGACCTGGAAGGAATTGGAGTACATCATGATGTATTTCCCATGCCGAACGGGAACATCATTGCACTCACTTCTCAAGACACCTTGCTTCCCG
>CAJWIT010000051.1 GCA_913041945.1 uncultured Fidelibacterota bacterium
TAGCAAGAGCCGGTAAGAAAAAGGTAGCCAAGGCATTTGGTTTCAGGGATGCTGCTGGACTTGAGAAAGTAAAGCCTGGTACTTCACCTGTAGCAAGAGCCGGTAAGAAAAAGGTAGCCAAGGCATTTGGTTATACTGATGCTGGTGATGAGGATGAGTATATGATGGACGATCTAGATGATGATGAAGCCGTTGAAATTGAATGGGAAGAAGAACCTATTGCAGTTGCTTCTGGTTTTAAAAGATCTCTGAAACGCGGCGGTAAAAAAGCTATAAAGATCAGCAAAGGTGATAAGAAAAGGTTTAAAAAGCTGTTTAAAAATGAAAAAGACGCCATTAATATTAGCAAGGATGATCATAAACATTTGGCAAAGATGTTTGGATTTAAATCACCTGCTTCACCAAGGGGAGAAGAAGGTGGAGAAGTTGTACTCAAGCTTGATAATAAACAGAGAAAACTCATTGCCAAGGCATTTGGTTATAGAGATATTGGCTCCAAATCCTCTGCCTCTAGAGGTGGGAAAAAGAAAGTTAAGTTTTCGAAGAGTGAGAAAAAGGAACTTATAAAAGCATTGAAGCTTAAATAAGCTAAGAGGTTCAAAGAAAAAAAACGGGGTCAATTGACCCCGTTTTTTTATCTCAGAAATTATTTATTTTTTATCTTTTTCAGGATTTCTCACCCAGGAACGGCGATCCGTAAACATCTTTATTCTCAATTCAGCCCAATCGTTAATCAATGTTTTTAAATCTTCTGCCTGTTCTGGGTCGTCTTTAAATTTTTTGTCAATTGCTTTCAGCAAGGCTTCCTTTTTGGTTTGAATTTCACCGTATTCCATAATCTTTTCCTGGGTCCAGGACTCTTTTTTGGTTTTCCTGGATTCTTTATCAGATTCCGCTTTGGAAACCTGTTCCTTTCTGCTGAACAGAAAAGTAATCAGCAAGAGTATTAATACCACTCCAACTATGATTATCTGGTTCATTTTATCCTCCTGCTCCCGGAATGCGGGCTATATCTATTTCAAACTCATAAGGCAGAACGCCTGCCCACCAGAATATGACCATGGCTGCCATTACGATCAGGGCCATGGGCCAGGCGAAAACAGCCATGCGTATAAAATCCTTTGCTTCAAGCATTCCGGCTGCGTAAACAATAGAACTTGCAGGTGTACCGATGACAAGCCAGTACGCCAGGGAAGTCGCAATGGCTAAACCCACACCGACCAAAACCGGATTGGTACCGGAGCTCTGTGCCATTTCCAGGACGACTGGTCCGATCACAGCAACGGTGGCACCTGCGCTCATCAGGTTAGTGAGTAAAGCACCGATAAGGATGACCACTAAAATCAGCGGAAGGCCCGAACTGATGCCGAAATTAGCCATAATATCAATCAGGCTATCGGCCAGCCATTTGGCTGCGCCGCTGGCTTTAAACACCGCACCGAGGCTGATTGCTCCGGCATATAGAATAATGACACCCCAGCTTACATTTTCTTCATAATCTTTCCAGGAGGTTAGTCCCAGCAACATATAGAGGACGGCTCCTGTGATCGCTACACCACCCAGCCCAAGTGGAAATCCTAGAATACCGGCAGTGACCGTTTTATCGGTAATCCACATGAAAATCATAAGCAGCATTATTCCACCGACGAGCCATTGTTTCCCGGTCATTTTACCATGCTTTTCAAGGTCGCTTTTCAGAACTGAAACAGCATCCGATAAATCCTTCACTTCCGGTTTGAAGAGTAATGGAAGTAAGAATGCCATCAGCACTGACATGATAGCAGTATAAAAAACACCCATACTCATCCATTCAAAAAAGGAAACATTCGGACTGACATAATCTTCCAGAAACCCAATCATGATGGCATTCCTGGCACCTCCGGTGGGGCTCATGGGTGCTCCCACCATACAGCCGATGGCAATGGACATCATCAGTAATTTTCCTAGATTGGGCGCTGAAATTGTCTTGTTCGTGAGTGTGTACAATGCGAGGGCAATCGGTACATACATAGGTGCGATTGAGGCTTCATTTATAAATGCGGATGGAATGGCCGTTCCAAGCAGGAGGCCCAGAACAATGTTGCGCGTTTTGGTTCCGGAAAGTTTAACTACCAGCATTCCGATTCGTTTGTCGAGTCCATATTTCACCAGTGTTGAACCAATGGCTAGTGACCCTGCGATAAACCACACAGCATCATGTGCATAAGTGGACACAATCCGTGCTGGTTGGGTGATCCCAAAAAACAATTGAACCAATCCGATCAGCAGTGCTACTGCCGGCATGGGAATTGCTTCTGTTGCGAAAAAAACCGTACACATCCCAAGCAGGGCGATAATAATTTTCATGTTGTAAGCCCTCTGGGCAATTATTTCCGGACCCAGGTCACTGCCGAAAATTTCACTTGCCTTTGAAACCATAGATTCCGGAGTGGGCATAAGAGCGAGGAGCGCAAAAATGGCAACACCAACTCCAAGCCATTTGAAATTGGTGGTTTTTGCAAACCCTCCTGATGATTGAATCTTATCTTTATCTGCCATAATAATTGCATGGAAAATGTCCACAAAAACTGAAAATGGCAAGATAAGAAATAAATTAAAATTTGAAGAAATTGGATCTGATTTCTTTATTAAAAGACAAAAATGGTTTTTTTACCTCGTATCGTTTACATATTATGTTTTCTTTTTCATTCTTAATTTCATATGAGATTTGGCTGAAAATATTTCCTCAACATGAGGGAAAGAGAGATTAAAATTTTGAATTATGAATATTATTGATACACTAATAATTATTTTTTTCCTGGTTAGTTTGGTGGTATATGGACTTTACCAGGGGAAAAAAAATCATACAACAACAGATTTTTTTCTGGGGGGAAAAAACATACCATGGGTTGTTGCTATGTTTTCCATCGTGGCAACCGAAACATCTGTCCTGACCTTCATAAGTATACCAGGGAAAGCATATCGGGGAGAATGGTTTTTTCTTCAGTTAGCCTTGGGCTATATCCTGGGGAGAATTTTAGTGAGCATATTTCTTCTTCCACAATACTTTCGAAATGAGGTGACATCAATTTACCAAGTTCTTGGTTCCCGGTTTGGTCCAGATATCCAAAAAATCGCATCGATAGTTTTTCTGGTCACGCGGGTATTGGCAGATGGTGTCAGGTTTTTAGCTACTGCTGTAATTGTTCAGGTGATTACCGGATGGTCACTACTGGCAGCAGTGATAGTGATTGGTGTAGTGACAGGAATTTATACTCTTTCGGGAGGGATACGCACCATCATGTGGATTGACAGTCTCCAGTTTATTCTCTATCTGGGGGCAGGTTTGATTTCAATTGGTTTTATCATTTTTCAATTTCATGAACCAGCTTTTTCTATTTTGAAGGATATTTTTGACAAGGGGAAGTTCCAAATCATTCAGTTTGGATGGGATATCCAAAGACCATACATGTTTGTCAATTCTGTGATTGGTGGAATGTTATTATCATTTGCCTCGCACGGTGCAGATCATATGATGGTTCAGCGTGTATTGAGTACCAGAAATCTTTCCGCAGCCCGGAAGGCGATGATAGGTAGTGGGATATTCGTGTTCTTTCAGTTTGTAATATTTTTGTTTGTGGGCTCTTTATTATATGCTCTTTTCCAAAATGCAGATTTGACCCAAGTTGATATTGCTTTTTTAAATGATGATAGGCTTGCGCTGAAAAAAGATAGGGAGTTTCCATGGTTTATTGTGCAATATCTTCCGGTTGGTTTAAAAGGTCTGTTGCTGGCGGGAGTTTTGTCGGCTGCTATGAGCACACTAAGTTCGTCCATTAATTCACTTGCATCGTCCACAATTATAGATTGGTCTTGGAAAGGAAGATCATTAAGAGGAGCCCGATTTATCAGCTTGTTCTGGACTATAGTTTTAATTAGTATCGCTTTGATCTTTGATGAAAGTGACAAGGCTATTGTGGATATGGGGCTTGAAATTGCCTCTTTTACCTATGGAGGCTTATTAGGGATGTTTATTCTGAGCCGAAGTAGGCGTCCATTCCATTCATTAAGTTTAATTGTGGGCTTAGTTTTCAGTGTTGTTATTGTAATTCTTTTGAGGGAATTTGGATTAGCCTGGACATGGTTTATCAGTTTTTCTGTTATAACGAATCTTGCAGTAACTTATTCAGTAGATTTAATTTTCTTTAGACATAATGCATGATCGATTAGTAAAAGTAGCAGTATTTTTGTTGTTTGTACCCATTTACCTGTTTGCACAGGAATTTCGATACAGCCAAATTAAAAAAATCCCTGATTTTTCCTTTGCTCCACATGTTTTTACCGGTCTTGATATTTTAGAACAATTAGATATAGCTCCATTAAAGGGAAAAAAAATCGCTGTTTTGTGTAATCAGACTGCTGTTAACCGGGAAGGAGAACATCTGTTAGAAATTTTAGCATCTAATAGAATTGAAGTAAAAACTCTTTTTGCACCAGAGTTTGGATTATTTGGAAGTGGAAATAAGAGATTAAAACTATTTACAAAAGAGAAAAATATTGAACCGATAACAGGAGCAAGAATTATCGATTTATTTGGGGAACATATTTATCCACCTGATGAATCTATAATAGGTATTGATCTTATTCTTGTGGATATCCAAGATACAGGTGTCAGGTATTCCACTTTTATCACAACAATAACAAAATTAATGGAAACCGCTTCAAAAAATAATATCCCGGTATTGATCCTCGATCGCCCAAATCCTTTGCGTGGTGATGTGATTGATGGTCCTGTGGTTCGTCCTGCATATCAGTCTTTTGAAGGATATCATCTTGTTCCAATTCGACACGGGTATACAATTGGAGAATTTATTTTAATGGTCAACGAAATGGGATGGGCAAAGGATCTTGCACGTGTTGATCTTACTGTAATTCCCATGGCAAACTGGGAACGTGATCATTGGTTTAACGAAACGGGATTACCCTGGGTTCAACCAACACCGGACATTTCTGACCTAGAAACTTTATTAGCGTTTTCAGGAATGGCACTCCTAAAAGGGACGAACCTTAACACTGGACATGGGACGGATAAACCATACCTTAGGGTAGGGGCACCTTGGTTGTCTGGTCATCATCTAATGGAAAAGTTAAATGCTTTGAGTTTATCCGGTGTACGTTTTTCAGTTATCAAATACAAGCCAATGCATCGACAGGGCATGAAGTTCATCCCCCTGTACCTCGATGAAATTTGTAATGGAATTGAGATTGAAATAACAGATAGGAACGAATTTGATCCTTTGGCAATCTCCACAGCTATTATTATCACTACAAAATATCTATATCCGAGGGAGTTTCAATGGGCATCCGATAATTATATTGATAAATTATTTGGTTCAAATATTCTGAGAACATTCACTGCCCAAGGGAAACCCGCTGACTATTTACCTCCTTTATGGTTTCATGATATTCTTCGGTTCAGTGAATTTAGACAGAGGTTTCATTTATATTAAATTTTAAGGAAATTAATTATTGTGTTAATAAATAGAATTCACATTTTTTTATTTTCTTTGTTTTTCGCCATTTCATATGTTTCTGGTCAAACACATTTCACAGTTCCGCAAAATGTTTGGCGGGTATCTATTTTTTCAAATACGGCTTCAGGAGACTGGATCGGGGAGAATGGTGCAAAAGAAGTTGGACAGGATAGTATTCTATTCTCAGACCATAGTGATGCTCTGTTCGGATTGAATTCCACAACATTTCAAGGTACACTGACGGAACTTCGTAAAGAGAACATCTCTACTCTCACGTCAAAAATTGAGTACGGATTTACTGACAAAACCACTGTGAGTTTGGAGGTACCCTATATAAGGAATTTATTAGTAGAGCGGGATTGGAATTGGAAGCCAGATTTTCTGGATGAAGCTGATTCATCTCAACAAACTATTAACGGGTTACAAGATTATTACTTTTCTCCCAGGAGGCAGACATCTGGTTTCGGAGATATTTCACTGGGTGTGAAAATTTTACTTATGGGAACACCAGCCTGGTCGGCAAAAGGATTGTTTTCCGTGTACGGTGGAGTTATGGTTCAGTTCCCTAGTTCCCGACCATTAAGCCGTTATCATTCTGTAAATGGTTCTCACTCCTCACAGCTTGAAGAAGTCCTCCTTGGTCCAGGAGCGACTTTATGGAAATATTCTCTTTCAGGAGAATTTTATAAAAAATCCTGGGATCGGTTGTTTAATATTAGTTGGGCTGCTCAAATTATAAATTCAAGTAAAGCAACCTTGAATACCCCCATTTTTTTTCTTGGTATATCTCAAACAAATCCAGACAGTATCGCAGAACACGTTGGATTGACTTATCTTTATAAGAGAGGAACTGAATTTCGCGGGATGATATCTGCTACTCTGGATCTATGGCCGGAAAGAATTTCTTTGATGGGGAATCAGATTTGGCTTTTCAAAAGACAGGACCAGTTTATTTCTAGCAATCCTGAGTGGGACAAAAGAATGACTTCCCATTCTGGGTATGATACTGAGATGATTCAGATCTCTCAATCCTTTGTATTATTTCTGAATAATCTGGATCCGTTAAAAAAAATTGGCCCAATTCCGTTTATTGTTGAGATTGGAACAAACTTACCAATCCTCACGAGAAATAATTATAGAGATTTTCGTACATGGATTGGGTTTACATGCTATCTTCAGATGTGGTGATTATTTCCCTCACGTAAGGATTAATTAAATGAATAGATTGTGAAAGATAATTTCAAAAGGATGTTGCAAAAAAAAGTCGATTATATTAACTTGGCAACCCTTTTAAATAAGAAAAGCCCCGTTAGTACGGCGTGCTCTTCAGGGAAAAAAGATTTTCTCAAGGGTAGACTGGCGGGGCTATTTTTTTGGTAAAACTTTCTGATAAATCACGTTTTCAATCATGAAATACGCTGCACAATATTCTCAACTTGTGATGCCTGATCATATTAATAATGTCGGTACCCTTTTTGGTGGGCAAATGGTCTCTTGGATGGATATAGCAGCAGCCAAAGTAGCCTATCGGTTTTTGAGGGATACAGATGCAGTCGGAGCTGTTACTAGGGCAATTGAAAAAGTTGAATTTAAAGAACCTGTATTCGCTGGTGAATGGATTAACTTTTCCAGTAAGGTGATAAAAGTTGGCAAATCTTCAGTTAGCATTCATGTGGATGCCTTTGCTGAAAGCAAATCACGGGGAAAAAGGTTAGCCTGTACAGCTATTATTACAATGGTTGCTGTAAAAAAGAAATCTGACGATAACTTTGTTAAGTTTCATCATGGGAATTCGGTGGATTAAACTAAGAAATTTTTCAGGTTTGCTATTGATGGGACACTTCTATTTTTTTGGGTGTTCTTCTATGATGACACCTGAATACCCTGAACCAATTCTACTGGATGCGAATCCTTCAGTTGCCGTCCGGTATGAATATGGAAATATCCAACTGAAATTACAAACACAGATTCTTGATGGGAATCCAACCGCTTATCGCTTTAGTGTTTTTAATCAAAGTGATTCAATATCTCCCTTGATAAGTAAAATATTTTTTCCGGATGACACTATCATTGTTATACTTCCTGTGGATTTTTTTCAAATTGAGGATTTAGGATATGTTGCCATTCTTGTTCCTCAGGGTGATGATTTTGAAATAGTAAAAAATTATTTTACTATTGAACAAACAGGGGTATTTGAATTTCCAACTGCTTATATTCGTAGAAAACCAGTGATGTTAGTTGGGAATGTTTCACAAAGAATTGGAAAAATCCCAATTGTTGGAGCAAAAGTCCAAATTATTGATAGCACTGGAGTTGTTGGAAATAGTGAGACAAATACTTCTGGACAGTTTGAAATAGAACTTCGGTTTCCCTTTAAGGATAGAAAAGATTTACATTTAACTATTTCTACCGGTGGGAGATACTCCCGTTGGAGAGACCGTATTGATTTTCAAGGTGAGAAGTGGTTAAATAAATCTGTAGTCCTTGGACCTAGTGCTTTATTTATCAGCCAGGGAATGGTGTACAGGGTTATTCAAAATGAAACTCCGTTTAGAGAAGGTCCAGAGAATGGATCACCCATAAAGTTTTTTCTTTCAGAAGGAGATATATTTGTAGCCGAAACAGTAGCCGGAGATCAGTTATTTGGTCAAATTGAAATTCTTATTGAAAAAAATGGTTATCTTCAGCATTTTGAGGGGTGGATTAAAAATAAATACTTGAAATTTATCCAATGAGAAATAAATTCTTAGTGCTATTTTTTCTGACCATTATTTTTGCAAAAGTATCAGTCCGCATTGAAAGCAATCCCTCCAATGCACATGTCAAAATTGACGGAGAACCCTTCGGATTGACTCCTATAGAAGAAATATCTTTAGCACCTGGATTGCATAAAATAGATCTTGCTTATGAGGAATATGTCCCTATCCAATATGAATTAGACTTGCAGCTTGCAACCTCTGTCGTACTGCTCTTCCAGCTAAATCAAATTCATACTGTTACTTTCAATACTCAAGAAATGGGGTTGAATTTTGTATTGGATAGTAAATATAACTGGTTTGAAAATAAGATAAAATTGAAAATGGAAGAAGGGACACATAATCTGAAGGTACTTAATGGTGATTCCTTAATTGAAGAGAAGGAATTAAAGATCAATGAAGCTTCAGAAATATTTTATGAATTACCGCTATCTGAATCACAATTACAATTGTCCCAGCAGAAAGTGAATGAAGCACTGGAAGCATTAAAAGCACTACAGTCAGTTAAGGATTCAATAGAAAATGAGTAAATAGATCCCAATATTAGTGATTTAGTTAACTTTGAATAAAATATTAATCAAATTATTCCAGCACTTCCAAAGACACGCTCAGGTAAAATAATGGGGAGCATATTGCAGAAAATTTCTGAAAATGATATTGAGAGTTTATGTGATCCTCAACTCCTGTTAATCTTACCATTGTGGAGGCTTTAATTGGATGGCAGAATATAAAAAATCATTTGTCAAAGGATTAACAAATCTATTTGACCTCTTTTACTTTCGCATCAGTTTGCATAGATTCTTTTCAGTATGATCAATTTTTTCAGTTAAGGAGAAATTCTCTGTGAGAAAAAGTGTCGTTTATGTTTTGAACCTCTTCCTGATAGGATTTTTGGGAGGACAAGGGCAATATTATTCTAAGGATGATATTAGGACAGATTGGGCAGATTACTCCTCTTATCAAAGGGATGAACTTATTACATTTTGCAATTTTTTATTTGAAAAAAATCATTATGATCGTGCCTTATTAAATTATTTTCAGTTTTTATACCGATTTCCTGGTGACGAACTGGAATCTACAATTTATTATCAAATTGGTCGGTGTTATGAAAAAACCCATAATCCTAAGCTTGCCATAGTATATTATCAACGGGTACTAGATTATGGGGATTCAGCGTCAATTGTCTTTAAAGCGGCGAATTACCATAAGATGTATTTACATTTGATTGGAGATGAGAATCGAATCGTTTTGGATAGGACCCAATTAACCGAAGACCCATATTTACTCGTTTTCCGTGGATATGCATTCATTCGTGAGCTGGATTGGAAATCAGCACAACTTACGTTTCTTTCAGCGGAAGAACGATTTGGACAGGAATATTATTCTAATCTTCTTAATCCTTTATTTGAATATATTGAAAGTGTTTCTGATATTCCACAAAAGGATGAGAGGACATCCTTATTAGCTTCTATTTTTCCAGGGGGTGGAGAAGGATACCTGAGAAAATGGAGTTCAGGAATTGGTGTATTGAGTTCTATGATTATCCTAACTGGGTTCCTTCCTTCATCTTCGAGTCCGAATAGCAATTTATTATCCTTTAAAAATTCTGTTCTGGATTATATTCCCACCAATAGTTCCTCGAATTCTAAAATTATTCCTCAAAGAATTCGAATAAAATCAAATGATCTAAAAGTTCTGATCCCGTCGGTAGTTTTATGTGGAGGAATTTATTTTGGGAGTAGTTGGAAAACGGCACAAAATACCAAAAAATATAATCAGGTTATGATGAATGAATACTCAAGGTCCATATTTAAGGAAATCCCTGTATCAACGTTTTTAGATTTTGATGAACCCAAAATAATGATTAAATAGTAAAAAAATAATTTATACCAGGCCATGGAATAATGTTGACTTATGTAAAATCAACATAATACCTTTACAGGCTTTAATCAGAGCGATTATAGCTTTTTTTGTTTGCTATAAGGCTAATTAAAAATTTGGTATGCGTAGGTCTTGACAGTCAATCAAGTAAATAAACTCGACAAAGCTAACCATATTAATAACATACAATGGAGAGTTTGATCCTGGCTCAGGACGAACGCTGGCGGCGTGCTTAACACATGCAAGTCAAGGAGAACGTATTCTTCGGAATACTATTAAACTGGCGAACGGGTGAGTAACGCGTAGGTAACTTGCCTTAAAGTTTGGGATAACTTTGGGAAACTGGAGCTAATACCGGATAATGCAGTTAATTCTCAGGTGTATACTGTTAAAGCGGGCTTCGGCTCGCGCTTTAAGATAGGCCTGCGTCCGATTAGTTTGTTGGTGAGGTAAAGGCTCACCAAGGCGATGATCGGTAGCTGGTTTGAGAGGATGATCAGCCACACTGG
>CAJWIT010000052.1 GCA_913041945.1 uncultured Fidelibacterota bacterium
TCCATCGTAAAACCGAAGCTGCCTCCCATCATTCCTGTACCCAATTTGAATTTACCTGGCCCTGCAGGGATACTGAGGGTTGCTGTAACCATCATCCCTGTATATTTTGCTGAAAATGGGTTTGTTTTTTTAAAATCGAATGTGCCGATTTCTAATCCTGGTCTGTAGGCTAAACCAAGCCACTGAAATTGGTAAGGGGTTTCAAAAACCAATTTGAAATCAATGCCAGTATTATACTGTATGATAGTCATGCCAGCGGTATCTTTTACATAACTGGGCAGTGAACCAATGAAGCCTATCGTAAAACCGGGATTTGTAACTCTAACTGCCTGATATTCATTTCTACTCTCAGTCTTACTATAATCATAAATCCCTTTTTCTTCGTCTTTTTCTTCGTCTTTCTCTTCTATTCCTAAAATATCTATCTCTTCATCAAGCCAGTCTAGATTCTCCTCCTCTTCATCATCTCCCCATAGAGCTTTAATAGACTCGTCTTCACCTTGGGAATGGAGCATCTCAGTTGGAAAAAATAGAAATATCACAAGTAACAACATTATCATATGGTGGGTATTGGTGAACCGCTTGGATAATATATTCATTGAATTCTCCCTAGAGTTTCGAAACAATTAGATATTTTTCGTTATTTCTACGCGTTCGATATTATATACTGCAATCATCCACTATAAATATAAATGCGGCTGTGAACTTAAAGCAAACCTAAACATCAAAAAAACCACACAAGAGCTCCCTTATGTGACGTCTGTCACATTTTTTTTTACTTTTTGTGATCCTTATCACATTTTTTCCATATTGATTCGTGAAATAATGGACATAAATTCAAATTAAAATATGACCTTAAATTTGATATTATATTTATGTACAATAGCAGTATGCAGGAGATAGGTTCATGATTATCGGTGTACCAAAGGAATCATTATCAGGAGAAACCCGGGTAGCTATTCTTCCGGAAGAGATTCAGCGACTAAGATCTGATGAATTAGCGTTTAGGGTTGAGACGGGCGCAGGCATAGGATCATTTATTGCAGATGAGAAATATTCAGATTCAGGGGCTGAGATCTTGCCTGATGTATTTCCGGACTCAGATCTTATTGTTCGAATAAACCCGCCGTCTGAGGAAGAGGTCTCCAGGTGTAAAGACGGCTCTTGCCTGATCTCCCTGTTAAACCCTTTTACCAATCATGACCTCGTCAGGAAACTGGCCAAAAAAAATATTTCATCGTTCTGCCTGGAGCTGATCCCCCGCTCTACCTATGCACAGTCCATGGATGTGCTCAGTTCTCAGGCAACCGTCGCCGGCTACAGGGCTGTCCTGAATGCAGCATCCCATATGGGGAAGTTCTTTCCCATGCTCATGACCCCTGCAGGGACAATCAGACCGGCTCAGGTACTGATAATAGGAGTAGGCGTTGCCGGACTTCAGGCTATTGCTACCGCCAGCCGGCTGGGTGCCAAGATAGAAGCGTTTGACGTTCGCCCTGCCGCACGTGAACAGGTGGAATCCCTGGGGGCAAAATTTCTCTACATGGAACTGGATGAATCCGCTGAAACGGACAGCGGGTATGCAGTGGAAATGGATGAAGAATTTATCCGAAAGGAAATGGAACTCCTCCATAATGCGTCAAAGCGCGTTGACGCCATTATCACCACGGCCCTGATCTTTGGAAAAAAAGCACCCATACTCATTAAGGATTACATGGTGAAAGATATGCATCCCGGTTCCTGTATTATTGACCTGGCCGCTGAAAATGGCGGGAATTGTGAAATGACCCGGCCCGGTGAAATAAGAAACCATAACGGAGTGATCATCGACGGCACATTGAACCTCCCTGCTCAGGTTCCTTTTCATGCCAGCCAGATGCTGTCAAAAAATATTGCCAAACTGCTGACGGAAATTATTGAGAATGGAAAAGTAAAATTTGATATGGAAAACGAAGTTATCAAAGGATGCCTTGTCACTCACGAAGGAGAAATTATTCACGAAACAACCAAAAATATTATTGAAGGAGAATCGAACTAATGGAATTGATTATTCTATTGTTTATTGCTGTGCTGGCAACTTTTGCCGGTGGTGAACTCATTGGAAAAGTACCACCCCAGCTTCACACTCCCCTCATGTCAGGCTCAAATGCCATTTCAGGTATTACCATCGTAGGGGCATTAATTGCCGTAGGTGCCAGTGGAAATGACACATTACTGGCAATCATAGGATTCTGTGCAATCGTATTCGGTACCATCAATGTGGTTGGCGGTTATCTGGTGACAGACCGTATGCTAAAAATGTTTAAAAAGAAATAGGTCTGTACACAATGAAAGAGAATTTGATTCTTATCGCTTATATTATTTCCGCCATCCTGTTTATCATAGGTATTAAACGGCTGGGAAAAGTAGATACGGCCAGGCAGGGTAATTTCCTTTCTGCAGTGGGTATGCTCATTGCCATTATCGCCACACTGTTCATGATGGATGCGATTCCATTGGAGTGGGTATTAACCGGCATTGCCATTGGGGCGATTATTGGGGCAGTTTCTGCGACAAAAGTTGCAATGACAGCCATGCCAGAAATGGTTGCGATTTTCAACGGTTTTGGCGGGGGCGCATCCGCTCTGGTTGCCTCTGCAGAATTCTTTAAGATTCATGGCGGGTCTGCTGCAAATAATGATACCACAACACTGATTACCATCATGTTATCCGTCATTATCGGTTCTTTAACATTTACGGGCAGTTTCATTGCCTGGGGCAAACTGCAGGGCAAGATCTCTGGTCAGCCTATAACCTATCCGGGACAAAATATGGTAAACGGACTGATCCTGGTAGGGATGGTCATCTTTGGCTATCTTGCAGTGACGAACATGAGCGGTTTTGTTGCAGAAACAACTGAGATCAATATGCTCTGGTTCTCTGTTGTCATTGTAATCGGTTTGTTCTTGGGCATTCTTTCTGTTCTCCCTATTGGCGGTGCGGATATGCCCGTTGTGATATCACTGCTTAATTCATACTCCGGAATTGCCGCAGCCATGACAGGCTTTGTGTTACAGAACCACGCCTTGATTGTCAGTGGCTGCCTGGTAGGAGCATCTGGTCTTTTTCTCACCAATATCATGTGCAAGGGTATGAACCGGTCCCTTGGGAATGTACTCTTCAGCGCATTCGGGAAAGTGGATGAATCTGCTGTACAGAAAACAACCTCAGGTGTTACTGTGAAAGAAATGAGCCCAGACAATGCAGCTTATACCATGCAAGCGGCAGAATCCGTTATTATCGTACCCGGCTATGGCATGGCCGTTGCCCAGGCACAGCATGAAGTGCGGAAATTGTCAGATGAACTGGAAAAAACAGGTGTAGATGTGAAATTTGCTGTTCATCCTGTAGCAGGACGTATGCCGGGGCATATGAATGTTCTTCTTGCAGAGGCCAATATCTCCTATGATAAACTCTTTGATATGGATGAAATCAATGATGATTTTGCAAGTACGGATGTGGCCCTTATCATTGGGGCAAACGATGTGGTGAATCCTGCTGCCCGGCATGACGAATCCAGCCCCATCTACGGTATGCCTATCCTCAATGTGGATCAGGCGAAAACCACCTTTGTCTTAAAGCGATCCATGAACCCAGGTTTTGCTGGAATCAGCAACGAACTTTTTGGCTATGAAAATAACTATATGGTTTTTGGGGATGCCAAGGCGACTGTTTCTCAATTTGTGGAAACTCTGAAAGAGTGATAATCTAAAATCCTGGGCCTTCTTTGAATGAGGCTGTTCATTTGTATTTATCTTTTATCAATTCTCATGGCTAGCAATAAGACAGGGAAAAGCGAAACAGCTGTTTTCGGTGCTGGATGTTTTTGGTGTGTTGAAGCTGTGTTTCAGAGATTAGACGGCGTACTGACTGTTATTCCGGGATATTCCGGAGGCATGACAGAAGATCCAACCTATGAATCAGTCTGTTCAGGGTCTACTGGGCATGCTGAAGCAGCAAAAATTACGTTTGATCCAGATATAATCACATATACTCAACTTTTGGAAATGTTCTGGAGATCTCATGATCCTACAACACTCAACCGTCAGGGGAATGATATGGGAACACAATACAGGTCTGTCATTTTTTATCTTAATGAAGAACAAAAACAAACTGCTGAACTGTCAAAATCAGAGATTGGGAAATCTAATGTATGGGCTGGCCCAATTGTGACAGAAATTGAACAATTAATCCAATTTTATCCTGCAGAAGATTATCACCACAGCTATTATAAATCAAATCCAGACCAGGATTATTGCAGGTTTGTCATTGAGCCCAAGCTGGAAAAACTATTTAAAGAATAATCCTTTTCTTGATGTAAACCTCCAGGTTAATTCCAAAATCCTTTTTTGCGTCCACGCTTCTCATGAGATCGTTTTTTCTCTTTTCTATTTTCTCTCATTTGATCTTTGACTTCCTGTCTTAATCGGCGTTCAAATCCAATAAGTTTTGCTCTTTGGGTATTATTTAAAACACCTTCCAAGCCAGTGATGAATTCCCCCTGAAGATCAAGTTTCTTGTTTTCAAGTTCCGCAAGATTTTCCACTTGAGATTTTATATCATTATCTTTGATTTCATCTCCCCGCTCGATTTTCTCCTGCAATGTTTGCATTAGTTGTCTCTGTTCCTGGTGGATCTTTTCCAACTCTTCACGATGACCCCGAAAACGAGGAAAAAATTTCTCTCCCTGTTCTTCAGTTAGTTTTAAATGTTCTGTGAGCTTCCACACAGTCATCATTTCCATTTTCTCAGAACGCCTGTCTTTCTTCTTATCTTCCTGGGCTATGCTGTTTGAGATGAGCAACGCACCTATAATTAATAAAATGATATGCTTCATTGTGTTTTCTCCTTGATTTGGTTAATAATATCAAAATTCATTTCATCTAAAAATTCTACTGTGGTCCATATATCATCACTGGCATCCACCAGCATAATGGATAAATCTGTTAAATAATTTTCTAATTCTAAATCAACCTCCTGTGTTACGAAGGTTAAGTTATCTTCAAACCATGGATCTGATCCTTTATCAAACTGTGTTACAGACGATATCCCCACAAAAAGAATAAGGATACACATAGACAGTCCAGAAAAAAATCGGTGGCGTTTGAGCATGTTCCTTTCTCTTTGATAATGCAATGCATCAAGAAATTTATTTTTATCATCGATTAAATCAGTTTCAGCCATAAGGTGTTTTATTTTCTGTTCAAACTTCATTGGAATCTCCAAGCCACTTTTTTAATTGTTTCATTCCGTGATGATAGTTCACTTTGGCAGAATTTTCACTTATCTTAAGTATAGCGCCAATGTTTTTATACGGTAATTCCTGGGATATTCTCATCATTACTATCATACGCTGTCGCTTTGGAAGCCTTGATACACTATTCCATACATCTGTCTTTGTCCATCCTGTCTCCAGGCTTTTATCCTTTGCCCCTGAGTCAGGTACCTCATCAAGGTGGAGCATGCTTCTCCATCTATTTCTTTGAATAAATGAATGAGCCGTATTAAGGTTAATTCGAAAAAGGTATGTCTTAAATTCTGCTTCAAATCGAAAGCGTTTAAGTGATTTATAAAGTTTAATGAAGACATCTTGGGTAAGATCTTCAGCCTCCATAGGGTTGTTTGTATACTTGAGAAAAAATTGGTACACATTATCCAAATGTTTTGTGGCCAACTCATTAAATGCAGTTTGACTGCCATTTTGAAAGTTTTTGATGAGTTCATTATCTTTTTTCATACATAACTACCATATTTGACACAGTAATGTATAAAAGGTTAAAAAATAAATCTACACTGTGGAAATAGAAAAATAATCAATAAATAATTCATATTCAATTTTCTTCATTCTATTATCCCCTGTCTTGTGTCTAATTTTCACCTATGAATTATAACCAGGGAGATATCTCAGCTACCCCTTCCCAGAAACAGGCTATAATTCATCCGCCCTCCCCTTTGATGATCCTGGCCGGTGCAGGAACTGGCAAAACGTTTACCCTTGAGCACCGGATTGTATATCTTATTGAACATTACAATGTAAACCCTGCAACTATTCTGACAATTACTTATACAGAAAAAGCAGCACAGGAATTAAAAGAGCGTATTTTAAACAAAGCAGGTAAATCTGCCCATGCCATGACAGTTGGGACATTTCATTCGTTCTGCTACCAGTTACTGCGTGATTTCAGTGCAGAAAAGCTTCCAGCCCTATTGGAAGAGAGTGAAGCAATCCACATGCTTTTGAAACGCTTTGATGACCTTGGGCCTTTTGAGTCAGACGAATTTCCATTAAATCCCCAGCGGGCTGTCATAGAAAGTTTTATTCCGTTTTTCAATCGATCCCGGGATGAACTCTTAGAAATTGATAAGCAAAAAACACCCGGGACCACAGAAAATGGGTTTCCCCCTGAAACTGCTGCTCAACTGAATGACCTGAAACGCATCTTTCCATTATTCCAGCAGTGGAAACATGACATAAAAGTGGTGGATTATGGCGACATGATTCTGCAAGCCTATAACCTCCTCAAGAGGAATGATACTGTATTACAGGAAGTTCAGGAAAAATATCAGCATGTGATCATCGATGAATTCCAGGACAATAACTTTGCCTTAAATGAAATCATCGGGCTTATTGCACAAAATCACCGTCAGATTACAGTTGTTGGTGATGAAGACCAGACCATTTACAGTTTCAGGGGTGCTAACTCATATAATATTTCTGAATTTAAAAAACGGTTCGGTGGTGAACCTATAGCACTTGAAGATAATTTTCGTTCTACTCAATCCATCCTGGATCTTGCTAATGCATCCATAAAAAACAATACAGAAAGGGAAGACACAAATTTATTCTCAAAAAACGGTAAAGACGGCCCAAAACCAAAATTAACCTGGGGTGAAAAAAATGATCAGCTGACTTTTCTAAACAATAGGATTTCGGAGCTGCTTAACAACGGAATGGATAATAAAGATATTGCCGTTTTGTGCCGAACTCACTCCCAGGTAAACGCCGCTGCAGGAGCATTATTAAAGTCTGGGATTCCTGTCCAGGCACGGATTCCAAAATATTTCAGTATCACGGCTGTGTTGGACCTGGTATCATGGTGCCAGGTAATCGCCGATGGAAAATTCCAGGACAATGCCTTGTTTCGGCTCATTGAAAAGCGCTGTGGAGCAGAAACGGCTCACATCCTCTTCAATAAATGGCCGCGCCGGGATGAAACTCCCCGTCTCAAACTGATCAATGCCGGTCAAACAATCATTGAGGAATTTCCCCGCCTCAGGGAATTGCTGGATGACATTAAATCGTTCCAGAAGATTATTCAAAAGAAATCTGCCGGTGAGATGGTCTGGGAGATTTGTGTAAAAACGGATCTTTTAAGGCCATATCACAACCGATACACCCTGGATGATCGTCTTGCCATGCTGAACGTAGGTGATTTTCTGAAACGTGCTCAAAACTTTTCAAGACGTAATCCAAAGGATCATGGCTTGAGTGCTTTCAATATATATGTGGAAGCTGTTATGATTTCCGGTGGACTGCAGACGATCATACCTCAAGAATACAAACAACTCAATGGTGTAAGAGTATCAACGATCCATAGCGTAAAAGGCGGTGAATATCCCATTGTATTTCTGCCCTTTCTACGCTCAGGAAGTTTTCCGCTGAACTTTAGATCAAGGGTAATGGTTTCCCGTCCGCCTGATGAATGGTTGTCCTATGAAAAATCGTCTCACATTACTCCTAAAGATCATCACATTGAGGAAGAACGCCGCTTGTTTTATGTGGCTGTTACACGTGCAAAAGAACAATTGTATTTGTTGGCTCCTAGAAAAGCCACGTCAAAATTTGTCAAAGAATTACCTGAAAATATCATGGAGGAAACCGTCATGCAGGACGTCAATACAAACAAGAAGTCATATTCGGATTTGCGTATCAAATACGAACAAAAAATACAAAAAGCCCTGGCCAGCGGGCAATTTGATAAAGTGCACGATTTGGCAAACGCGCTGGAAGCTATACATCACACTGAAAATGGTGATGATTCAGGATTGGGCTCCAGCGATTGGGAAAAAGAGCTGGCTCAAGAATTAGAACAGGATTTTGAGCCCACCATCAACGGGAGACTCTATCTCTCTGCCAGTGCCATCGAAACCTATGAACAATGCCCGCTGAAGTATCGGTTCGGCCGAATCGACGGCATTCCGCAAACAGCCAGCAAACCTCAGTTAGTATTTGGGAACATCATCCACTTCGTCCTTCAGAGATTTCATGAGCCTGGTAAAGAATTGACAAAAGATCGGATTGTTAAATTATTGGAAGAAGAGTGGAAAAAAGGTGAATTTGATTATACAGTTCGTGAAGAGAGGTTTTTTGATCAGGGACAGGAAATGCTTTCCCGTTATGCAGAATTAATGAATGACAATCCACCAAATGTCATTGCGCGGGAAGAAAGATTCTCGTTTGATTTAGATGATATCACTATAAACGGTGCCATTGACCGCATTGATAAAGATGAAAATGGAGTGCATATAGTGGATTATAAAACCAGCAAATCCTCAACTTCAGCTAAGTCAAATCTGCAGCTGGCTGTTTACAGTATGTATCTGCAACAATCGGATTCAGAGAAGTTTGGGGGAATACCTGCAAGCGCTTCATTGCATTTTTTAAGAGATGAAGAAAAACCCATTCGATCTCATTCATTTAAAGCTGACGATTTGGAAAAAACAGAGGAAAAGATCAATAAAGTAGCGTCAAGTGTTCGAAGGAAGGAATTTGAAGGGAAAACCGGAAAACATTGTGACTGGTGCGATTATAAGCATCTTATCTGCCCAGCCTGGGAAAATTAGATAATGATCTTACAATTAACTATGGTCCAATTTTTGACAAAATAAACTCCAGTACCCCTGTAAATTTATTACCTGTAAAGAAAATTGAATCAGAAAGTGAAGAATAAACAGTATCAATTACAGTGTCTTTAATCAAGAAAAAATTGTTCGATGAAATTGAATATGTTTCCAAGATGCTACTCGAATCCTGATTAATTTGTATAATTAATGTGGTATCGTTTCCTGAAAAATCACTAACCACAATTGTTGTGAGCAATGTATCTAAAGTCTCTACATTTAGGTTTAATGCGTAATCCTCCTCGAAAGAATAATCCTCTCCCCGTAAAATGAAACTAAATGTATTTGCAGTATTGATGACAACAGGAAAGTTCTCCACGAGTCCATGTTCTGGGTCTGGAGGCCCCACACAATTCCAGCCAACCAGGAATCCAGTTATACATAAAAGATTTCCAATCCTATTCATCTTCATCCTCAATTTGTTTGACATCTTCACCCTGGCCCATTTGCAGTTCAGTAATTTTATCCATGGGTTTTTCAAGAGCCCTGCTTCTCGCTCCACTTAATTCCTCATAGTGCGTAGATACAGTACTGATTGTTTTACCTAACCGTTCCAGTTTGTCTGTGAATTTTATCCATTGTTCACGAAATGTTACTACCAGTTTCTGTACTTCACCTGCTTTTTGCTCCATATGAAAATTGGCTACGGCCGACCGAATCAATGATAAAATTGCATATAATGTGACGGGAGAACATAGTAAAATCTTTTTCCCCAGGGAAAAATCAATTAATTCATGATCTTCCTGGTTTAAAAAGGAGTAAATACTTTCGTTAGGAATAAACATCAAAACATAATCTACTGTCCCCGCATTTGGATCAATATATGATCGGCCGGAAATTGCTTTCACATGATTACGCACATCTTTTAGAAATGCTTTCTTTTCATTTTCCTGTTCTGTTTCATTCTCCGAGGCCAGGAAATTCTCATAATGACTCAAAGGAAATTTTACATCCATGTTAATGTGTTTTCCATCGGGAAGGTTGAATTTGAAGTCCGGACGATCAGTACCTTCCTGGCTTTGCTTTTCATAGTTAATCCCTTCAGTGAGGCCAATAAACGAAAGGATATCTTCCACCATACGTTCACCCCATTGACCCCGTGCCTGGGAACTTGATAGAATTTGCCGTAATTGGGTCGTGGTATCAGCTAGCTCTGTAACACCTTTTTTCGACTCCACCATTTGACCGGTGAGTTCTGTGGTCTGTTTGTTCAGACCCTCAAGCTGTTTTTTCATTTCCACTAAACTGGAATCAATAAGTTTTTTCTTTTCATCCAGTTGAGCGTCGCTGCTTTTCATGAGATCACCAAA
>CAJWIT010000053.1 GCA_913041945.1 uncultured Fidelibacterota bacterium
TGGATAAACCCACTGCTGTTATCATGCCAAACATGGCACAATACATTCCACCAACGATAGGTTGAGGGATTGTTGTGAATAGGGCACCAAATTTAGATACAGTTCCTAATAAGATCATAATCACAGCTCCTGCCTGAACAACGCGACGAGAACCAACACGAGTAAGCCCAATGGCACCAATATTTTCACTATAAGAAGTCGTTCCATTTCCTGTACCAAATAGTCCCGCTATGAAGCATCCAATTCCTTCAAATGTGATACCTTTATTTATTGTTTTTTTATCGGGTGTGGGTGCTCCAGAAAGTCGGGCGCAAGCATAATAATCACCAATAGATTCTACCATGGAAGCAATATAGCCTGCTAACATTCCAATGATTGCAGCTGTACCAAATTGGGGGAATCCCCATTGAAAAGGATATGGAATTCGAAACCATGATGCATTTTTCAGATTCGCCAAGCTTGTGTGAGCCGGATGCCCTTCAGGGAAATATCCTAAAAAGGTTAAAAGCGCCGATACAGTCCATGCAGTGACAATGGCTAATAGAATTGGATAAAGTTCAAATGTACGATGTTTGCTTCGGAGATATTGGCTAAATAGAATAATCAAAAAAATTGTTAAACCGCCAATAGGCCAATAGCGACCTGCTTCAGGTGCGCCAAATTTGAATAAGGATAATCCAATCAACGCAATGGTTGGTGCGATTGTTATGGGGCCTACATATCGTAATAGTCGACCAACCAATCCGCTGGCACCAACAAATATTTCAACAAGAGACCCTGCAATAATTGCACCTTGGACATGTTGCATTCTTACTTCCCAGCCGACACTCGCTAATGATGCCATTCCAAGGATTGCAAATGTAGGCGCTAAAAATGAAAATGTTCCACCCTGAACGATAGGTAAGCGATTTCCAAATGTTGTTTGTAGAAGTGTGGTAATCCCACTGACAAAAAACATCGTAGCTATTAACCATCCTTTTTCTACTGGATCTTGGATTCCTAATGCTGGTGCTAATAACAAAGGGATTGCCACGGTTGAACCAAACATGGTTAAATAATGTTGGAAACCCAGAATTATCGTTTCACCCATGGGGGGACTCTCGTTAATACCGTACAATAGTGATGAATTACGATTTGCCATGACTATCCTATTTTTTTCTTTACAAACTTAATATAATTCCCAAAAAGACGGCGAGGCAATACCTTAACCTTTTTGAGTTCTCTGAATATACTTTGGTGTTGTAAGAATAAGTCGGAAATTAACAACACAATTGAGATGAAAACAGTTATAACTCCTGATTATCACCTAATGCTAAACACTGCAATCCAACAGGCACAAAAAGGCCTAAAAGAGGGCGGAATCCCTATTGGCGCCGCCTTGTTTTCAACTAATGGGACTTTATTGGGAAAAGGGCGAAATAGACGTATTCAGAATAATGATCCTTCCCTTCATGGAGAAACAGATGCATTTAGAAATGCAGGGCGACAACTATCTTATACGAATACGATCATGGTTACGACCTTAGCTCCCTGCTGGTACTGCAGCGGATTGATTCGGCAATTTAAAATTAAAACAGTGATTGTTGGAGAATCTGTTAATTTCTCTGACGGCGTTGACTGGTTAAAACAAAATGGTATAAAGGTTATCGATCTTCATTCCGAGGAATGCATTACAATGCTTGGAAATTATATCAGAAGAAATCCCGATATATGGAATGAGGATATTGGAGAAGAATAATTTTTATTCTTCATTTCCATACCACCAATCCTTGTTAGAATGGTCGTAATCAATAAATATATGTTTCGCTTCCCGGAATTCTTCCAGCGCTTCAATGCCGTGTTCCCGGCCGATGCCCGATTGTTTCATTCCCCCAAAGGGCGCAGCAATATTTTCCATGAGCGGATTATTTATGCAGAAGGTACCCGATTTTATGTCATCTGCTGCCGTGAGCGCTTTTTCAATATCCCGGGTAAATATAGTGCATCCCAATCCATAGCGTGTGGAATTTGATAATTGAATGGCTTCTTCGATAGATCCAACGCGCTGAATGGGAATCACAGGGCTGAATGCTTCCTCTGTTACAATGTCCATTTCAGATGTCACTTGGTCAAAAACAGTTGGTTCATAAAAATATCCTTTATCAAATTTTTCTGAACGCTGCCCGCCGGTTAAAACCCGAGCACCTTCTTTTATTGCTAAATCAACCTTTTCTTGGGCTTTAGCAAACTGCATTTCAGATGACATGGGCCCTACATCTGTTGCTTCATCCATGGGATTTCCCAGTCGCACCTTTTTGGCTTCAGCCACCAATGCTTCGGTAAATGCATCTGCAATTGTATCAAAAACATACACCCGCTCAATGGATGTACACACTTGCCCGGCGTTTAAGAACCCGCCCCAGGATGTGCCCTTGGCCGCTACGTCAATATCTGCATCATCACAAATAATGACCGGGTCTTTTCCGCCCAGTTCCAAGGACACTTTTTTCAAATTGTCTGCGGCAAGTCGGGCAATTCTTTTTCCCGTGACTACAGATCCCGTGAACGTAATGACAGGAACATCCGGGTGTTTTACCAACGCTTCACCGGCCTCTTTTCCATACCCGGTAATAACATTCATAACGCCGTCGGGCATGTCTCCGCCTGCTATGTCAATCCAATGAAGGATGGAAAGGGAAGAAATTTCTGATGGTTTCATGACAATTGTATTTCCCGCTGCCAAAACAGGTGCGAGTTTCCAACCCATGAGCGAGAGTGGATAATTCCAAGGTATGATGCATCCCACCGCACCAAAGGGTTCGTATCTCACCAGCGACATGGATCGTGAATCCACCGGGGCTACGATGCGACCCACATGGTCTCTGGCTAATTGGCTGTAATATTCTAAATAGTCTGCCACGGTCTCAATTTCTTCCATCGCTTCGCTAAAAGGTTTTCCCATTTCGGCTGTAACCGTTTTGGCCAGTTCTTCGGCGTTATCCCTGGACTTTTTGGCCATATCATTCATCAGTTCACACCGTTCAGCCGCTACCATTTTCCGCCAAATTTCAAAAGCGTTTTTTGCTGCATCAACGGCGTGATTGACATCTGTTTCACCGCTGGCGGGAACATGAGTAATAATGTCTTCAGTATAGGGATTTTCCACACCCAAGGTTTTGCCGCTATGGGCATCGACCCATTGACCGTTTATATAATTTTGATTTTTCATAATGATTCCTTTTCTGATTTTTTTAATAATTCCGGTACATCCTTTAAAAAAAGTATAAAAACAATGATGGATCCTAACCCAAGTATAATTACACTAATCCATGTGAATATTTCCCAACCGCTCATGATCGTTTCTCCTTTCCAAATATAATGCCCAGCATGTATCCCATAAAAGAAATAGGTACAGTTATATACATAAGGTATTCCTGAAATATGTTCCACTGTCCAATATGAAGTACATATGTTTCCTCTTCCACAACAAATGTTCCTTGTGTCATAATATAAATATTCAAAATAACAGTGGATGACAGTCCAAGTCCTGTACTCAACAGCCCCGCCAGTGGTTTATGAAATTTCGGAAAAAACAGTCCGCCCAAAATGGGAACAAGAACACTTGAAATCAAAATGGATGCCATAAACACCCAGAGTCCCAGCATTTGATCAAAAGAAATGGCCATGACAAATCCTAAAATCCAGGACAGTCCTACACCCCAGCGGGTTTTTTGAATCAATTCATCATCGCCGGCATCCGGTTTCAGTGCCGGTTTATAAAAATCATAGGCCACATTTCCCCCGGCCACCAGGCAGTAGGAATCCAAGGTGGACATTTCTGTGGAAAGGACTCCTGCCATAAAAAGGCCCAAAACACCCGCCGGCAGTGCAACTACCATAATGGTCAGCAGGGAAGCATCGGGAGCAACATTCGCCGGTATAATGCCCTGAATGGCTCCCACTTTCGCCGCCATGGCCAATATAGTTACGACCCAATCGTATGAACCCCAAATGAAGATACCAATGATAAGGGCATTGCGTACATTCTTGTATGACTTGGCAGCAAAGATACGCTGATAAAAAGTCGGCTCCACCAGAATGGTTAATCCCGTAGACGCATAAATAATCACCAGCCAGATGGACAAATCGCCCATGGATTCGAAATAGGCGGCGGGCAGTACGTCAATCATAGTATCAAAACCGCCGATAATATTAAACGCAAAAGGAACGGCAATCGCCAGCACAACACACATCATCACAAACTGGATGGAATCGGTCAATGCCACAGCCCAAAATCCGCCAGTGAGAGTATAGACCAAAGCTATTCCGCCAAGAATAAGCATGCCGACAAAAGGCGGCCACCCCATAATTACATCACCCAGCATACCGAAGCCGTACAAGGATAATGCCGGAAGAGAATAAATAAAGGATGCCAATGCACCAATATACCGAGTCTTTTTCCCGTAATATTTGTCCAAGATATCAGGGAGGCTGCGAAAGTCTTCTTTTTTCAAACGATTCGCTAACAAAAAAGCAGCGATGAGAAAAAATGCATATGTCGGTCGGGCATAGCCAAACCAGGCCACAACACCATCGGTAAACGCAAGTTGTGAATCCCCAAAAAGAACATCAATACCGTAATAAGTGGAAATCAATGTTGTAATTAAAATGGGTGTAGTCAATGATCGTCCTGCCAGAAAATAATCATCAAAGTTTGAGTGGCGTTTTGAAAACCATATCCCCACACCCACCATCATCAAAAGGTAAATGACAATAATAATATAATCAATTGCTGCGAGTGAATACATGTTAATGTAATGCCATTTCCGTTTTTCCCCTGCCTATCCGTCTCATCTGAAGCAACAAAGGAATAAAGGTAGTGCCCCTCCTAAAGGGGAGACAGAATGAGTTCTAAAATTTATTTTAAATTTCATCTTTATTCTATGACACCCAATCTAAAAACCTGTGATATTTTTCAGCAAGGGGTAAAAACCAAGTTTTGTTACGATATAATGGCATCATTTTGGTGTTTATTTCTTCAAAGGGGCTTCTGTCTTTTTCCCCCAAAAGCATTAAACCCAATTCTGCCCCCAAATATGTGGCTATGGATAGCCCATGTCCTGAATAACCGTTTACGTAATGAATACCATTTATACGCCCGATATGCGGCATCAAATCAAACGTGACACCCAATCTCCCTGTCCAAGAATGAGTGATAGAAACATCTTTCAATTCAGGAAAAACGGATACCATTTGTTTCTGAAGCCGCTTCGCGCTATCAATTAAATCCAAGTCCGTACTCAAATTATTCCGGCCGCCCCAGAGCATACGTCCGTCAGGTGTCAGGCGAAAATAATTAATAAAAACCTTGGAATCATAAAACATGCGGCTTTTTGGACTCAATTTATTTTGCAGGTCTTCTGTCAGCGGTTCTGTAACAATGATGTAACTCCCCACAGGAAAAACTCGAGGCCTTAGCTCAGGCACAAGCAAATCCGTATAACCATTCGTGGCCACGATAACTTCATTTGCCTGCACTGTCCCATTGGAGGTTGATACCTGGAATCCCCTTGGCGTTTTTTGGATAGTATTAACCGGGGAATTTTCATAGAGAAGAACTCCCAGTTTGGCTACTGCATTGGCTAATCCAAACACGTACTTCGCTGGTTGGAGTCCGCCGCTTGTTTCATCCGACAATCCGCCGTAAAAAGCGTCTGTACCAATTTCACTCTGGAGTTCAGATTTTAAAATTAACGATTTTTTATGTCCAAATTCTTTGTCTAACCAATCAGCATATTCTTCCATTTCATCAAAATGAGATTGTTTAAATGCAAGTGAACAATGACCTTTTCGTTGCCAGTCACAGTCTATGTGTTCTTCATTAATAATGGTGTCCAAAAGATCAATAGCATTCACAGAAGCCTGCCAAAACTCCTTGCCTAATTCTGCTCGATAGTTTTTGTAGATTTTGCTGATATCCAATTTCAATCCCGGGGTAGCCATACCACCGTTTCTGGAACTGGCTCCCCAACCAATGGTATTCCGTTCAAACACTGAAACGGATAAACCAGATTTTGCCAGAACTCTGGCAGCGTTAAGTCCCGTATACCCGCTACCTACAATGGCGACATCAACGCTAGTTGGTAATTCGCTGGCTACCGGTAAATCATCCGGTCGGGCAAATTCGTCCGTCCAAAATGGTTCAGTTTTCATATTAATAATGATTTAAGTAAAGCATAAAAAATTCCTAGATAAAAAAAGATAATCATATCAAAACCTAAAGGGGAGACACAATAAGTTGAGTATTTATTTAAGAATTTCATTATGTAGTTCATTGCATTTTTGAGTAATAATATTAATTACTGCATTAAGATTTTCATCAATATCATTATTTGGAAATCTCATTATCATAAATCCCCATTCTTCTAAATCATTGTTTCGTTGAATATCTTTTTTCATTTGTACAGGTTGTAAATGTCCACTTCCATCTAATTCAATTACAAATTTCAATTCAAGACAACAAAAATCAACTACAAAATCATTGATGCTAACTTGTCGTCGAAATTTATATCCATTAATTTGCTTATTTTTTAAAAACTGCCACAACTTCCATTCCCATGGAGTTGGATTATTTCTATTCATCCTTCTGATGTTTTTAATATTTGACTTATTAATAATATAACGTTTATTCATATTAAAAACGTATTCATGCACACTATCGTTATCTAAAAGAACAGTGGCAATATGATAGAAACTCTATTTATTGACCTCATCTGTAGCACCAAAGGAAAAAGAGCGGGGCCCCTCCTGTAATAGGAGGGGATACAGGGGAGGTTTAAATACGTAAAATTCAATAATGTTGTCATAAATAATTTTACAAAGTGTTGTTGAATATAATCAATTTAATAACCCCTCTTGTATTCTCCCCTCCTAAAGGGGAGACACAATAAGTTGTAAATTATTAAAAGTGCATGAAACATTAAGTGTGGAAACTATCCCCTCACTACTTTCACTGCATCTTCAAATTTATTTAACGTTTCATCAATAATCTCATCTGTGTGAGCTTCGCACAAAAACCATGGCTCCCGTGCATCGTCTTCAGCCCAAACACCATTTTTATACATATGCTCTATAATGCTTCCATACATTTCAGCATCATGATGAACCAATCCCCGAACATCTTGAATGGGCATTTCTGTCAACAAAAATCCCTGCATAGTGGGATGCCCGGACATTTGGTGGGGAATATCTGCTTCCGTAAGTACTTTATCTAATCCTGCTTTTAATCGTGCACCACGTTTTGTCAGATTTTCTAATACAGGAGTTTCGTCTAAAATGTCCAATACCGCTTTCGCCGCTGCCATACTGCAGCTATTGGCCCCAAATGTCCCAGCGTGAGTCACTTTTCCTGAACCGATGACACTCATAACATCTTTCTTACCGCCAAAGGCAGCAACCGGATATCCGTTACCCAAACTTTTGGCGTAAGTAGATATATCCGGAATCACATTATATGTTTCCCTAGCGCCACCGTTTGAAAGACGAAAACCCGTTTTTACTTCGTCAAAAATCATGACCATTTCGTATTCATCACACAGTTTTCGTAAATGGGCCAAATAGCCAGCTATCGGTTCTAATCCGGCAATATTACCCAAACAAGGCTCAATCATCATGGCAGCGATTTCGCCGTGCGTTTCCTTTACCACTTTTTCTACTGCATCAAAATCATTAAAAGGGAGCATAATCACATATTCGCGAATTTTGTCAGGAATACCTATTCCATTTTGAGCAGGAATCGGTGTTTTTCGCGGACCCATTCCTGAAATAGGAGAACTGGCTGTACTAAAAAGGACATAATCGTGGGCACCGTGATATTGCCCTTCAAATTTGATGAACTTTTCTTTTCCTGTATAACCTCTGGCAACCCGCAGGGCGTGCATAGTCGCTTCCGTTCCTGTATTCGTAAAACGAAGCATTTCCATGCTTGGAACCATGTTAACAATCTTTTCAGCTACTTCCACTTCCAGTTCAGTGGTGGCAGCAAATGTTGTCCCATTTTGGATTGCTTCAGACACAGCGTTATTTACCCTGTCATCGCCATGACCAATATTTATGGGTCCCCAACCTAAACGATAATCTACAAATTTGTTTCCGTCAGCATCCCAGACATGACCACCTTTTCCTTTGGCAATGATGGGTGTTTCTTTGGGTCCCCAATAACGAAAATTGGAACTGACGCCCTGAGCCAGAACATTTAAAGCCCGATCAAAAATCGGTTGTGAAATTTCTCGATTGTTCATAATAAATCCTTTGTGTCGTATTGAATAAAACTATCTTAATAATGGTTAATGGTGTACCAATTACGTTTTGTAAATGGTCTACCAGCGCGTATGCGCAAAGATTTGATTTGTATTTAAAGAGGCGGAGCTTCCCTGGATTGACAGCCACAAGTCAGCATGCCGTAATCCATAATCCGGAAGTATGTAGTGTAGGTGGTGTTTAGAAAATGTGTTTTATCACAAAGCATAATATCAGTTTAAGCTAATGCGAATTTACATTGGCAGGCTGAAATTCATAAATTATTTTCTGCCATGACTTCACCCCGAAATACGTCCCGTCTCCGCTTTTGGCCCATGGTAGCTATTATGTATGTTCTTCTTTGCGGCGGCCCCTATGGTATTGAAGAAATTGTTCCTCAATCTGGTCCAACATTAGCCGTATTTGGTATGATCTTTATGGCCATTTTCTGGGGACTGCCGAATATCCTGCAAACAGCAGAACTGGCCAGTGCGCTGCCATTGCAAGGAGGTGCCTATAGCTGGTATCGAGAAAGCTGGGGGAGTTTCTGGGGCTTTCAATTTGGTTGGCTCGAGTGGTTGAGCTGGATATTTGAAACAGCCCTATATCCCACGCTGGTAGCCATATATTTTACCCATTTCCTATGGCCTGATGCCGGACATTTGACTGTATGGTTAATGTCATTATCCGTCATTTGGTTTTCTATTTGGCTGAATATCCGCGGCATTGAAACTGTGGGGAAGTGGTCGACGTTTATGTCGTGGTTCCAAGTACTGCCGGTGATATGTTTTATTATTATTGGAATCCGTCACATTGATTTTTCTATTTTCAGCCAATGGCACATTCCGGATAACTCCACTTCAAAAGAAGCGTTGGTCATGGCATTAATTTTCGGATTATGGAATTATTCCGGTTATGCCGGTCTGGCCGCTGCAGCTGAAGAAATTGATGATACACCTAAAACATATCCTAAAGCACTTTTAATTACCCTGGTTATTGCCATGTGTGCGTATATAGTACCCTTAATGATCGGAATTTCTGTGGATCAAAACTGGGCAAACTGGGATGAGGCACAATTCAATTCTGTTGCTCTGGTTTTGGGAGGTGGAGCGTTTGCTTGGTGGTTTATGATCGCTGCACAATCATCCAATTTTGGACTCATTAATTCAGAACTGATTGTCCTTTCACGTCTTATGGGCTCCATGGCGAAAGATGGTCATTTACCTAAATTTATTACCAAAATACATTCCCAATATAAAACGCCCGTTAATGCACTTTTGCTCCAAGGCATCATTTTAAGCATCATGACCTTTGGGATGGGCTTTGTGGATTTATTGGTTGTGGGTACGTGGTTAAGTATTCCAACTTACCTTATTGGTTTTGCCGTTTTTGTCAGTTTAAGATTGAAACAACCTGACCTGAACAGACCGTTTAAAATACAGGGCGGCTGGGCAGTCATCATTCCCATTGTTGCCATTCCCTGCGGAATCGCCATATTTATTTTCATTAATACTCCAAAAGAATATTTCCTGGAAAGTATTCCATTATTGTTTTCGGGTTTGTTGATTTATACTCTTCAGAAAGTCTTTTCAAAATAAGTTTAAGTTATACACTAATTATTTTAAAACGTATAGATCAATCCGTATGTTTTTTAGATTGAAAAAGAAACTTAGCGGAAGTTTAAAACTTTCGCAAAGTTATCCTACATTATGTCTGTACGTTATTCTATGTAAGGAGATTGCCCGGGGAATCATGATGGTCGGATGTTTTTTGGTGCAAGGAGATTGCCGCGCCCTTCGGGCTCGCAATGACAAT
>CAJWIT010000054.1 GCA_913041945.1 uncultured Fidelibacterota bacterium
AGTACGCCCAGAAGGACTCGAACCTTCAACCAATGGCTTAAGAGGCCACTGCTCTACCAATTGAGCTACGGGCGCAATTTCGGTGATTAGGCAGGAAAGAAATTAGTTTTCCAATAAAAGAACCCCAAACAAATTTCATAACTAATTTATTTGAAAAATATACAAAGGTGGAAAAAAAGTGCAATTTCTACGATTTTCATATTGCACTACAAATTATTTGAAACGTACCTTTACCCCGCTTCTAGAACAAGAATTTTACTTAATAGAAGAATTCAAAACTAGGAGATTAGCAAGTGAAAAAATAGCATTTATTGCTATGGAAGATATAGAGGCTCCGGGTTGGCGTTCGGAGCCTTTCTATCTTTAAAAATATTGTCTATTTTGTTTGCTTTTTGACAATGGGGGCGACCGGTTTCGACGGGATAAAAACGCTATTAAACTGCATGTCGAGGCCCAGGCATCTCGTAAATCACCTGGACACTTAATAAGTGCCAATTATGGCAATGTAGCTTACGCTTAATTGACGTAAGTCGTCCTGAATAGAATACGCCTATGGTTTTATTCAAGGGCGTCATTTACATGGGCTGGTTCGGGCAGGTGTCCAAACTATCCGGATGAGATTCAATTGGACTGGTTCCCATAGCCTGGGGTTTCTGGCAGCTATGGGAATGAGATTAATCCAGTAAACTAAACATGTAGATGTTTCTCAGGGTTTTATTTCGGACGGGAGTTCGACTCTCCCCGCCTCCACGAAAAATTCAAAAAATATTTTATCAAGGATCGTAACCTTTTTTTCTATTCCTGTTCCCCTTCTACAATATTTTTCTTATACTGGATTAACTCCAGCTGTTTGGTATATTTTTCTTCATTCTCATAATCAATTGTCATGGCATCCTTAATTTTTCTTCCTGCCTTTCTATACCATCTTGCTGCCTCGGTCAAATTCTTTTCAAAACCGTCTGTTCCATCTTTATATTTATCCCCCAGACCTTCAAATGCCTGCGCCATGCCCAATACTGCTTCAAAATCCTGATCGTTTAAATAGTAGGCTTCATCAAACGCCTCTTCTGCCGCATCAAATTCGCTCATTTGATTATAAATCACACCTAAATTAAAATACAAATCTGCTTTTACCTTTTTATCCTCTTCTTCATCAATTGCAATTTTGTACGTTTCAATAGCATCCTGCTGTTCCCCTAGATCATAGTACACCTGTGCAAGGAGCTGTATTGCGTTACTGTTGTGAGGTTCTAGTTCAACTGCATGTTTCAAAAAAGGCAGGGCGCCCTGTTTATCATTCGTGTTATTTAAAATTTGGCCTGCAGTCAGATTAATATTGAAATTATCAGGGCTTATTTCAGCTCCTTTTTTTACAGTGGCAATGGATCTTACTGAATCTCCCATTTCAAAATAACACCTTGATAGAATGGGATAATTCTGGATTTCACTAGGATATATTTGTACAGAAGTTTCAAAAAAATCGATAGATTCCTTCAGTGTTATCTGTCCATCCTTGTACCCTTGCTCATAATATTTTTTAACACTGGCGACCCCCTTATTGAATATCTTGCTCCAGTGTTCGTATCGAGTTTGTTCAACATATTCCCGTACAGTTCCGCCCAGCAAGATGACCTTCTCCGGATCAATGCTTAAAGCCCGATCAAACATTTTATTCATATTTTGCCAATCTTCCTTTTTAGCATAAATAAATTTACCTAATGAATACAGCACTTCCTGATTTTCCGGTTCCATTTCCAGTGCTTTAAGTAAAAATTCTTCTGCTTTCACCCAGTTTTTCTGCTGGATATACAATCTTGCGGATGTGAGTTCTTCACTGGTACATCCCAGAATGAAGAATGTTATGAAGGTAATTGTAAGAAATGTCAATTTTCTCATTGTACTTGTTCCTTTTTTCTTATGATAAAATGTAATTAACCAAGATGAAAAATTAGATTTTCTGCCCTGTCTTTATCAAGAACAAAGAACAGAATGAAGAAATTTTTCACGCTTTTTAATTTCTTCTAAGTTTACCTCCAGCAGGGATTCTACACCAAAACCTTCCACACAAATGGATGCCAAAGCCGAACCTTTGATGAGAGCATCGCGAAAGGTACCGCCTGATGCCAGCGCCGAAACAAATCCACCTCCGAATGTATCTCCTGCCCCGGTTGTGTCAATAACGTCTTTCACGGGATATGCACCAATTGAAACTTTTTCCTCACCATGAAAAAGAACCGCACCTGAACTTCCCTTTTTGATCACAACTGTACTGGGACCTAAACCCCGCAATTGTACAGCAGAACGATCAATATTATTCGTGCCAGATATTAATTCCGCTTCACTTTCATTTATAAGGAGAATATCTGACTTTTTCAGAACCTTAAGAAGTTCGTTTTTGGTTGTTTCAATCCATAAATTCATTGTATCAGTAACAATGAGAGGCTTACCTGCCATTTGGTTTATTACAGATAATTGGAGAGAAGGATGAATGTTGGCAAGAAACACGTTTGAAACATTTTTATTCACTGTAGACAACCTGGGTGAGAAATCTGAGAATACTCCCAAGTCCGTAAAAAGTGTCTCCCGGCTATCCATGTTTTCCCCATATCGGCCTCCCCACCGAAATGTATTGCCCTCTTTGCATTCTAAATCTACAAGACTGTTGGCATAGCGCTGATAGATCTCCAATCCTTCATCAGGAAAATCATTTCCAATCACGCCCACAACATTCACGGGAACCGACCGACCGGCAGCAACTGTTACATAGGTAGTAGACCCTCCTATGAGATCTTCTCTTTTCCCTCTGATGTTTTCAATTGTATCGAGAGCAATCGACCCTATAATCAATATAGTTTCAGTCATAATGAATATTATATTTTAAACGTGTTATTTGATACTCACCAAGAAAAGTATTATTATTTGTATCTTGCTATCTGGAGAACATTTACATTATATTTTAATCCTATGGCGAGAATGACATTTGCTATCATCACGGATATTCATTCTAACATTGTCTCATTACAAAAGGCTTTGTCAATTATCCGTGAGCGGGACAATATAGATCAGGTAATTTGTCTCGGGGATTGTTTTCCCTTAGGTCCTGCACCAAAAGAAACTCTGAAAGCACTACAATCTATAAAAAACTGTGTTTTTGTTCGAGGTAATCATGACCGGTATATTATCGAACGGCTTTGGACAGCAACACATCCTTGCCTTGAAGGAATGGATCCAGATGATCCGCTTTGCCAAAATATTGTTGCAAATATAGAATGGACAGCAAAACAAATTGGAGCAGCCGGTATTACCTTTTTACAAAAAATGCCTGTTGCTCACAGAGTTCAGGTTAAAAACACCATCATTGAATTTACTCATGCATGGTATCAAAGAGACGATATACCTCCCACACTCGAGGAAGCTTTAAATTGGAAAAGGCATGTGAAAGCTGCCAGACCCAACATCAACAATTTCATTTTTGTTCATGGACACATCCATACACCACGATTTGAAAAACAAGACGATTTGACGATACTCTGTCAAGGAGCCACAGGGCTCTCTTTTGATGGAGATACCCGCGGAGCAGTCGCCTTTCTTACTGTTGGAGATACTTTTGAATGGGATGTTATCAGATATACATATGATCATACTGCTACAATTAAGGATCTCGAAAAACGAAAACCTCCATTTTATGAGAATTTGATGAAAACTGTCCGTTACGCTGCAATTCGTAACGACCTTTAGGTTTTTCAATACCTGTCTTTATAATTTCGGAAGCAAAAAAAAGAACATATGCTGTATTTCGACCATAGTGCTTCTACACCTATCCATCCTGCTGTCCTGAAATTAATGCAGGATACAGAGTTAAACCACTTTGGAAACCCGTCCAGCGCACATCAGTTCGGACAGAAATCACGCCTGGTCATTGAAATTGCCAGAAAACAAATGGCGGAAGCGATTGGATGTCTCTCATCCGAAATAATTTTTACCGGGGGCGGAACAGAAGCAAACAATCTTGTCCTCTGGAACCTTCTCCACCAACAAAAAAAACATGTCATCACTTCAGCAATTGAACATCCATCTGTGCTGAACGTACTAAAACAGCAGAAAGAATTTGGTGTAACATCTACAATAATCCCTGTTGATCATGCCTGCAGGGTAAATCCTGAGGACATTCAAAACGCAATTACTGAAAATACAGGACTGATCTCCATCATGTTTGCCAATAATGAAGTCGGCACGGTTCAGCCCATTGAACGCATTGGTAAGATCGCTGAGCAAAATGGGATTCCATTTCATTCTGATGCAGTTCAGATCCTGGGAAAAATCCCGACCAATATTTCAGACCAGAAAATAACTATGGTATCTTTCTCTGCTCATAAGTTTTACGGGCCAAAGGGTGTTGGTGTTCTTTATTTGAAAAAAGGTACAAACCCGAAATCCCTTATAATTGGGGGAGGACAGGAAAGGAATCTCCGTGCTGGGACTGAAAACACCTCTTGTATTGCCGGGTTAGGTCTAGCCTCTGAGCTGGCGAATAAAAATATAGCAAAAAGAAAAACACATTTGGAACAGCTTGCTGATCAATTCAAGCTGGAAATGACGGATCTTTACCCAGAAATAATTTATAACGGCCATCCTGAACATTCTCTTCCGGGAGTGATCAGTGCAACGTTTCCTGCTGTAACCAGTAATATTTTGATTATCAAACTAGATCTGCAGGGAATTGCGGTTTCAAGTGGATCCGCCTGTTCTTCCGGGTCAGTCAACACGTCTCATGTATTGCGGGCTATGAATATGAGCAATGATCACAATATCCGAACGTTAAGAATCAGCTTTGGAAGGGACAACTCCAAAGAAGACGTTCAATTGCTCACTGAGAAAATCAGCGACATCCTAAAACAGCATCATAACAAACGCTGATGGCAGAAAAAGTAATCGTAGGAATGAGTGGCGGTGTGGACAGTTCTGTTGCTGCGCTGCTCTTAAAAGAAAATGGGTTTGAAATAGAATGCCTATTCATGAAAAACTGGGATGAAGATGAAACCTGCCCTGCAGCAATTGACTATAAAGATGCCCTGCAGGTTTGTAACACTTTGAATCTTCCACTGCACAGTGTAAACTTTTCAGCGCAATACCAAGAACTGGTATTTGCTCATTTTCTGAAAAGTTACCGTTCAGGAAAAACACCAAACCCTGATATTCTCTGTAATAAGGAAATTAAATTCAAAGTATTTCTGGATTACGCACTAGAACTTGGAGCAGATCACATCGTGACCGGGCATTATGCAAGAATAGAAAAAAGAAAAAATGTATATCATCTCCTGAAAGGAACAGACAGTGCTAAAGACCAAAGTTACTTCCTATATCTTTTGGGACAAAAGGAACTTGCAAAGAGCCTTTTCCCACTTGGAAACATGAAAAAAAAAGAAGTCCGCCGCTTGGCTAGAAAGGCCAACCTGATAACCCATGAAAAAAAAGACAGCACGGGTATCTGTTTCATCGGAGAACGGAATTTTACACAGTTTTTGAAAAAGTACATCCCTCCGGAACCAGGTGATATATTCACTATTGATGGCAACAACGTTGGGATTCACGATGGATTAATGTATTATACAATCGGACAGCGAAAAGGAATTGGAGTTGGGGGCGGATTTGGTGATAAGGAGGCTCCCTGGTATGTAGTGGAAAAAGATCATAAAAAGAACCAACTGATCATTGCCCAGGGTCATGATCACCCATCACTTTACAGCACCGCTTTGAAAGCTGTGGACTTGCATTGGATCCATTCTGATTCATCAAATCTTCCGGAAACTGTTACAGCAAAAATTCGATATCGACAGGATGATCAAAGCTGCACACTGAATACCGAAAATCAACATTCCGTTTTTGTACATTTTGAAAAACCTCAGTTTGCTGTTGCACCAGGACAATCAATTGTATTTTATGATGGGGAAGTGTGTCTGGGAGGTGGAATTATTGACGGATAGATCATCTAAAAGAAATTTTTCCATAGAATTTATCAATTTCATTACCGAAAAACAGTTGACAGTAATAATGAACAGGGTGAATATTTCGTGATGGATACACCTAAAATTTTCACAAAGGTGTCCAGAACAAATAAAGACTCAATCAAAATCTCAGGACTAAATACAAAGAAGTAAGTTTCAAATATTAATTGTAATTTCAAAATATACAATGCAGACAAAATCGTATAAAATCCTTATTCTTACCTTTCTCATCTCATGTGCAGCAGGTCAATTTAAAAAGGGAATTTCAGAACTTAACCTTCCTGCTACCATGCATTCCCCGAAAGAAAATTACCATTCATTCTTATCACCTAACCGTTTCAATATCCACCATGGATTCTCCCTGAACATGGTCAGTTTTGGAAATCAATCATTTAGCGTCGGCAGTTATTCCAATCAAATGAATTATCTATTAACAGACAATCTGCGTTTACATCTGAATTTTACTCTTTTGCAATCCGGGATGACACAGCAGCAATCCGGATTGGACAATAACATATATTACGGCGCAAGTATTGATTATAAATTTACTGAGAATTCTCTTTTCCAAATTAGTTTCCAAACAAGTCCCACATACCGAAGGCACCAATCACTAATCCTTAACCCGATATACAACAGGTGACACTATGACAAAAAAATCGCGGCGGAAACCCTCCCGTTTCGCCACATCAAAAACCCGGAAAAACACAAAAGGAAAACACACAATCAAAAATACGCTGATGAATTCTATTATTGGAATTCTTTCCCTGCTGTTGATTGTGTTTATCTATTCGTTTTCAAAGAAATACACCCAAACCGGCGTGTCAATGAACACTTTAGAGGTGACATTTCCCTCCTTTCCAGATCAGCCAGAACTGGCTAAAGATTTATATGAACAAAACCCTGTTCTGGGAATTGAAGTCGAAGTACTCAATGGATGTGGAAAGAACGGATTAGCTGGAGAAATCTCTGCATTTCTTCGTTCCAACAAATTCGATGTTGTACGATCAGAGGACGCTGATCATTTCGGCTACACTCAAACTCTGCTTATATCGCGAAATGAAAATTACGAAGCACTGAAATTGGTCACTTCTTCCCTAGGCTTTGATATTGAAGATAAATCCAGGGTATTGATCCAGCCTGATGAAACAATTGATGCGGACATTACCTTAATCGTAGGAAAAGACTATTCTTCAATTGAACCTATTTCTGACTTTTTAAGTACCCAGTTTTAATATTGTCGCAAGAGGAATCCGATCAACTCACCAGCCTTATCGGAAAACTGGCATTATCCAAAAAGGCTGAAAAAGTTATTTCCATTGATGTAAGGGAACTAACCAGTATAACAGACTTTTTTTTGATTTGTTCAGCGAATACAGAAATCCAAGTAAAATCCATTGCAGATGCGATCAGAAGAGGAACACCTCATAAACCCTGGCGCCTTGAAGGATATGAAAACCAGCAGTGGATTCTTCTGGATTATGTAGATGTAATAGCCCATATTTTCAAAACAAACGAAAGAAACTATTACAATCTGGATAAATTATGGGCAGACGCCCCCTCCTATGAGATTGTTGATGATGATAAAAAAATATCTGATTCAATCCCTACTTGACGCTCTCCACCACCTGAACATTCAGGCGGAGCCTATCCATATTGCACCTACAAAAAACCCGGGTTTTGGAGATCTTTCAACGAATCTGGCTTTTAGCCTGTCAAAAAAAATTGGGGAGCAACCTATTGACATCGCCAACAGAATAAAAACACACCTGAAGCTTGACCCTGGTCTCATTCAGGAAATCTCTGTATCAGAGCCGGGCTTTATCAACTTCCAAATCAGCAGAAGCTATTACCAGGGTCTGCCGGAGCAGATCCTGAAGGAAGGACAACTTTATGGGAGAGAAACAGAGGGAAAGGGGAAAACAGCAAACGTCGAGTTTGTGAGTGCAAATCCAACCGGACCCCTCACCGTGGGGCATGGACGCCAGGCGGTTTTAGGTGATGCAGTGGCAAGTATCCTGAAATGGCACGGATATGATGTAACCCGGGAATATTATTATAATAATGCGGGGAGGCAGATGAGGCTCCTGAGACAATCCGTGGAAGCCCGGTATTTTCAGGAACTGGGGAAGGATATCCCTTTGCCTGAAGGCGGATACAAAGGGGAATACATTAGAGACATCGTGCAAATAATTAGACGAAAACACGGAGATAAACTTCATGCCGATGATATCATTTTTCAAAAGGAAGCGGAAGAACACATCTTTAATAACATAAAATCTTCTCTAGAGAAAATCGGTGTGAAGCATGACCGCTTTACAAACGAAAAAATGTATTACGAAAACAAAGCCATTGATAAACTCTTACAGTCCCTTAAGCAATCGGATTTGATATACGAATCAGAAGGAGCCACCTGGTTTAAAACGTCTTCCATTGGCAAGAGCCAAGACCGGGTTCTCATCAAAAGCACCGGTGAACCAACCTACCGGCTTCCGGATATGGCCTACCATCAGGATAAGATGAATCGAGGGTTTGATCTTATTGTGGATATCTTCGGAGCTGACCACGTGGATACCTATCCGGATGTCCTTTCCTGCCTTGATGTGCTTCATTATGACACCAGTAAAATCAAGGTTCTCATTCATCAGTTCGTCACATTGATAGAGGCCGGAAAAACAGTAAAAATGTCCACCAGGGAAGGACAGTTCATCACACTCGAGAACCTGATTAATGAAACAGGACCAGACGTGGTGCGGTATTTTTTTATCATGAGAGGGATGAACAGCCACCTTAACTTTGACATGGATACGGCTAAAGACCAATCGGATCAAAATCCTGTTTATTATTTACAATATGCCCATGCCCGGATTGCAAACATCATAAAGCATGGAGAAAGCCTTGGATATACCCTGAACACATCTTTCGACCCTGCTCTATTGGTCCACAGCTCAGAAGTGGACTTATTAAAGCAACTGGACCTTTTTCCAATTGTGATGGACACTGCCCTGGAAACTTTGGAACCCCAGGGAATAGCAAATTATTTACAATCACTGGCGGCCCATTTTCACAAGTTTTATGCGGTTTGTCGTGTTATTACCGATGACAAAAGTCTTTCCCAATCCAGGCTTGCCCTCATTTCCGCTGTGCAGACAGTCCTGGCAAACGGATTGAGGATTCTGGGAATCCAAACCCCGGAACGAATGTAGATTGACGACGGGTTATTTACCCCATCCCCACTTTTTTACAAAAAGGTGGAGTAGTTTAATTTCCTATTAAGGTAATAGAACCAGAACTATTTGTCTTAACCCAATATCCTTTCCCTGGTTCAAGGATCTCTGCATTTAAATAGCCACCCGAAGCAAACCCATAAATTGTTCCGGAAATGATAATTCCATCCGGGTCTTGAATGTCCGAGATATTTATAGGAGTATTTATTCCTGACATGAGATTCCAACCTTCAGTTAAGCTAAGCGTAAGCTCACTGATTGGGATGCCTGAAATAGTGGTGCTGCCTGCTTCATTGAATCTCAACCAGTAGCCTTCACCTTGTATCAAACTTGTTTCAAGGCTATATCCATCATCAAAAGAATATAAAGTCCCTTCTGTTGACTCAGGGAATAGAATATTGTATGAAGCATCTTCAACTTCAAGAGGTAAGCCTACAAGATTCCATTCACTGTTATATGATATTGATACTTCTTCGCTTTCATTCATCGGTACATAAATTCTCATTCCTGCAACATGGCAGCTGTTACAAGAGCCACTTTGAACCGACTGGGGCATTGTTGCCGTATACCCATTATATTCAACCGTTGCGGTAAAGGGTGGTACAGGTGTTT
>CAJWIT010000055.1 GCA_913041945.1 uncultured Fidelibacterota bacterium
GTTAAATGACAACAGGAATGGAAATCCATTGACCACCACTGAAACCTTTACAATAAATGTGGATCCAAATGACCCACCTGAATTTACAAATACAGAGAATATTATTCAGTTAATCCACCATGGCTGTCAATATTATTACGACGTAAATTGGACTGATCCAGACGGAGATGGTGTAACCTTTGAAGGGAGTGAAAGCATAGGATGGCTGAACGTCAACACCAGTTCTGGAATACTCTCAGGCACACCAGCAGAGAGCGATATTGGTGCTAGTGGCTCGGTATTGCTGACTATTGCAGATAACAGACCCAATGTGCCTTTGTCTACTGATTACGCATTTACCATAACTGTTGATCAAAACTATGCTCCTCAATTTGATAATATAGAAAGTGTAGATTCAACCGCAACAGTGGGAAGTCAATACTCATTCCAGTTTGGAATCAGTGATGAAAATAGTGACGACTTCGTTTTCACTGTGCCGACCAGACCCAGTTGGTTATATTATAATTCTTACGATTATAGAATCTATGGCACTCCTTCATTATCAGATACATCCGCAACGCACAACGTCACTGTTCAGGCGGCGGATTGCGGTCAAGAGACTTCTTTCTCTTTTTCTATTGAGGTCACCAATTAATAATTCAAAACAAATAAAGGAAATAAAATGAATATTAGATCAGATATGAACGCCAGAACCGCCATGGTCTATGGTGGTGCAGCATTTTTACTTGTCATTATAGGATTTCGGTCAATTTTTGCCACCTTGGATCCGGACCATATTGGTGTCATGACCTATTTATCAATTGGGGGGTTGGTCCTTGAGTTCTTCCTTTTAATATTATACGCACATAGTATTTACAATCTTGGGCCTGATGGCGGTGGCGAAAGTAATGCCAGTGTTGGCAATATGGATGGTAAAGAAATTTCAGAACTGACAGCTGCTGTTATTAAAGTCGCACAAATGGGAGAAGGGTTATCAAACTTAGCCAGTGGAAAAGTGCGGGATGAGGTCAGAAAAGAGGTGAACGAGATTTTGTCAAAAGCGATCAAGAAATAGGTAATAAATTATGAGAAAAGTTGAACTTTATTTTATAATCAACTTGGGTGCAATTATAAGTCTATTTGCGATTGAGGGGGAGCTTAGGCTGTATATGCAGCGTCAGGATGACATTTTAAAAAATGTGGCAAACGACAAACTGGAAACCTTAATTGAATTAAATAATGTTGAATCCAACTATGAAGATCCGGATTATTATCGGCTTTTCTTTGACGTAGAAGGACAATACGAGTCGGGCTCCATTAAGTTTGAGCCCAGTTTTAAAACATCCAGAGTAGAAGTGGATGGTGATACTGTTTTAGTAGATGACTCATATATATGGGAACTTGATTCTGTAGAAGTTGAGCCCTACACAGATGATGGCAGCGAGAATCGATATGTAGCCAAGGTTAAACTAAACTCAGTAGAAGAAAATTATCTTAACCAGCCCTTTGACGTTGAACTTGGTGTAAAGTTCATTCCGGATATTGATACTGTAACATACAATATATGGTCTGAAGCGTTTGGAGACTATAAGGTTACAGATAAACTCTTAAAAATTATAAATAAGGAAGTATCCAGAGAAGGGAGTTTTACAATCAGTCGGAAGTTCGATACTCCGATGACGCTTATTTACATGGATGGTATGCAGTCAGAATTTTTTGTGCTATTCGATAAGAAGAAATATACAGTTCTAAGAGGTCTTAACTGGGAAATCCCCTTTAGTGTTGGGGGAGTAAACACGGATAAAGATTTCACGGTGGACTTAGGAAGCGGTAAGGACCTTGTGAAAAAAATGATTAAGGGTTTACCCAGAACAGTTCTGAAGGGAATGGGCCGAAATAACGGCACCATTGAAGTGATCGGTCTGAGGACAAAAGATAAAAAGTCAAGCCTAGCCAGCACAAAGGTTGTTGTAGTGGACCCAGCATACAGTTCACCCGAAGAAGAAAATGAAACTTACGTTGACGAGAAGTTCGTTTTTGACAGCAGAATTAAAGATGTGGATCGAGACAGAATATCAGTCAAGGTATCAGGCACTGCAATGGGAGCGAAGGTATACAATTCATACAGAGCACAGTTTACTCCTAAAAAGGAAGGAGAGCTTAAACTGGAAACATTTGTTGATGGTGTTGCGGTCCGCAATCTTGTACACAATATGACGGTTAAAAAAGTTCCACCGCCCAAGCTGACCTTTAAACGCTTGGGAAAACGTACCAATACTATATTGCTCACCGTTACGACTTATGGCAATAAGAATGGGAAAAATGTGGTTGCTCCGCTGTCTGGTGTATTTGGACGGCTTGAAGAAGAGCAGAAAGAGAAGAGAGTTGGAAATAGGAGCGTAGTAAAGTACAGTTTTGAGATGGATGAACCACAGTCCGGTTTCACAACCACAATTAAGATCAAAGTGATAGATAAATATAAAAAGCAAACAGTCTCTGATAATGAATTCGAATACTATGATAACTAGAAACATAATCAGGTTCATTATTTCACTATCGGTAACAGTCCTTTTCTCACAGAGTGATGAATCGCTCTATTGGCAAGTTGCGGATCCCATAGTCAATAGTAAATTCATTGAGGCATACATCAACCAGCTTATAGAATCTAATAAGTTTGAAGATAATACTATCCAGGCATCCCATTCGATCATTATCCATATGGTACTTTCAGCTGATGGAGTTGAATTGAAAAAGCTGAAAGCCAAAAACACCCAAATGGGCGAATATCAGTCATTCTTAATGGATCAGGTGAAAAAAATGGATCCGTCCTTGACTAATCTACTTATGTCCAGGGAATATAAATGGAAAGAGATGAGTCGCCGAGACCTGTCTGAACTGGAAATGTTCAGTACATTGGATAATATACTGCAGGAGCGCAGTTTTAAGGATGCCCGGGATGCTTTCTGGTGGACAAATGCTCAATTTGACGTTTCTACTGCCGTGACCGCTTTCGTCCGGCATAAAGCAAGTAGCCTTGCTTTTCGTCTGGAATCTGGTTTTCCGGACCTGGGTCTTTACCGGCACTTATCAAAAAATTTGATTCTGGGGCTTTCTAATGATATTGCCAGCGTGTATTTCATCATGCCGGGAGTAACAACCAGGGATATTGCTGCAGGCATTGGTCACCCGCTTGAAGGCGCATACGGCCTGGGATTCAAATTTGATACTCAAACTCTTGGCGGTCAGATCAATTACATGGATATAGGTACTGATTTTGAGGTGGAAAACACTTACAGTCGTAAGCATCTGGTCATTCCTGCTTCCAGTGGTTTGTTTTATTGGAGCAACACATTTGGTTTGGAAAGGAAAGTGCTTACGGATTATGGTACAAGTATCAAGGGACAGAAAAAGGCAAAAAAAAATGCTGTCCGGGAACTATCTAAGTCAAGGATATGGAAAACAAAAAAAGGAACTATATATCACGGTCGCTTAAAAAATATTAAAAATGGGAAAGCATATATTGTTATGGACAAGGATGGCTCTGCCCATAAGGAAGCGAAAAAGGGACGCAAGTGGACATCCAGATCAGGAAATGTGATCAATGCTTCGTTGGTTCAGCGGGGCAAGGTAGAACAAGGGGAAGGCATTTCAAAAGAGAAAGTAGTCCTGCGGAGGAAGAAGGATAAAAAACGTGTAAAAATAAAAATATCAGCCCTGAGTAAAAACGACCAGAAATTCCTAAAGAAACTAGTCTGGGATGGAAAAAAAGTAGGGTCCCTCTTAATAAAATCGCTTAGTGAAAAAGACCAAAAATTAATTAATACAGCAAATGCTTCCATTCGAGACAAGCCTGGAAAAAGAAGAAGGAAGATCAAGATTGGCCAGCCTTATGCTTCTCTTCGGATCAAGGCTGGTTTCTCTTTCACTCAATTCGTTCATGGTCGCGTAGATCCGGCAGAAGATGATAATGAAATAGATATTTACTCCATCACGGACCGGATTAATGGATCGGAAGCAATTGGATTTTATGTGAAGCTAGAGGGTATAACAGATAACAAAAGGAGCAAATCTTATTTACAGTTCAATTCATCGGGCAGCGGATTCAAATCTATAGGTTTTGGACTGAAGCACAATATCTGGAAGAGTGTCCATCTGGGTCTAGACTGTGCGCTGTATCCTAAAGGAAGCAGTATCGAGTTTCGGCCTCTAAAGACAGATGCAGATAAAACCTGGACATGGCACCCCGGTGGGGAAGGTGGCATTTTGCTGATTGCTCCGTACCTGTCCGTTCAATTTTAATTAGGGTTCAGTGCAATGATTGAAAATATTCGTTTTTATTTTTTTGTTTCTTTTACCATATTTTTTTCTGTGGTGGCAGGGCAGACAGAAAATATTCAGGCTGTAAATGATAATATTTTACTTGAAGAAGATGAAGCAATGCTCATCGATGTACTGAAAAATGATAAGCTGACTAGTCGTGATAACCTGGACTTGAAACTACTTTCCAAGCCCAGTCTTGGGACTGTTGATCAACAGGGGTTTAATATATTTTTTACCCCCAATATAAATGTGAACGGCGTGGATGAGTTTCAGTATATGATTGATAATGGGTTTTCCATGGATACGGCCAGGGTTAAAATCACGATTGTTTCCGTGAATGATGTTCCAACTAGGGTAGTGTTAATAAGTAGCACTGTTATTGAAAATGGACCGGATGGTGCTCTTATAAGTCAATTGACTACCATTGACCCGGATCTGGATGATATTTTTACCTATTCTTTTTCCAAGAAAAGGGAAAGTGATAACGAGTATTTCTCCATCAAGAATGGCTTTTTATATACCAATATCAGTTTTGATTATGAGTTGCGTGACAGCTATAAACTTTTGGTAAGAAGTAAAGATAAAAGTAATAAAAAAGTTACTAGTGAACTAGTTGTGACTGTCACCAATATTAATGAAGCACCGCAATTTATTGATCAAAAGGAAATGATAATCACCCATCCGGAGGGATCTGGAAAAATCGTTGCCAAACTGATGGCAGAAGATCCAGACATCGATCAGGATTACGTAAAATATATGATTGTTGGCGGTGATGATAAGGCACGCTTCAAAATTCTCAGGGATGGTGAACTAGCATTTATCAGAGACCCGGATTTTGAATCCCCAATAGACATGGATGGAGACAACACCTATAAAGTTACGTTCCGGGCAGTGGATTCCAAGGATAAAATACTATTTTCCGATGGTTCAGCAACGATCATGATAACGGATAAGGCAGAAAAGATTATAGAAAGCCTGGACAGCAGAAAATACGTTGCCTGGACCGTAGATCATATGCCTTATCATATCCTGATGGAAGATGCCATCATAGACTATAGAAATCTTCGCTCTGCATATAGCGCGGATAGTGATGGATCAGGAATTTTTGTGTATGGGACAGATGAAACCATCAGTGAGTTGCAGCCCAGCGACCAAATAATTATTGTGCAGGAAAAAGGAAACACCGAACAGATCCATGAGATCTGGTATGGCAATGGTCTTGATTATACGGTTATTGATCGAGAGAGAGTGGACTGGGTATTAAGCCAGAATATCCAGCAAGTACTCATCGAAAAAAATCAATATTTAACCAGTGAATCTGAGATCGTTTTCTTTAAGGATGAAAACGAACGACTAATGGCTGGCTACAGCTCCAAATTCTCGGTGTGGCATCCTAATAATTTTATCATGTCCCTGCAGTCCTTTTCCATGCGGTCCAACCTGATACAATATGCCACGAATATGTCCATTGGCAATGAACTTATTGGTTTGCCTGGTGCCCTTTCCGGATCGACAGAACTTGGTGTGGCCACCCACAATTCAGAATTTGGCCTGCGCCTGCCGGTTAATTTTGATTTAGGCTCACTGGGATCAATGAAAAATGCAAAATATTTGAGTCCCAATTATCTAGGGCTTTATTCTAAAGTCAACATTGATAATATATTCTCATCGCGAACGGACTTTCATGCGCTCATGGGGTTCTCGTTTTATCCGAAAGCCATCGGCAGTTTGGTCCAGGATACAGTGTTTTTCAACACGGATAGCATTGAACATGATAATCGCTTTATAAACATCTTGGATATGTATGCATTGATGGCTACCACAATTGAAGTGCCAATTAAAGTGCCTTTTTTTGCAAAAATGACTACAACACCGGGACTGCACTACCTAAAGGTTGCCCACAGGACCAGAGGCGAAGAAGGTCTCTACGAACGGAATTTTTTCCAGTCCGAAGAAGATGAAGGTATTTCAAAAATTGAGAAAGGACGCTCATTCAGCCGCTATATCAGTGCTTACATTCGTTTTGATATTTTGGGCAATGTCGGCCAAAAACCTGAATTCCTTGAAAGGGTAAAATATTTTGATTTTATCAATATCAGCAATGTGCCTTTTTATGAACTATCTTTTCAGTTCATTTCGTCACTGAATATGATTACAACCTTAAATCTAAATATCCATGATAAACTGGCATTCACAATCACCAGGTACAAAACTACGGGAGATAATATTCAGGGGAACTGGCTGGCAGATAAAAATACCTGGGTGGGGCTTAAATATCATGGGAACTTTTAATATATATCTATAGTCTGAAGCTCGAAGACTTATAACTATAAGGGCTATAAAAAAATAAAGTATTGAAGTAGTAATAGTTTTATGAATCTGGGTACATATCCACCCATAGCGCTATGATACTGATCTAAATCCACAAACAAAATATTACACAGAATTACCCACCAATGTGGGCATCTCTTTTATAAACAAAAAAGCCTCCGTAAGAAGGCTATTTTTGTTTTCTTTGAGATGAACTAGTTATTTTGTTTCCTTTACTGGTGCTGCCAGAGATGCTTTAAATGCTTCCAAATCAAACTCATTACCATAAAATAATGTACTCATTCTCATTACCTCAGCAGCTATTTGAACAGCAACTTTAACTTCTTCATCCGAAGCTCCAAGTCTATTTAATTCAGACTTATGGTAGGGTATACAATATTGACATTTTATTACGACTGATGCTGCTAAAGCAGCTAGATGAGCTTCCTTTTCTGGCACCGCAGAATCGGAAAACAGTTTCATTGATTCACCAAAATAATTGTCTGCAGCTTCAACCAACATTTTTGGATACACAGCGTTAAATGGATTTTTTTCAACTAATGCTTTATATTTCTCTTCAGAAATTTGCTGGGCATTAATGAAAGTTGGAACTGCCATTAAAATAACCAGAAATGCAATTAGGTTTGATTTGATTTTATTCACGATTTACTCCTTACTTATTTATTATTTATATTTGCCATTTAATCTATGAACTACGGTTCATTGTACCAAAAACAAATACTCTACGTTCATAAGCTATGATAACTCATCTTCAAGTAGTTTCAGCACTCTGTCAATATCTTCAGACGTTATCCCGTAATGAGTCACCATCCGAAATCTTCCAGGGCTTGTTTGAAAAAACAAGACCCCATTACCGGCCATTCTTTCCACAAAGGTTTTCCCATTGTCAGTTTTCATTTCAAAGTACACAATGTTTGTATGAATATTATTCAGATTGAGAAAAAGACCGGCAATATTTTGAATGCCTTCTGCTAATTTTCCAGCATTTTTATGATCATCCTTTAGTCTTTCACTCATGGTATCCAGCGCTTCCAACCCTGCAGCTGCGACAATACCAGTCTGACGCATTCCTCCCCCTAAAGATTTTCGAATTCGCCTTGCCTTAGCAATAAATTTCTGGCTACCACAAACCAACGAACCTACCGGAGCTGATAATCCTTTTGAGAGGCAGAAAGAAACGGAATTTGCAACACTTACCAGCTTTTTTACTGAAGTGTTTAAGGATGCTGCTGCGTTAAAAATTCTGGCTCCATCAACATGAATTTTCAAATGATGTTCTTTTGCAATATTCGATACAGAATTCATATAGGATATAGATAATGGTGCACCGAAGCAGCGATTATGAGTGTTTTCCAGACATATCATTCCAGTTTCAGGGAAATGATCATCTTTTGTTCGAATTGCATTTTTAATATCAGCTAAGTCAAGTGTCCCATCCCTTTGATTTCTTAATTGTCTGGAGTGAATTCCTCCATATATGGATACACCCCCTCCCTCATAAAGAAATGTGTGAGATTGATCCCCAAGAATAATTTCTGTTCCCCTGGCACATTGGGACAGGATACTAACTAAATTTCCCATTGTACCGCTTGGTACAAAAAGGGCTGCTTCTTTCCCAGTAATTTGTGCAGCACGTTCCTGTAATGCATTTACGGTTGGATCCTCCCCAAAAACGTCATCACCAAGAGGAGAAGAGGAGATAGCTTTCTTCATGGAATCTGAAGGAAGTGTAACAGTATCGCTTCGTAAGTCAATTATTTTCATTACCATAATTTTCAGTAAAAAATAGGTATAAACATAGTCTTTGTATTATATATGAAAAGTAATATATAATGCCTGACTTGTGGTAAGAGAATCATCTAAAATTTCAACGGAATTTATTCAAACTGCTGCCCGCATATTAAAAACACTTGGGCATCCCGACCGCATTAAAATTGTCGAATTTCTTGAAGATGGAGAAAAAACCGTCGGGCAAATTCAACGGGAATTGAACCTTCTGCAACCCGTAACCAGTCAGCATCTTAAGGTAATGTATGATAGGAATATTGTTACTTTCCGTCAGAAAGGTACCCGGTATTTTTATTCATTGGCAAATAATTTCATCATCAAAATACTAGACTGTATGAGTGAAGTTCAGGAAAAGCTGGATTCAGGTGAATGGGATTTTGACTTTAGTAAAATCGAAAACCAAAAGGAAGCAGTATGAATGATATGGTACATGAACAAGCATTGGATTGTAAAGGACTCAACTGTCCATTGCCTATCCTAAAAACGAAAAAACATATGGATGCCATGCAATCAGGCCAAGTGTTGAAAATGGAAGCAACGGATCCAGGGTCTGTTAATGATGTTAATGCATGGACCCGGCGAACTGGAAACGAATTGGTTGCCCATTCTGAAAAAGGTGGTATTTACATTTTTTATATTAAAAAAGCCTGATCTATTTTTGTAATAACAGGCATTCAATTTCAAATAATAGACAGAGGAGTTAGTTATGAGTGAACCTAAAAAAATGGCCCTTATTGCGTCTAAGGGAACCTTAGATTGGGCCTATCCCCCCTTTATATTAGCATCCACTGCTGCAGCCATGGATATGGAAGTTGCTGTTTTTTTTACTTTTTATGGATTAACCCTATTGAAAAAAGATATTAAGGCAAAAGTTGCACCAGCTACCAATCCAGCTATGCCTATGAAGATGCCTTTTGGACCAAAAGGTTTTCAAAATTTTGAATGGCCCATGCCTAATGTTCTTATGGGGAATGTTCCCGGCTTTGAAACTATGGCCACATCCCTGATGAAACAGACCTTTAAAAATAAAGGTGTAGCAACTATTGAAGAATTACGCGATATCTGTATTGAATCCGATGTAAAGCTAATTGGTTGTCAAATGACCATGGATGTGTTTGGCTTTGAAAAAAGTGATTTTGTGGATGGTGTCGATATAGGCGGTGCGGCCACCTTTTTGGAATTTGCTGCAGAATCAGATATTCAACTGTTTATTTAACAAAAATAAAAAGA
>CAJWIT010000056.1 GCA_913041945.1 uncultured Fidelibacterota bacterium
AATAAGAACCATCAAAAGCATAGATGCCATTGGACACCACCAAACCTGAATTGTACAACACATCTACTGGTAAAGATGTTGAGATGCCAGAAATAAGGTTCCAGCCTTCTGTAAGAGATATGGTAAGCTCATCTATTGTTGTACCAGAAAATTCTACTGTTCCGCCATCAGAAAGGCGTATCAGGTATCCTGTCCCTAATACCAAATATTCTACAGGAGAATATGATCCATTAAAAGAATACATAGCATTGTTAAATGCATCAGGAAATAATGTCTGGTAGTATGTATCTTCTACTTCTAAAGGTAGCCCCACCATGTTCCAGCCTGTGAGATAATCAACGCTTACTTCCGTAACATTTGACTCAGATTGAATATCATCACTTGATCTAGGTAATACTCCAAATAATGAAAAACTATAATCCACTACGCCAACGATAGCAGTAAAATGTGTTCCTGCAACAGGTGTTGGAGGTGTCCCGTCAAACATTCCGTCATCTATCTGGCACAAACCTGTTCCATCATCAACATACCATTCACCATTGTCATCTGATTCCGCTACAACTTCAACGTCAGTCACCCGGACAAGCATGCCCTCTAAAGCTTCACCAATAAATGTGCAACCATCTGCCAATTCACCAGTTGTAATATCCTTTGGAGTAACTGCATTCCCAGAGGATGCAACTGAAAAACCGATGAGATCAGTCAGTTCGGTGAAACTGTAATATTCAAGTACTGTTGCAGCAAACGTCACCTCATCACCTACCACTGGAGATTGAGTATTATCATAGACATATGCGCCACTCCAGGAATCATACCCAAAATCCTGTACATAGAAATTAGAATATGAGCCAGGGTTTTGAACAGCAGTAACAACACCACTTGTGACGACAACTTCACCCATGAGTGGAGAATCAAAACAATAATCGCCCTGCACCGTTGTATATTGAATGTCATAAATAGAAGTCTCACCTCCCGAAATAACAATGGAAATAAAATCAGTTCCAGTATCTCCAAGATTATCTTCAACTGTTAACGAAAAAGTTAAGACAACGTTTCCATCTACAGAAGGCGCAGTAAAAGTTGCAATGCCGTCCTCCGGTTCAGTATCACTTAGGGTGACTGCTGTACCTTCAGTCTGTGCCCAGAGATAACCTTCAACCGATCCGTCTGAATCAAAACTGCTCGATCCATCAAGTGTCACCAGATCTCCAGGATTTACAAGCTGATCCTCCCCGGCATCTGCCACAGGATATTGATTATCTCCTGCAGGTTCAAAATCGGTGATAAAACGGGGTAAAATCTGATAATCATTACTATACTGCCCTCCAACTCCGGTTACATGTTGAGGCCATGAAGGCTCCGGAGATCCATCAATCTCGGTGTCACTGTCAATTCTCATTATCACTGTTGAAGCCCCATTGTCATCTGTAATTATCAGGTTTATCGCAACACCTTCATCAGGCCAATCACCCTCGTACAAATTAACATTCTGTATCGTAATCAATTCACTTTCATACTCCTCACCATTTACAGTCAGTTCAGCGACCGTGATAATTTGAGGTTCAGGAAGATCAGCTGTTCCCAATACAGTTATATCCTGGGATCCGGTTATTGCCACTTCAAATTTTCCATTATATTCTTCAGTCTCACCGGTTACCCTGATTTCATCTCCCACATCCAAATCAACATCTGTGACTCCATAACCGAAAACGACCAGGCCTGCTGTAGCATCCTGTATCACATACTCGGTATGGCTGCTCTGAAAATTCGGGGTTGTAACAACACCCTGGACGGTAACAATTTCACCTACCCCCAACGCTCGCGCTTCTGCTATGGTTAATCCCTGCTCAACAAAAACTGTAATTTCCGTAATATCGCTATCCGAACCTCCTTGATCATCAGTAACAGTTAATGTAAATGTTAAAAGCGTTGTTTCAGAGTAACTTGGTGCAGTAAACAATGGTGTTGCTGAGCTGGGATCATCCAGGGTTATATCTCCAGGTCCATCCCAGGAAAAAGAAATTTCTGCACATTCAGGATCATAACTGCCGCTTCCATCCAGTTGCACTGTTTCTTCAGGATCTACTACCTGGTCAGGTCCAGCATTTGCAACTGGAGCAACATTCCCGCTGCCGACATCATGAGATCCCAGATAATCAAATGTATTTTGATCATAAACATTCCATTCAGAGTCACAGACATCTGTTCCAGAGGAAGACGCCCAGTCAGTGTTGCCCTGGGTCACCGATGATTTACGAACGAGGGTATGATCCTTTGTTGCGTCTGTTACTCCAGCAACAGCCCAGCCAGAGCCCGGATCATCTCCTGCTTCACCAACGGCATCAATCAATGTTCCATTATAGGCAAGACCAACTGCATCATCACCGTTGTAATACGTTGCAGTTGTACCAAGAATATCACATTCCCCTGCATACTCCTCTGCGATACTGCTGTTACATATCACAAACACATCACCTGCATCAACTGAATATCCATTTAAATCTACAGCATTCTCCTCTCCTTCAGCCCAATCTCCTCCATTGGATATTCGCCAAATTTCATATCCAGCAAGATCAACAGCTGCATCAGTGGGATTATAAATTTCAAGAGCTTTATTGCTGCTGCTGCCTTCGATATATTCTGAAAAGAATAAATCCTGACCATATATGTTACTAATAAGAACCGAAAGAATTATTATTACATTTTTCATAAGAGACTCACTTTCTTATTTTGTTAATAAATTTTCAGAAATCGGGCTCACATTTTATTAAGATTCTCTGCTTTTATCAACAGTTATTCCAACTTTATTCCGAAGATAAAATTATATCACCAGTAGAATATGTACGAATCCAATATCCCTTGCCAGGAACCAGATTGGTGGCATTCTCATAACTCCCATCAAATTCGTAAATTGTTCCCGGTACAATAATCCCATCAGGATCCTGAATTAAAGCAACGGGTACTGAACTTGTTATCCCCGTGATCAGATTCCAACCTTCAACAAGTTCAATAGTCAGATTGAAAATCTCCAATCCTTCGACAAGACTGGTTCCGTCAGAATCAAATCGTAACCAGTAACCAATCCCTGGGGTGAGAGTTTCTGCTTCGATGTACATTCCATTATATTCATATAAAGTTCCTGTATTAGCCTCAGGAAAAATTTCAAGGTAACTACCATCCACAACATCAACTGGAAGCCCTATCAAATTCCATCCTGCAATATTATCAATTTCCAATAAGACCCCTGAAGAAGCATTTGGCAATCCGGGTGTTCCAAAGTCTCCATCACCAAACGGTACTTCTGAAGTCGTCCAATTGACACCAAGGCTGTTGTCGCTGTAGGGATCAATCAACATCATGCTCCCTCCTGCAGGGTCAGGAAAAGAAGCACCATTATCATACCAGACTTCATCTAAAATAACACCGGTGGGATGTTCAAAAATGATTTCATCCCACCCATTACCCAACGCAAAATTGGAATAAACATAGTCTACGTTGACTCCTCCATTTTCAGCCGGGTTGTCATTCACACCAAGCACAACAAACTCCCCTGGTTCCAACAATAATCCTCCCACTTGTGAAATTGTATGTTGATCTCCGCCATCGTCTTTAAGTGTCAAACCATTCAAATTTATTGTTTCAATACTTGTATTGGTCACTTCAAACCATTCTCCGTAGGAATCGGTAACGCTGACCGGGTTATTCATAATTTCATTAATAACAAGTCCCGTTGAAAGTTCGACAACATCAACATTAATCTTCCAAACTACTGGTCTGTGATCCGAAATATGATATTGATAAGTTGAGGATCCAGTATAATCATCAATCCTTAAAGTTTGAATTTCCCCTGATAAAGTATTTTCATCAAATAATTCAGCAGAAATTAAGACATGGTCAATAAAACTGGCGTACATCCCCCACGGGAATGAATTGTAATAGTTATCTCCTGCAATTGGGGTTGTAGTAAAATAACAATTTTGATCTTCAACCAAGGGCCAGAGCGAATTGTCATTCTCCGGATCATCTATTTCATCATTAAAATCACCTGCGACAATGATATTTTCACTGATATTATTTTGGATGTAATCTGCCAATACCTGAGAGGCTGCCAACCGCTGGTTAAATCCTTCATCAAAAGCTTTCATGTGAATATTAATTAATTGAATAGTGATTGCAGCATCCCCGCACCCCCACTGCAATTCGGCTTTCAGCGGATACCGATATGCAAATGCCCATCCTTCCGAAGAAAATAATGTTGTGTAATTTACTATTTCCACACAGTCATTCCTTACAGCCATACCCAAATCCGGATTCACTTCACTTCCATAATTTGTGTGAATAAAATTGTAAGCAGGATTCATGGATGCAAAATTTTCATAATCTGGGATATCGCTGATTTCCTGGAAAGCGATTATATCTGGAAGGATGTCACTTATGATTTCCGAAACATAATTCACTGTGTTGCTGCTGGTGGGAAACTCTTGCACATTCCACGTCATTACTTCCAATCCGTTCCAATTGTTTTCGTATGGGATCGACCAGAGATCCTGCGGAGGATTTATTTGAACCGTATCCGCTGGCGGACAATCCTGTCCCATTAAAAAAAGATGAAATAACAAAACAAGAAATAAAGATTTGTTCATTAGATTGAAATCTTTCACAGAATAAATGCTCTCTCTACCTGATTTAATAATTCAACGAAATACAGTTAACGTTTACTCACATAATCCGCCATAAAAAAATAGTACCGTTCCTTAACTTTCAAAGTGAGCTGAAATATTTCCGGTTTGAATCTTCCTATGATTAAATAATTTAGGGTTTCTATAATCTTTAAGCCCGGCTAAATCTTCTTCCTCGATGAATTTTAAATGATCTAGTAAAGCCAAGGTTGCAACTGGGTTCGCCCGCTGATTTCCATCTAATACTTTTAGCGCAAGGCCAAATGTTTCACCATTTTTGTTTCGAATAGCAACTCCACGGACAGCTTCTCCTCCGACTTTTGTAATTGCCTTTCCTTTCATAACTTTAATAAAATCTGTATCAAAGCGATTACGGCCTGCCACGAGATACGGATGGTGCGCCATAGCCTGATACACCTCTTTCAGTTCCGGATACTGTCCACTTGCGAGCTTTTGAAATAATAATGCAATACTATGCAAAGACATGAAGGGTGTTGGCGCACTGCATCCATCAATTGCTGTTACAATCTCATTTTGACCAGAATAAATTCGCAAAAGATCAAAAATAGTATTTTGAACAGGATGATCACGATTGGTGTATCCGGCAGGTTCCGCTCCAAGGTGTTTGGCCAATGCCAGCATACCTGCATGTTTTCCACTGCAATTATTATTGAAAGGTGAATAATCTTTTTTCTTGTGAAGAAGTGCTATCTTGGATTCAGTATCATAAGGTGCATGATTTCCGCATTCGTAATAGTCTTTTGAAAAACCCAGCTTATTCATCATGGATTTAGCCGTTTTTACATGAATTTCTTCCCCGTTGTGGGAAGCACACATGAGAGCTAATTCCTCATCTGTAAACCCTGCAGATTTCACAGCACCTGCATGTACACTTGCCGCTGCCTGGAATGGCTTGAAGGATGACCTGATGCAGGTTTGATATTCTGGATCTCCAGTTGAAAAAATAATTTCTCCAACTTCATTTACAGCAACAGCATAAATTGAATGTTGGCTTTCTACATGGCTACCGCGGGTTACTTTACAATAAATTGGCATATGGTTTTTATCTCTTTAAAACCCGGTTACATATTATTTGTACAGACTGGAAACAAATTTGAATTGAAAACCAGCTTTTTCTAACTCGGGGATTCTTTTTTGGAGAACTTGAAGAGTCATTGGTCTGGCATGACCGACACCAATTGCTGATCCTTTATGTTGAGCAATTGAAATAAGTTGATCCAGTTGTTTGTTTATCAGGTACGGATCAGCTTCATTATCTAGAAATACGTCCCGGTTCGCGGTGTGTACGCCAAGACTCATCATCATTGATCCCGCTATGGATTCTGGTGTTGTCCGGCTGTCAACAAAATACTTTTTATACTTCTTCAAGACAGACCCAACCACATTCATAACTCGTTTATTTCCCGTGGCTTTTGATCCCTGATGGTTATTCATCCCGACTGCCTGTGGTAAGTGGGCAATAACTTTCTCCATCCTGCTCTCAATTTCACTGCTTGTCATATCTGTATTCAGAACAAATTCTTCCTCCCCGCTGGATGATACATGAGATTCCATAGGCATATGGACGATAACTTCATATCCTTTTTCAAAGGCTTTTTTTGCAAACGATCTGCTATGCTCATGCCCCGGAATAACTGCAAATGTTAAATTTGCTCCAAGTGATAAGAAACCGTCAGAAACTTCATCATTTCTATACCCAAAATCATCAACAATGATAGTTAATTCTCCAGCAATAGATTTTTCCTCTACAATCTCTTCCACATCTTCAGGAGCAAGTTCCTTTTTCACTTCCTGTAATTCCCTGTGCAAAAGTAGCAGGCGAACTGCCAGAATAAGGAGGACTGCAGTTAATGCAATAATGACATAAATCTGAATAGAATTTTGTTTTGACGGCATTAATTATGGAAGTGTAACTGAAATATCCAGCATCTGAGAAATTCCAAGATTCTGGGAGCCAACCTGCACACCGTATTGGAAACGATAGATTCCCAACCTGAAACCAAAACCACCGGAAACCGTTGTAACTTCCTTCGAAAATTGAGATCCTGTCTGAATGGCCAGTTGTTTCCAACTGAATTCGTTCCCTACATGAAATATCATTCCTGAAACCATGGAAGAGTTTTCTGCAGAAAGAAAAATTTTGTTCCCCCAATCCTTCTGAAAAAAATGATAACTGACACCCGCCAAAACACGTAAAGGGAGGTCAGGAGATTCTTTAGATAACAGTGACATGGAACCCATATTCAAAAGTGATGCCCCAAAAGTAAGGTTTTTTCCGAATGTTCGAGTCAATCCAAAGTCTACAGCATAGCCATTGGAAGATTCATCATAGATTTGAAAGCTGACTGCCTGCAAAGCAAGTCCATAACGGGTGTTGCCCAAAACTCGATTGTAAAATCCACCGAACGAAACACCGTACGCTCCAAACTCTGCCAGTGGATTGTCAGTAGGCGTACTTGTTCGAAATTCCAGATCATTTAACCCGGCATAGCGGATTTGAAACCCACCAGTTCCATAGGTAAATCCTCTTGAAAAACGAATTGTTGATCCGGTCACACCCGCCAGCCAGGAACCGTGGGAAAAGAATAAATCAGGATTTTGTTTGTCTAAGATGAACGAAGACGGATTAGAAAAAGACCCTCCATCTAAGACAGGATTAATGCCAATTGCAAGTTCTAGGGCCGTGCTTGGAATAGAAAGAAACTGTGTCCCAATTCCAAAAACGGAAGTGTTCAGGATAAATATAAAAACAGTTAACAGATGAAAAATTCTATTCATCGAATATAGATTTAATTAAACAATATTTCTATTCAACCAGTCAGAATTGAATCGAAACCGTAAATACATGGGCAAAATTGAGTGCAGGTTCCGTCACAAAAGCATAATCAATAGAAGAATCTTTTTCATTGAACAAAATATATTTCATCCCTACACCTAAAGAAACCCTTGAATTACCATATCCCGCCCTGAAAAAATAGTTTTCTTTATACTGATATTCTCCGCCAAACCGAATAGGGATTCCTAAAATATCTTCATAATCCGTAATGACACCAAAATCTCCCACAAAATAAATTCTTTTAGAACGATAATTCGTGCCAATCCTATAAATAACTGGAAACTGCTCTTTATATATTCGACCCTGCTCTGCAAAAACTTCACTGGTCTGCCAAAGATAGTTAGAATTCAAATCCTGAATAACTAAGCCAATGGATAAAGGAGGTGATGGACGAATAATTATTCCTAAATCAAATCCCATCCCTGATCCTACTAGACCACTTTCATTCATGGGAAGTTGGAGTCGCAGAAGTTTAATATTAATCCCCACGGAAAGCCACGGTCGTAACTTCTGTCCAAAACTGATGAAGTAAGCATCCTCACTTGTTGATAAAAAACCCGTATGTTCTCCTTCTTCTGTCCTGCCGTCAATTTGATTCACTCCAGCCCTGATCCAGGCAATCCCAATTCCAGCTGTTGGAGGTAAATTCGTCTCAAAACTTGCAACATAAAAATTACGATCCAGTTGTAAGCTATGATTTGTAACTGACGCCTGTCTGTTTGTTACAAATGAAATACCTGCCGGATTGTGATAAGCTGTAAAGCCCTGGTCCAGTTCCGCAGTAAATCCGCTTCCCATAGCGATTGACCGGGCAGTTGTTCCCATTCTTAAAAAACTACCAGAATAACTGGCATAATCACTAGAAAAAACCACGTTCATAAACAGCATAAATCCTGCCAGATACGGAAGATTCAGAAAACCAGTTCTCATCATTTCACCACAATCAATTTCAGCCAGTGATCTTCAGGACCGAGATTCTGTTTTTCTGCAAACTTAAGATTTATGAAATAAACACCATTATCCACCAACTTTCCATTTTGGTCCTTACCGTTCCATTTGAGAGATTCTGTACCTGAACGGCGATCGATTTTTTTATTAAAAATATTACCCAACGCAAAATTATAAATAGACATTTCAATAGTGTATGAAACCACCTCGCTGGTATGAAACCGAACATAGCCATCACCATCGAGAACATTATGGGAATAAGGAGAATAAGGGTTTGGATACGCATATATCTTGTTGGGATCATATTCAGCCCGAAATATCTGCCAGTTGCTACCATCAATATCACTGGATCTAGCGAGACCATCCAGAGTTCCCAACCAGAGTACCGCTTGGGAATAGTATGGTCGATTATCAAAGGCAAAAGATATAACTTCATTTGTTAAAATCTCGTCTGTATCAAATACAAGTGAGTCCTCAAGGAGGATCGCCTGTATTGCCGGCTCAAATAATGCCCACATTGGTGTATCATGGGGGTCGTCAATAATTGATTTCCACAAACCATTCTCCGATGCTGCAAAAACTAGTGAACCCTCTGCATAAACATTATAAATCCTTTCCCCGATTAGTGCGGTGTGCCAGGTGGAATCATCGATAGTATAGCTTAACCCTCGTTCTTCGCCTTGATCCTCAGCATTCATAGTCACTGCCCATATAATGTTTGTATTTCCCCAGACCTGCCGGGTAAGGCCCACTACAAAATTTCCGGAAATACCATCTTGAGGAAAAGAAAAATGTACCCAATCAATGCATCCGTTTTGACCAAGAAGACCGCGATTAATACCGTTGGCTGTCCCTACCCAGACTGTATCACCGTAAGCCAGCACGCTGAATACCTTATGGTTATGGTTTCCATAAAAATCGGGGGTAGAATTATAGGTGGATACCGAATCCCAAGGATCCCGTGGATTCAGATAAAAATCTTTCAAAATATTGTCAGCATAGGAGGTATCACTGCAGGTCGTGAGCACGTCCATATCATCTAAAGGCA
>CAJWIT010000057.1 GCA_913041945.1 uncultured Fidelibacterota bacterium
AATGTAAATGATGCCCCGGTATTCAGTTTGAGTATACCAGAGGTTGATACACTTGAAGATTTTGAGGGTGAAATCACAATTACAATTGAAGATTATTTTGATGCGGATGATAATCCATCACAATTCAGTTTAAGTCCTGCTGGAGTGGATTGGGCGAATGTGAGTATTGACCCCAACACAGGTACAGTAACGATGACGTCAAAGCCGGACAGCAGTGGAACTGGGACCTTTATTGTAACTGCCAATGACGCTCACGGTGGATTGACAGAAGAAGCGTTTACACTGACGATTACCAATGTAAATGATTCACCACAGTTTGGATTGAGTTCTACAGGTTATGACTTAGAGGAAGATTTTGTTGGTGATACCACAATCATAATTTCATCATTTCATGATCCTGATGGAGATATTTTATTATATAGCATTGCTCCTGAATCCGTTAGTTGGGTGAATGTGAGCATTGATGACAGTTCAGGTACAGTAACAATAGAATCAGTGCCCGACAGCAGTGGATCACAGGAATTTACCATAACCGCTGATGATGGACAACAAGAGGAGAATAGTACCAGCGACCAGACATTTGAGATAAGCGTGAGCCCCAGGAATGATGCCCCTGTATTCAGCTTGAGTGAGACGGAAATTAGTTTACAGGAAGATTTTGTGAATGATACCACTATCACAATTGTGAACCCCTTTGATGCGGAAGATGATTTGTTGACATATAGTATTAGTCCGGAATCAGTAAGCTGGGTGAATATGAGCATTAACCCGGGCACAGGTACAGTAACCATAGATTCAGAGCAAGACAGCAGCAGTGGCATTCATACGTTTACTGTAACCGCCAGTGATGGTATGGAAGATGGCTTTACCAGTCATGAATTTGAATTGACAGTAACCCCAATAAATGATCCGGTGGCTATTAGCACCCCGATTGAAGATATACTGGTATTTCATAACACTGAACAGTTAATTGGAATTGTGGATCTGGACACGCTGTTTACTGATGTAGAGGATGATGAACTTGAGTTCGAACTTACGGGATTTAATTTGTCTGCATTTGATAGTGCGTATATCAATTATGGTAACAAAAAGGTCGTATTGGAGTTTGGTTCACATATTTTGAATGGTGACGTATTAACCCAATTTATCGGGGAAGCTGAACTTTCAATTACAGCAACAGAAGTAAGTCCAAGTCAACCTGATGAAAGTGGAGTAATAACACCAACAAGCAGTTCAGATTCATTTTTAGTTACTGATAAGATTGAACCAACCTTTGAAATTGGAGTTATGCACAACACGATCGCCCCTGGATTTATGCAGTTTTATCTCTTCAAATCAGAGGTCATTCTTGAAGATTCTTTCAGAGTTGAGATTAAAGATGGCAATTCTCCAATAGACACATTGGCAATGGGTACCAATACAAATCTGGAATCAGCTCCGTATTTCGCCAATTCCAGTACAGATATTACGGGAACTTTAACCCTCCAGGTTTCTGCTGAAGATTTATACGAAAATCCCAGCGATACCACTTATGATTTCACAATCCAACCAATTCTTGCAAAGCTGGCGCAAAATATTCCATTAGGAAAGAGCGGTGTATTTATGGATATACCTGAATATGCCTTTTCAGAAGATGATTACCTGATTGCTATGCCGGATCATTACGGATTTCAGTATATCCATCAGGAGGTTTCAGACGATCCGGAAGACAATCTCATCAGCGTGTTCAATATTTCTACCATGGGAAATCACTATCAACAGGATGTTGCCTTTGGTGTCCAATCAGATTCTTTATTGAGCTGGATTGAAGTTACACCCGGTTATTACCGCTTAACCGATGGAGACTGGGAGTATATTCCCACCTTTGTGCTGATGTCGGAGCAAAAGATATGGTGTCTCATTGACAAACCCGGAACATACGTCTTGAAACAGGGGGCAGAGAGATCACCCATGGTGTTGCCCGAGGAATTTTCCTTGAGACAGAATTATCCAAATCCGTTTAACCCGCGGACCATCATTGAATACGATATTCCGTACAATACTACAGGTCTGGAGCAGGCGCCCACCAGTCTTGTGGTTTATGACCTCCTCGGCAGGGAGGTGGCCACTCTGGTTGATGAAAGCCTGTCGCCAGGAAAGTATTCCATTGTTTGGAACGGTGGGAATAAATTTGGGAACAGGGTAGCCAGTGGCGTTTATTTTTACTCTCTCAGGACAGGCACTTTTTCGAATACAAGGAAAATGATCCTGCTAAGGTAGATAAATGAATAGAATTATTAAAATTACCGGAATGATCATGATGATCTTCGTTCTCAGCTGCGAAGCGGATGACCCCATGTCCTTTTACGGCGGTGGGGAATTGGTTGAACGTATTGAGGAAGCCTGGAGTGTGTTCATCGCCGGCGATTTTGATGGCTCTCTAGCTATTTTCGATTCCACATTAATTGACGCTGAGTCTATTATGCTTGAGGACTCGAACGCAACTCTGATACGTTCAACACTTGGGGACATACACACGGGAATCGGCTGGTGTAACCTGCGCCTGTTGAATGCGGAGACAGCAAGAGAGCATTTTATCATCAGCCAGGGATATGAATTGTACAGTTTTGGGACAAGTGTGGGATTAATGACAGCTTATTATGAATTAGGTACAGTATTTCCGATTAATTCAACTGTGGTTGATTCAGCAATTCAAATCGGCCATTGGATATTTTCCAGCGGAATGCCTGAGGAATTTGAATACAATGCAACGATAAATGTGGATGACGTGAGGCTGCTCATGGCTAAAAGTTATTTGGCTAAGGGAGATTTATCTGATAATGATTCTGAAAAAGCAGGGGCTTTGTATTGGATTTTACAGCTGGATTCAAAATATGATTATCTAAATCCAGATCCAGACTTTTCAGTAACTTGGAATCTTTATGATAATGGAGAACAGGATTATGACACTTTTGGAGAAGTTATACTAATGATAATTATGGTATTAGAAGGGGAAGTATTTCCTGCCTAATTATGATGAATAGATATAAAATAAACGTTTTTCATACCCTTATGACGCAATGGATACTTTTCGTCGTAATGGCTGTTCCTATGTTTGGGCAGGATGTTACGATGGAGCTGTTTCCTGTTGACAATCCCCATACGATTTCCAGGCTTGATTGGGGCCAGCAATTATTTTGGGTCAGAGTGACTAATAATGAAGACGAACCTATTCAATACAGGATTGTGTACAGGTTACAGATTTCAAACTCGCCACTGATCAGTGGTACCATAATGACTGGTCGCACCCGTGTAGGTACCAAGCAATGGGATGGAGAAAACAGCCAGGGATATTTAGCTCCAAATAGTCAGGAAAACGTTTACAATAATAATTTTTCAAGGATCGATCAGCTTGATGTTGATCCGGGATTCAATGCCATTGTTGCCCGTGCAGGTACATTGCCATCTGGGGATTATGAACTGAGAGTAGAACTACAGGCTAAGCTTTGGAGTGATGATGACGAACTGTATTTTACTGATCCTCCTCCTGTTAAAACAATCTATCACGAATGGAGAATTACAATCCCCGTTCCGCCTCTATTATATTTTCCATCCGACGAAAGCGCGATTAACCAGATGAATCCAACTTTTTCCTGGTATTCAGTTCAGACAGCTCCTGGTACACAATTCCTATACAATATCCGGATTTGTCTGGTTGAAGAAGGACAAAGCAGGGAAGAGGCGATGGAAAACCTGACTCACTGGACAAATGACTGGGACATTGATCACGCTCACCTCGGTGGCCAGGAAAATATCAGCTGGACCTATCCTCCAGAGGCGGATCCTTTTGCCATGGGCCGTGAATATGTTTGGCAGGTATCCACTTATAATGAGGGTGGGCTTTACGGTTGGGATGCAATCGAGCCCGCAGTAAGTGAAATTTGGTCATTTAAATTTGGCGAATCACCAGAATTATTATCCCCAGGTCAGGGTGGAATTGAACCTGGTGTCAGACCTTCATTTACCTGGGCTCCAGTTGTTGGAGCGATAAATTATGAGCTCCGGATTGGGGACCGGGATGATCCGTTAGTAGAACTTCCTATCTGGGATGCGGTTTTGACCGATGCATCTTATTTGTATCCCATAGATGCACCTGCTTTGGTTCCCCTGCCTTCATATCCATATTATTGGAAGATCAGGGCGAATCCCCTTGAGCCGATTCCGGGAGAATGGTCGGAGATATTCCAATTTACTATCAGCTCCATTGAACTAACCGAGCCTGGCGCAGGTAGTTCAATATCAACTGTATTACCGACATTTGACTGGAGTACTCCTGGAGAATTCGGCGGGTATGAAATCAGGATTTCACATGGGGATGCTGATCCGGTAGCAAATCCATTCTTTTCCCAAACTTTTGCATTGGTTTCCTTTGAATATCCAGCTGATGCGATCTCATTGGCTCCGGGGAAAACCTATAATTGGATAGTTATTGCTTTTGATCAGGATGAAAATATTTTGGGAACAGCTGAAGATTATACTGGTGTGAGTAGTTTTATTGTTGATCCATTAATAATGTTTGATCCGCCAACGGGAAGTTCAGTTAATTCTTTAATTCCCACATTTTCCTGGGATGCGCCCTCAGGAATCAGTGGATTTGAATTTCAAATTTCCAGTGAAGAAGACCCTGGCTTGGATAATCCAGAGTATACATATCCGGTTTCCAAAGAAACTTATCAACTCAATGCTTCAGAATATCTATTAGAACTAGGGAAATCATATTTTTGGAGGGTCATTCCTTTGGATCCCAATGGGATTTTAATGGGTAATATTGATGAATATCTACCCTCTGATTTTGTTGTTGAAAACCTGGACATGACAGTGCCTGTTGTGACAGTTTCTATCAATGATGAGACACCTAATATGCCAACTGTGTCTTTAGTTTCAGAGGTAGAAGATGCCGATGGTTATGCTTTAACAATTTCTACAGTTGAAGATGTTGTTTGGGAATCACCAGTTATTTCAACCTTTCCATACACTCCAACAAGTGATGATATGTCGTTTGCTTTTAATACAGAATATACTATCAAGGCACAGGCGTATAAAGACGGTGAACCTCTTGGTGAGATGAGCGCTGTGTTTACCTTTACCACTGGAAGTGAGCCTGGTCCGATGGAACCGCTTGACGAAGAAATAGAACTTATAATTGATTTTGGTGATTAATATGTTCAATACCACAAAAATATTATCAGCCCATTATAAAGTTCTTGTTTTATCTATGTGCATTTTTACCCTTGGTTTTTCAGCAACCAGGCCGGTTGCGGTTATGAGCAAGGTCATCGGAGATGTCAAAGTAGATCCGGTAACAGAGCCTGGCTGGCGAGCTGCTGCATGGGGCGGTAAATTATTTGATGGGGATCAATTGAAGACTGGGGAAGCTTCATTCAGCTCGATTATGTTTCTTGATCGTAGCCTGGTAAAAATAAGGGCAAACAGTAAATTTACGATCAAATCCAAAAGAACAGTAAAAAGAGAATTGGATACTGAGATCAATATGAAGGTTGGGGAATTGAACTTAACAGCTACAAAAGGATCACAGTTCAAAATTCAAACTCCCACCAGTGTTGCATCTGTGAAAGGTACAGAGCTTAATCTTCTTGTGAATGAAGATGGAACAAGTGTATTGACGGTTATTGAGGGAACAGTGGCTTTTATGAACGAGATGGGGGAAGTTTTAGCCACAGAAATGACAACAAGTAGTTCAAGTGCAAATGAAGCTCCTTCAGAACCTGAAGAAATTCCTGAAAATGAGTTGCCAACATGGGTGGGTAATGTGAAGGAGGATTGGCGGTTAAACTTATCTCCGGATAAACCAGGGGAAAAAGATGTTGGGAAACCATTTAATCTTCAAATTACTGTTGAGGATGCCAAAGATGGAAAGATGGCCTTGGATTACAATAATGAGGTGAATCTTTCTTCCAGCGGAGCTGAATTTGTATTTTCTGTTGATGGGGGTCAAAATTGGACTCCTGATGCGGTAGTAAAGCTGACGAAAGGCAGAGGTGTCATTAAAGGGAAAAGTATTGCATCTGGAAAGTCTACATTGGCTGTATCTGGAGGAAGCTCATCACCGGGAGAATTAAGTATTAGTACAAAGCAGCAGGAGACTTCGAAGACTAAGACCGAGCAGGCCCTTGAAAAGGTTGATCCTGGATTAACAGAGACCCTTGCAGGAAAACGGATAATGGCTAGCTGGGTGAGCAAAGGTACAGGAAGTGTTGAGAGTATTATAGAAGCCATCAATTCCGGTACACTGGAAGTTACATCAAAAGATGTAATTGAAAATCCAGATGGAACTATTCGGGTTATCTTAAGAGTTAATTCCGTCGAAGGATCAAATTCAGGAGAAGAAGAAAGTGATCAGGAAAATGAGTTTTAACAAAAAAATTATCAATATTATTGTTCTGGTTTTTCTGTATGGAATTTTGGGTACAAATAGTCTATATGCTCAAACACAAGTACCTAAAGAATTTTCAACTTCTTCAGCTAATAATTTTACTGATACTGTAATGCCAATAATTTTACATAAACAAGTAACAAAAACGTTTGAAGGACAGCCTCTGATCATTGAAGCAATCGTAACAGATAATGATGAACTAAAGGATGTGACTCTTTTCTACCGTGCTAGGGGAGAATCAAATTTCCGTAATGAGTTAATGAACCTGGAAGTCAATGATTATCGTTTTGAAATACCTTCAGAGGATATAGGTGTGGAAGGAATAGAATACTATATCGAAGCCGTGGATTCATCTGATAATCGGGCTTATGTCCCAGAAATTGATCCGGAAGATTATCCTTATCAGATTTCTTATGTGTCTTTATCTGGGCCGAGTGCCCCTGATGTTCTTTTATTAAACCCTGAAGATGGTTCTGCAAATACAGACGGACATCAATTGATTATTGTTTCTCTTTATGATGAGGAAGACGACATTGATGTTGCTTCCATAAAGATGGAAGTTGATGGAGTGGATGTGACAGACGGACTAGAAATGAACCAAGACCTGATTTCTTACGTCCCTTCAACAGATTTTGCTCTTGGATCCCATTCCATAAAATTTTACGTCAGTGATCTGATGAAAAATGAATCACCACCTATGTCCTGGACATTTTCCATAAATGAAGAAGCAGAGATTAAAGTAAAGAAACCCTTTCTTGCTGATGCAAAAATTAAGGGCGTAATAAACTATGAGTCAGAATTTGATGCATTTTCCGGGAAAAATCAGCCAGAGAACAGACCGTCTGACACACAAAAACCAAGTCTAAAATTGACTTTTAACAAGAAGAATTTAATGGCTACAGTCGGGATTGTATTAAATAAACATTTTGATCCAGCTGCCAATGACGTTGACAAATATAGACAGCCACTTGATCGTTTTCGGTTTTCTATTGCAACTCCGTTCCTTTCGTTTAAAGGCGGTGACCATAACCCGTCGTTTTCTGAATTGACGTTAAAAGGTGCCCGTGTGCGGGGTACGGTAACAGATCTTCACTATAAAGGCTTGAGCACTCAATTTGTTTATGGCCGTACAAAAGAAATGATATCCGGGTTTACGAGTGATAGTTCTGGTTATAATAAAGGTACCTTCAGCAGAAAAATAATTGGATTAAGTACACAGTTTAACTATCATGATATTGTTGAACTCGGTGTTAATTATTTACAAGTGGAAGATGATACAACGACCCTGGAAGATGAAGTATATGGAAATTTTTCCGCTATCCCAGATTCATTACAAAACAAATACACTGCCCAAAGCAATACAGTTGCCGGGGTTAATTCCAAAGTGAAACTGTTTGGTGGAAAAACAGAAGTGGTATCGTATTGGGCTGCTTCAATCATGACAGAGGATATTATTGATCCGGTTAGTCGCAATCAGGATGTCAGCACTTATAATTCAGATGAGGGACTATTGAATAATATTAGTGAAGGAACATATTTGGTTGAATTTACAAACAGGAATCAATATTTTGATTTGAAAGGATCATTTAAAAGAATCCCCCGGTTATTCTCTTCATTAGGTAATTCTTCGATACAGACAGACATTCAAGGACTTAAACTGGATGGGCGCACTAAATTATCCAATAACCAAATTATGCTTATCCTCGGGTATGAGAATACCCATAATAATCTGGATTTGTTAGATATTCAGACAGTTAAAAATGCTACGTATTCAGGAAATATGACTATGATGAAGCCTGGCCTCCCGGGTTTGAACCTTGGTTATCGTTTTATGACGCATAAGGGGGAAGCTGTGGCAGAGGATACGGTGAATCTCAGTGATGATAAAAGTTCAATCCTAACCATTGCTCCAACGTACAACTTAAGAATTAGAAATGTTGAGGTCGGTTTATCCGGAAACCTGATGTTTATGGACTTCCAGGACGATGCAAATCGTGAGGCTTCATTTAAAAGCAATTCCTACATGTTAGCAATAGCTCAGACATATCCAAATAAACTGTCAGTGAATCTTGGTTTTGGACTTGCACAAAATATTCCTTTATCAGACAGCAAAACCACGTTTACCCTTGTGAATGGAAAAATAGCTTATGCTTTAAAAATAAAAAATAAAATAGTCAAATTTTATTCAGGTAGTACACTGGTCATTGGATCAAAAGCTGGTGACGGAGATAAAAATGAGATTGATAACCGTAAAGTTTCATTGAATGTTGGCGGGCAGTATAAATTTTCAAAAAATCAGTTTATTGGCCTGGATATTGGACTTGTAAAGGTCAACGATTTTGTTGCAGATCCAGTGGGATCAAAAGATTATACTGAAATCAAGGGCAAAATAAAGTATAAGTATACTTTCTAAAATTTTAATGAAAAAATTTTTGGTTTATGCCAATTTCTTTTGAGTAAGACAAAAAAGAGTACCGTTAATAAAGAGTATTGTTTTCCTATCGTAATGTTGTAAGAGTGATTATCATGGGTCGTTATGATGTTATTTTTTTCCAATAATAATGAGTTTATACGTGCTTAAGGAGCAAGTAAAAATGAGTAAGTTACTTCATTTTCTTTCAATATTTTTTCTCACCACAGTTCTGTTGTCTCAGCCGGATGGTTGGAGTGCTACGCCAAATCCATCTTCAGGGGTATTTATTGGACAAGCAACCATAAATGGAACTCCTGCAGGAGAGGGAGACTGGTCAGCAGCTTTTGATGAGGATGGAAACTGTGCAGGGGCTGTAGTACTGATCATAAATGCTGGGACTGCATATATCAATATGCCGATTTATGGTGATGATTCTACAACTCCTGATGTTGATGAAGGAATGAATGCAGGTGAAAGTTTTATTTTAAA